>JAENZF010000104.1:2082-6703 GCA_016841385.1 Methanobacteriota archaeon | reverse complement strand
CCCGACGCTCCCGGTGGTCCGGGGATCGCTCCCCTCGACGCGCCTGAAGTAGCCGGATATGTGCCCGGGGGAGAAGGCTACAGCAGTCCTGACCATACCGCCGCCGCGACCTCCTCCTTGCTCCCCGTCACGTCGGTTGACCCGCCGGCGGTCATGAGGAGAAACGACCCCTCGGCCGCCCCCATCACCGGCGGAGCGTTCACGACGACAACGTTCGCACCTGCGTCAAGCATCGCTCTCGCCCGCTCCTCCTCGTGCCATCCCAGCTTGAACGCCACCGTCACGGGATGGCAGGCCGCCATCACCTCGTCGATGACCTTCGGGAGGGGATCGAGCCTGACTGTCAGGGGCGAGCCGCTCGGGATCTTCCCTTCCCGGCGCTCCGGGGCATAGTCCGATATCGCGGCCGCGCTGACGTAGATGTCGACCCCTTCGCGGCAGACCGCGAGGACCGCCTCCCGCATCTCTCCGGCGGTCGTGACGGCGATGTTTCGGACGCACGGGAACGAGCCGCTATGCACCACCGTCACGTCGGCACCGAGCCGGAAGGCCTCGAGCGCGAGCGCCTGGCCCATCTGCCCGGTCGACCGGGTGGAGAGGACCCGCACGTCGTCGAGGGGTTCCGCGCACGCCCCGCTCGTGATCAGGACTCTTTTGCCCGCGAGCGGCCGGCCGGAGACCGCCCGTTCGGCGTGGAGGACGATGACGTCGTTGTCGGCGATCTTCGCCTTCCCCTCCTCGACCTTCGGGTCGACGACATCGATACCCCAGGAGCGGAGCCGCCGGAGGTTCTCCGCGACGCCCGGGTGACGGTACATGCTCTCGTGCATCGCGGGAGCGACCACCACCGGCATCCCCCGGCCGAGCGCCGTCGTGGCGAAGGTGGTTGCCGGGGTATCGTCGATCCCGCAGGCGATCTTCCCGATGGTGTTCGCCGTGCAGGGGGCGATCAGCAGGAGGTCCGCCGCGCCGCCCTCGCCGCAGTAGAGGACGTGCTCCACGAGGCCGGTGATCCGGGTGATCGCCGGCCGCCCGGTTGCGTAAGCCAGGGCGTCGGGGTGGACGATCCCGGCTGCTGCCGGGGTCATGACCGCCTGCACCGTCGCGCCCCGGCGACGCAGGGCGTGGGCGAGTTTCACCGTCTCGACGGCTGCGATGCTCCCCGTCACGGCGAGGACCACCGTCTTTCCCAAGAGTGTCTTCACGATACCGTCACATCCTGCACCATATGCCACGCGTGCGGGCCGTACTTCTTCACCCGGCGGGAGGTGATTGCCGCCGCAAAGCCGGCTTCCGCCGCCTGTTCCCGGATCTCGCACACTGCATCGCCGATGCTGTGGACGTGGAGCACGCTCCCGCTTTGGACGTGGGCGAGGGCGTCGGCGAGCATCGACGGGGCATCGAAGTGCCCCATCAGGACCCGGTCGTAGACTCCGGCAAGAAGCGTCCGCGAGTCCCCGACCTGTGCCGTGACGCGATCCGCGACGTGGTTTGCCATAATGTTTCGTTTCAGGTATTCAAAGGCTATTGGATTGATCTCCATCGCGTGGACCCGTGCGCCGCTCGAGGCTGCGGGTATGGAGAAGTAGCCGATCCCGGCGAACATATCGGCGACCCGCTCCCCGGGCCGGACGAGAGCGGCAATTCTTGCCTTCTCCGTCCGGTTGCCTTTGGCAAACATCACCCTTGTGGGGTCGAGGATGAAGGTGTAGCCCTGCTCGCGGTGCCGCACCTCGCCGGCGGTGCCGTAGAGCACCTCGACGTCCGGGACACGCATCGCGCCTAGAAAATCCTTCACCCGGATCACCCCCCGGGGACGGCAGTGCCGGATGATCCCGGCGACCTCCTCCTCCGACGGCGCGCCGCCGTGGAGCACCGCGATATCGCCGACGAGGTGGTAGCCCCGGCCCCGGTAGGTCTCCCGCTCGGGCAGGTCCGCGTCGGCGGGATACCCCTCCCTGACCGGCACCCAGGCGGTGCCGTCCCGGACGTAGGGCCGGCGGGTGCGGTCCACCCACTCTGAATCCAGAAGATTGGTGAGGGCGGCCGCCGGCACCTTCCGCGCACGCATGGCGACACTCACCCGACGATGATCAGGCGGTCCTGCTCCTCGTCGCGGAGCACCCGGATCGGTTGCCCCTCCACCGGGAATGTCCAGGGCACCGCGTTGAGTTCCCTCGTCTGGTAGGTCTTCGGATCCATCAGCCCCACCAGGTTCGGCTGCGTGAAGACGACGAGTGCGGACTCGGCATCACGGACGCTGCCGATGATGCGCTCGACCTCGCCCTCGGCGAGGGTCCGGGTCATGCCGGTCTTCAGGTCAAAGACCCGGAGGCGCTGCCCGTCGATATCGCGCACCTCGAAGTAGTTGCCCCGGGATACCACCACGTCCCCTTTCTGGTAGTAGGGGAGGCGGAGGGAGTAGGTGATGCGGTAGAGCGCCTTACCCTCCTTCTCGCCGATCAGCTTCGGGTGGGTCGTATACCGCCCCCCGAGCGCCCCCGTTATCATCCGGGCGAGCGTCTGGCCGAGGTGCTGGGACCCGACGGTGATATCGACGCCGTCCCTCGACTCCTTGAGTTCCGATATGAACGAGAGGCGGTCCCCCGACTCCTGGAGAGAGTCTTCTGCCTGCTCCGCAATGCTCGTGGCGATCTCGCGCTCGTAGGCGTTGATCTTTCTATTGGTCGCCCGCACCTGGACGATCCCCTCGTAGTAGCCCCCGGAGATGCGGCTGCACCGGTCGCAGGCTTCTTTCTGCCAGCGGATCTCGACCTGGCAGGTCTCGTGGACGGGGACCGAGTAGAGGGTCCCTTCCACGTCGACGGTGCAGGCCGTCCTGTTCGAAGCGATCTCCTCGGAACGGACGGAGACCTTGAGGTCTTTCGCGTCTTCGTGGATGCTCGTCGCCGATACCGCCATCTCGGCGATGAGGTCCTCTCGCGGCGTCCGCAGGTCCGACCAAGTCCTGCCGCGCTTCTGCGAGTCGCAGACCGGACAGTAGACGGCGGTCACGTAGGGCTCGCAGGAAAGCAGCCGGGTATCCGCGACCCGGCACTGCGGACAGAGCCCTTCCTCGGTCGGCTGCCCGCAACGGGGGCAGATGCTCGTCTGTATGGTCATGGGTCAGATCCTGAATATCTGGGCGTGGGGCACGTCGCCGATCATGATGCAGTCTTCCTCGGTGATCAGCCCCATAGCGATGGCGAGGGCTACGACGCGCTTCCCGATAATGTTAACGTTCGTCGCGCCAAGAAGAGCCCCCCTGACCTCTTCTTCGGCGGCACATTCCGTGCCGTAAAATCCTCCGGTGATGCAGACCTCTACGTCTCCGTGCGTCAGGGTGACGTCGAGCAGTTCGGAGTCGCAGGCAGCCACCACTTCACCGGCGCCCGGTATGCGGTGAACTTTCAAGTACATCTCAGATCTCTTGGGCGTGAGTCGTCAAAAAGGTGCGCTGTTGTGCTAGGGAAGGACGATATCCACGCCGTAGGTGCGCGACGGGGTCCCGGCATGGATGCGCCAGGCATCCTCTTCGGTGATGAGCCCCTCCTCGAGGTACCGGCGCGTGAACCGCGGGACCGACTTCGGCCCGATCACCGCACCGGGCCTTGCGTTCTCGTCCATGTAGTCGCTCTCCATGGTGAACCAGCGCCCGGCCCGGGCGAGCGCGGGGATATCCTCGTGCCGTGCGATGAAGGAGGGGGTGAGCGGCGTATCGGGGGTTGCGAAGTGTTTGACGACCCGCTCGACCGGGATCCGCGCTTGAGCGGCCATCCCGACGACGTCGGCGCAGGGCCCGCTCTCGGCGTGGAGTTGCACGGCGCAGCCGCACGCCCCCCCGAGTTCGAGCGCGTGGAAGAGGACCGCGTTTGATGCCGCGAGCACCTCCGGCGCCACCTCGTAGTGGGGCCGCCCGCTTTTGAGGGCAACAGCCCGCCCTTCCTCGACGTAACGGGCGGCAAGGTCGAGCCCGGCCATCATCACGGCGGCGGCCTCATCAAGACTCATCCGTCCGGCGAGGCGGCTCATCTCCGCCGGGTGAATACCGAGGACCGGGTAGACGACGAGCCCGGTCTCCCGGATCAGACCGGCCACGCGGAGCGTCGCCTCGAAGACCTCCCGGTAGTCTTCGCCCGACGAGGCCTCGACCGAAAGCGACCAGGAGGGCTTCGTGACCAGGAAGATGTGCGTCCCTCCGCTGCGCCGGAAGTCCTTCGCGGCCTCGATGCCCCGGCCGTTCACCGGGTCGATGTGGATATGGTCGTCAGTGATCGGTATCGCGGGCGGTTTCATGAAACTCGACAATCTCCATCATGGGGTAGTCGTCCTCGAGGTGCAGCCGGGCCCGGCAGACGGTCTTGCCGACCTCGATCGTGATCTCGACGTCGAACATCCGCCCGGCAAGTTCCGAGTAGCCGAACCGGTTCGAGACCATCATATCGCGGTTCAGCCGGACGCGGATCCCCGTCACGTAGGGCTGCAGCCCGACAGCCTGTTCGATGGCCGCTTCAACGGTCGCGGCCGTCTCGCGGGCGATGGGCGTCCCGACGAACTGGTGGTAGAGGGCGCCGAGTTTGATTCCGGCTTCAAACGCCGCCTTCTCGCGGTCGGTGATCAT
>JAENZF010000104.1:0-1982 GCA_016841385.1 Methanobacteriota archaeon | reverse complement strand
GCCGATCACGTCACCTTGATGAAGCCGTGCCGGGGCTCGAGCAGATCCCCGCCCCGTTTCAGCTGCTCGATGGTGTGCTCGACCTTGTCGCGGGAGAAGCCCTGCTGCACCAGGATGTCGATGACCTCGTCGATCTTCGCCTGGCCGCCGGAGTCGCCGGAGATGTTCCGGATCGCCTCCTTGATCGACCGGATGATGTCGCGCTGCGACTTCATGACGCCGGTCACGAGTTTGTCGATATCGAAACTCCCCGTCTCGGCATCGTAGGCGACCTGCCGGAGACAGGCGTCCACGATCTTGAGGATCCGGTCGGTATCCTCCGTATCGACGGTGTTCGAAAGCCTCATCCGGGCGCTCGCCTCCGCAAGGCGGACCAGCGCCTCGAGCTGCCGGGCGGTGACCGGGACGGGCTTGTTCCCGCTCGCGAGGTCCCGGAGCCGCATGTAGTAGGCGATCAACGCATCCTGGGCCCCTTCGGAGAGGATGGGGAAGCAGGTCCGCTTTGCGTAGGCGATGTACTTCCGCAGGAGCGTCGGGTCGATGTCGGGGATGACGGGCGCAAGCGCTCGGCTGATGTACGCATCGTCGACGTCGGGCAGCGGCGCGTATGCGTGCTGCTTGATCAACTCGCCGACGCTGTGGGTCTTGATGATGTGGTGGGCGATAGCCCCGTCGCGCTCGGGCTCAGGCTGATCGGTCATCACGAAGATGAGGTCGAACCGCGAGAGGAGCGACGGGGGCATGTCGATCTGCTCGCCGATCGGGACGAACTGGTCGAACCTTCCCAGTTTCGGGTTCGCCGCACCGAGGAGCGCGCACCGGGACTTCAGGGTCGCGGTGATGCCGGCCTTGGCCACCGAGATCGAGTTGCCACACCAGACCGGGATGCCGTTCCGCCGGACATAAAGCGTGTGGTTCGGGACCTCAAGGCAGTAGATCCTGCCCGTATAGGGCCGCTTCTCGATATGCCGCTGTCCGTTTGAGTTGACATTCGGCTCGTTCTGGCCGTCGCGGATGAAGGTCACCTGGTAGATGTCGTGTGTCGCGGTCGTTGTCCCTTCCTGCGGGTTGGGCGCGACGGTCCCGGCCTCCCGCCTGAGATAGACGTTCCCTGACCACCCCTTCTTCAGCAGGAGTTCGGTGACGTCGTCGGCAAGAACTTTCGAGGAGGTGGTGTATATCGAGACCCCGGTCGTCTTGTTGACGTAGCCGTCCCCGAGCATGAGCGCGTCGAGGAGTGTCCCGATCTGCTCCGGGGGGAGCTGTCTGGCATAGTCGGGAACGTACTTCTCATGGCATTTGCCGAAGGGCGCAAGGTGCTCCGCGAGCTGCTTTGCGTTGATCGCGAAGTTTGCACCGTCGTACGAAAAGCGGAACGGCAGCCGTTCGAGGCACTGCCGGATCTTTTCGGCCGATTCGGGATTCTTCTGTGATATGATCACGCGGTAGGGAACCTGCGTCTGGTAGTGCCGCTGGATGGACCCTTCGGAGAGGAAGTAGCCCAGGAACTCAAGCCAGTCGTCCATCCCGATGCGGATGGGCTCGGTGAGCCTTCCTTTTGAGTTCTGGTTCGCGAACTTGACGACGGGCGGGATCTCGTAGGTCTCCTGCCGCTCCCCCGTCCATGCGGCGTTCTTCTTGAACCGCATCCGCTTGTGGACGGGGAGCTCGTCCATGCGGATGAGCCGGAACCCCTCCCACTCGTCGGCGCGCCGGTTCAGGTTGACGTACATCCGGTGGTTCGGCGTGACCGCGAGGTCCACCTGCCGTGACTTGATGTAATACAGTTCCCCGTCGTACTCTGATGCCGTGAAACCGGAAGGGGACGCATACTCAAGCCCCCCGTCGGAAGAGAGCGTCGCGACACGGTCTTCCGCGGTTACGTCCCGGAATAGTTTCCAACCGCCCTCCGTGAGGACTTCGGTCACGTCGTCGTAGCACTGCTGCTCCATCGCCTCGTGCAGCGCGCTCCGGTCCTCCTT
>JAENZF010000103.1 GCA_016841385.1 Methanobacteriota archaeon | reverse complement strand
CCTGCGCACCCTCCGGGAACGCTACGGCGTGGCCCGTATTGGCATCTTCGGATCGGTTGTGCGGAACGAGGCCACCCCGGCAAGCGACATCGACATCCTGGTGGAGTTCCGGGAGGGAGAGGAGACGTTCGATCACTTTATGGACCTCAAGTTCTACCTCGAAGACCTCCTGGGGCGAAGGACGGATCTCGTCATCGCCGACACCTTAAAGCCCCGCATCCGGGATGCCGTCCTTGATGAGGTCGTTTATGCCTAGAGATCTCCTGCTGTATCTTGAGGACATCCGCGACGCCATCGCCTCAATCCGCTCTTATGTAGGTAACCGAACGTTTGAGTAACTCGTGGCCGATCGCATGCGCCTTGACGCCGTTGTGCTCAGGTTTGTTACCATCGGGGAAGCGACAAAACAGATTCCCACGAGCGTCAGCGCCCTTCACCCGGAGATCGAATGGCGAAAGATTGCCGGGCTCCGTGATATCAGTGTTCACTCTTATTATGCGGTGAAACCAACGATTCTCTGGGATATCATCCAGAACAAACTCGGGCCCCTGGAGGACGCGATAGAGACGATGATCCAAGAAGAGGAGCAAAGGCAGGGCGATTGGTCCTCACCCGCGGTGGTGTACCTGCCGTGAACGAACCGCATCACGGGCACGGCGGCACTTCTGCGCACGGCCTCTGGTTCTCCGCCCTCACCGCTCAGTCGTACAACCCCATCGCCAGGTAGTCGTCGTCCGAGAGCTCGTCCCAGAGTTCGAGGACGACCGAGCCGTCGTCCAGGACATCGCCGGGGATGATCCAGTCGGAATCGACTTCCCTGACCTCTTCAACCCCTTCCGGGGTCCTCACAAGCACCTTCATTGCGCTGTCTCCGTTCTGCGGCCAGCCCGATCGGCATTCTCCGGCACCGCGTACAGGCCTGTTGCCGTCGTATGCAACGGCCGGAGATCTCCCCTGGCCGGATAAAAGCCTTCCCCATCCGCTCCCGAAGCCTCTGCAGGGCATGCCGGCCCCCGGCGGTGCAGGTCTTCCCTGGCGGGGCCTGCACCGGGCCCGGCAGCAGCACCGCTCCTCTTTACCGGCTTATCGCCGCCGGCGTACCGGCCATGCCGCCCTTCAGACGTCGTATGCCATATGTATCAGGTTTGCACAGACCACCCGGAGCATGAGTTTTGCGGGCGAGGGAGGGATATGCCCGGAGAACTGCTTCCAGGCTTCCTCGATCATCCCCACCGCCTCCTCCGTACACCTCTCCACCGCTCCCGATTTCTTGACCAGCGCTATCCCCTCGGCCAGAACCGCTTCGTCCTCCCGCAACGCAGGGGTGCAGAGGATCTCCCTGAGCCTCTCCGACTCCGTGCCGTCGAGCATCCCGATCGCCCGGATTATCGTGTACGTCGGTTTCCCCGCCTTCAGGTCCTCGCCCTGCACCTTCCGCCACTCCGGCGAGTCGCTGAAGTTCAGCACGTCGTCGATGATCTGAAAGACGATGCCCATCGCCCTGCCGAACGACAGGCAGGCCTCCTTCTTCTCGTCGTCAAGGTCCAGGAATATCGCCGAGAGAGCAGCGACCCCTTCGGTGGCCGAAGCGGTCTTGTAGGAGTACATCTGCAGGAGCTGAGTATCGAGGCTGTTTTCCAGCCACCGGTCGAGGTTCTCACGCGAGATGTTCCCCGACCAGTAGATATCCTGGGCCTGGCCGAGATGGGCTTTGAGCGATGTCTCGGTCATCAGCGTCAGGATTCTGTAGCGCTGCTCTGCCGTCAGCCCCTCGGACCGGGCCACGACGCTCTGCGGGAAGAAGTACAGGGTGCTTGCCGCATTGATGGCCACGTCGATGCCGTAACGGATATGAACGGACTCCTCACCCCGGCGGAGAAGCGACTGGTCCTCGATGTCGTCGATGATGAGCGCCGAGGTGTGCAGGAGCTCGGTGAGGATGAAGAGCCGTTCGATCTCCTCGTTCATCGGGACCCCCATCGACTCGGCGATCAGGAACCCGAATATCGGCCTCCAGTGTTTTCCGTTCCGGGACAGGAGATCCCATACCGGCTTTGCAATCGTCTCGGTCATCGGCGTGCAGTCCAGTATCGGCTGGCGCCTGCCGAATATGGCGTCGCACCATTCGCAGTCGATGGCTTTCGGAAACATCCCGGCCAGTCCCGCGTCGATCTTCTCGTGGAACCGGGCGAGGAAGTCGGAGAGGTTCCGTATGTAGCCGCACCCGTAGACCTCGAGTTGCCCCCGTCCCGAGACTGCGGCACCGTCGATCTCGCCGGAGACCTGCCCCGACCCTTCCCAGATGCCGCCCGATATCCCGATCAGTTCGATCTCCTGCGCATCGGTATCGGGCGCAAAGACCAGCCGGCACCCGATCCCGGGAACGGTGAACGCCCACTCGACCGGGTAGCGGATGTGGGTCTTTTCACTCTCCCAGAGCCGCAGGGGTTCGAGCCCGAAATCCGGGAGGTACCTCGCATCGCCTCCCTCAAAGAGGACGCAGAACTTCGTTTCGGTCTCGCCCGACTCGATATTCTTCCGGTGCATGAAGAGCAGGTTCCGGCCGTCGTCGAGGTTGACGCCGCACCAGTCCCAGCCGAGGGGGTCGTATCTCCCGTCCCGGTTCTTCTTCGCAAACCACGCATCCCCGCCTGCCTGGCAGTCGAACCACGCCTCTCCCCCGATCTCCTCGTCCCCGTACCGGCCTTTCAACGAGAGCCGGGGGCAGGTCACGTACTCCATGCCGAGCTCTTCCCTGCCGGGGAGCAGGGTTGAGACGTCGACGAACGGGATCCGTGGTTCGAGGAGGAGGGAGACGGGCTGCCCGTCTCCCGGATCCGTGAACGATACCGATATCGAGTACGGTGCAAACGAGAGAGCCGCGGTCTCCCAGGCCACCCCGTCCGGAGCGATCCGCATCGGGCCATCCGGTGAGAAGAACGGGCGGTAAAGCCCGTATTCGGCGATCTCTTTCTGTATCGTCTCGGCTATGCACCTGTTGATCCCGAAGTCCTCCGGGATGTCCCCGAGCCTCTCCAGGTACCAGGCACGCGATGTCCCGTCGAGGAGAATCTCTTTGCCGTGCTCTCCCGTTCCCGGATCGGTGACGGAGCAGAGGTACATCGATCCCTGCGTGCCGTCGTCCGGCAGGTTCAGCGAGAAGAAGCAGACGACGAAATTCCTCCTCCGGCAGGCCGCCCCTTCGAAGAACCCCTGGATATACCACCACTTCACGAACCGGCTTTCATCGCCGGGGCGGTTGAATACGGATGGGTGAAGAGGGAAAATCTGGTCGCTGTTCGGTCCGGTAATGGCTTTTCTCTCCCTTAGTTATGACTCAGATTTTTACGTTATATAAGGGTTGGGGAATTTCGGGAGGGGGCCTGATCTGGAAAAGAAATTAAAATAGGGTTTATTTCACCCGTTCCCGCCATCTATCCTCACCGTCCCGAGGCTGCCGTTCACCTCCACCACCTGCCCGTCCGAGAGTATCGCGGTTGCGTTCTCGATGCCGACCACGCAGGGTTTTCCGTACTCGCGGGCGATGATCGAGCCGTGCTGCAGGAGCCCGCCCACCTCGAGGATGATGCCGCCTGCGGTGATGAACAGCGGCGTCCACCCGGGGTCTGCCGCCCCGATCACCAGGATCTCCCCGGGACGGATCTCCTTATCGCCGGGGTAGCGGAGCACTTTCACCGGGCCGCGTGCCACCCCGCCCGAGACGCCGTAGCCCGAGAGTTCCCCGGGCTCCGGTTCCCTGACCGGCAGCTTCCGGATACATCCCCGGGAATCGATGAGCGCGGGGAAACGACGGCATCTCTCGACCCGCACGTATTCCGCCCGGTTCTTCTCCACCCTGTCTGGGTCCGCACCGGGTCTCTCAAGGGCATCGCGGACGTCCTCGATGGCGAGGAGAAAGACGTCTTCCGCGGTATCGATCCGATCTGCGGATGCCAGGCGCCGGCCGATCTCGAGCGCTCTCTTCCGGACGCGGGCCGTTACCATGACCAGGTAGTGCTTGTGGTCTTCACGCAAACCCCCGAAGGTCTCGAGCACCCTGGAAAGGTGCCTGAAGTACCGGGCTTTCAGGCGCCCCTGCTTCCTGAAGTAGCCAAAGAGCTCCGTATACGCCTGCTCCCGGTCCCGCTGCATCTCGAGGAACCGCTCACCCGGGCTCATCGCCCCGCAGCTGGCCGGATGGAGGTTCCTGATCTGGGCCAGGAGGAGCAGCCGGTCGCCCGCATACCCCTTTGCGGCAGGGTCGATCTCACGCGGGCCCCGGCACCCATAGGTCTGCATGAACCCCTCCCACGCTTCCATGAACGGTCCGGGCATCTCTTTGCGCTCTATGCGTTCTGCGATGGCAGGTAGATCCGCCAAGAGTGCCGGGTCGATCTGCTCTGCAAGGCGGTGCATGGAGCGGCCCATCTCCGTCGTGACGTTTTCCGGGTGCGCCCGGTCCAGCAGTTCGGCCAGCGCCCGGATCTGGGGTTCGTCTGCAACCATCCGCCGCAGGAGCAGGCGGGCGGCCTCCGAGCAGATCAGCGTTGCTCCCGTCGACTCTTTGACGAGCCGGACGACCAGCCGGCCCGACTTCTCGCAGAACTCCTGCAGGTCCGGGGTTTTTGCGTCGAGGTCCCCAAGGGCGGCTTCAAACGCCGTAACCCTCTCTGTATACCGCCGCTGCAGGCGGCCGGGGAAGAGGAAACCCAGCACCGCTCTCCCGATCAGGTCCTTTGAACGCCAGAGCGATGAAGAGACGATCCGTTTCATCTTTCCGGGCCTTTCCGGGTTCCGCCACTCCCCTGGATCGAGATTCCGCAGCACCTCCGCCGTCGATGCATCAAGCCCCTCGAACTGCAGGGCAATCATCCAGGGCTTCTCCAGCCAGAGGAGGTTCGAGATGTTGAGGTAGATCCTCCCGCCGAGCGTCTGCCCGAGGCCTTCTTTGATGTCGCTGCCGATTCCGGCAACGCCTGTGAGCTCTTCCAGCGTGTACGCGCAAATTCGGTCGAGCCACGACGACCCGAAGGGCGTGAGAGACCCCTGCATGCCGTGCTCGATCAGGGTGATGTCCATGTAGAGGCGGGCGGGTTCTCCGGGCGGGGTCGTGAGCCTCTTATCAAGCGGGAGAAGCGCCGTCACCGGCCGGGCCTGCAGGAGAAAGCAGGCATCCCCGGAGAACGTCCACTCGACATCGACCGGATGGCCGAAGAGCGACTCCGTCTCCAGCACCAGGTCGCGCAGCCGGCAGACCTCCTCGTCGGTGAGCGACCACTCATCGGTGCGGTAGCCGGTCCGCTCCTCGATATCGCCGTCGGGCGAGAAGAAGAACGAGACCTGCTTTTCGCCCCGCCGTTTCGCGAGGAGCCCGTCCCCGTGTCCGACGACGAACAGGTCGGGCGTGGCCCGTCCCGAGACGATGCTTTCGCCGAGGCCCCAGTTCGCGTTGACGACGACCTCGTCTAAAGAGTTGGTCTCCGGGTTTGCCGAGAAGGCGACCCCCGACACCCTGCTCTCCACGAGGCTCTGGACGATGACCGCGATGCCGGGATCGCGGGCCGGGAGGCCCGACTCTCTCCGGTACGCAAAGACCCGGGGCTCGAACCGGGACGCATACACGTCCCGTACGGCCGATTCAAGCGTCTCTTTTCGGATCCCGAGCCGTGTCCGGTACATGCCTGCGGATGCGGCACCGGCCAGGTCCTCGTCGGCTGCGGACGAGCGGACGGCGTACAGCCCGCCCGGCAGCCGTTCCAGCGCCCGGCGCAGCCCTTCCCGCTGGCAGTCCGAGAACGCGAGCGTGCCGCACGCCGCGGCGACCTGCCGGATTGCTGCGTCCCGTTCTCCTTCGTCGGCAGAGAGCAGGTTCTGCCAGGCGCCGGTCTTTTGGAGCGCTGCCGTCCACTCCGCAAAGAAGTCCGCCGCGAGAACGAACCCCGGCGGGACGGGAAGGCCGGCCCGGATCATCCGGTGCAGCGATGCCGCCTTCCCTCCCATGGCCCTGCCGGTATCGGCATCCCTATCGCCGAGGAACATGACGGAACCGCTGCAGCCATCCATGCTTAGAAGTTAATTGGCCTCTCCGCAGTTATGTGCATTGCCATGAGCGGACTGAGGGTAAACCGCCGCGCTCTCCCGGGTCGCGCATCGCCATTGCCCGGAAGGCAATAGGGGAGGCGGATCTTTCCCGCTTAAGGGGTTTCCACAATCATAAATAAATAATAAAGACAGAATAATTTCGTACAAGTGGAGTCCTGCCGATGACACCGTTTTCTGGCGCTTCTGTCGAATCCGCGCCGGCGCCGCAGATCCTCGACCTGCTCGACGAGGGCGTGTTTCTGGTCGGTCCGGAGAACCGTATCGTCTGGATCAACAGAGCACTGCAGCACTGTCTCGAGGTCGACCGGGACGCTTTTCTCGGCAGCGACGCCGGGGAGTTCGTGAGCCGGTTTCTTCTGCCCCGGATCGTCGAAGAGGAGTGCCGACGGGCGATCGCGGCATCGCTACGGGACCGTGCCGAGCTCCCCGCCCTTGCCTGCACCCTCCGGACCGGCGACGGCAGAGAGCGGTGGATCCGGTACTCCGGCAGGGTCGGAGAGGATGGCATGCAGCTCGTCCGCCTGCAGGATCGTCGGCCGGACGGCGAGCCAGAGACGCTGGCAACGATCCTTTCGTACCTGCCGGAGACGGTGAATATCCTGGACCGGGACCTCCGGTATGTCCACGTGGACAGGGAGTTCGCCCGTAAACTCGGGCGGGAACCGCACGAGATGGTGGGGAAGACCTGGGAGGAGCTCGGGTTTTCGATGGAG
>JAENZF010000102.1 GCA_016841385.1 Methanobacteriota archaeon | reverse complement strand
CACTGGTTCGGCGCGGTGAAGTGGATGACCTCGACTTTGGTGACGGTGCCGTTGATCGGCGGGGCGGCGGTGGCATCCGCTCCGCCGGGTGCCGATACGCATCCTGCGAAGAGGGCGGCGCAGGCGAGAAGCACCGCCAAAACGGCTAACGGCAGGATCTTCCGGCCGGGTGCGCTGCAGGTAAGCCCCCGGCGCACACGCGAGGTCTCAGGACCGCATGGTTGTTTCGTTTTCATCTGGGACACTCCTGTTGCTGGATTGACCATTACAATAGGATTTGAAATGGTTCAGACTTCTTGCGCTGACGGGCATATATACTTTCTCCGGGATGCTTCACCATCACTACGACCCCCTTGCGAAAAAACCGGTTTTCATCCCTGCAGATCGGGGAGAGGGCAGGATATTCACAGCAGCAGTCACTCCGGCTCGCCCCGTTTCTTTGCCTTGGTGATCTTCCTGCGGTAGAGATCCTCCCGCTCCTGCTCCTCAAGCTGCTCTTCGATATACCGCAGGGTGTCGATGATGCGGGGGATCAGCACCCTGTCCATCGCGTTCACCTTCCGGCGGGTTCGCGTGATGCTCCTCTCAAGCGCCCGGAGCACCTCCTCCTCTTCTCCGAGGAGGAGCGCCAGGTGCAGCACCCGGGAGAAGCGGCCGGCTGCAAGGACGATGTGGGGCGATGCACCGATCGGGCAGTAGCCGGGGGCCTGCAGTACCGCGGCATCGCCGAGGGCAGGCACCCGCAGGCCCAGCACCGATCGTTCCTGCAGGGGAAGGTCGCCGGGGTCGGGCACGGTGTATCCGGCTTCCCGGATCGCCGTCTGGCCGTCGACCATCTCCGCGTCGCGGTACAGGCTGTAGGCATCCGCCAGCACCGCATCGAACGCCGCCCGGTCTGCCTGGTAGCGTGCATAGCGCTGAAAGAACTCGAGCAGCATCGAGTTCAACTGGTCTTCGAGGAGATCCCGTCCTCGTTCCGCCACTTCCCGGCGCTTTCGGAGCCGCTGCAGCTCGATCCGCGTCGGGCGGGTGCCGGGGATGATCCGGACGGCCATCCTATCCCTCCGTACGCCGGGGATAATACCGCTCGATGAGGGACGGTTCGATCCGCACGAGTTCGCTCTCCGGCAGCATGGAAAGCAGCCGCCACGCGGCATCGAGCGTCTCCTCGAACGACCGTCGTTCGTTCTCCGGCTGTCTGAGGAACTCACGCTCGAACCGGTCGGCAAACGCCAGGTAGAGACGGTCGATCTCCCCGAGACTCTCCTCGCCGACCACGGCGACGAGGTTTCTCAGCCGCCGCCCCCGTGCGTACGCGGCATACAGCTGGTCTTTGACGGCGGCGTGATCCTCCCGCGTCCTCCCCTCCCCGATCCCTCCCTGCATCAGGCGGGAGAGCGACGGCAGCAGATCGATCGGCGGGTAGATGCCCTTCCGGTGCAGGTCCCGCGAGAAGACGATCTGGCCCTCCGTGATGTAGCCCGTCAGGTCGGGCACCGGGTGGGTGATGTCGTCGTTGGGTATGGTGAGGATCGGGATCTGCGTGATGGAACCCTCCCGGCCCTTTATCCTGCCGGCCCGTTCGTAGATGCCGGCGAGATCGGTATACATGTACCCGGGATACCCCCGCCGGCCCGGCACCTCCTCCCGTGCGGCTGCCACCTCGCGGAGGGCTTCGCAATAGTTGGTCATATCGGTCAGGATGACCAGTACGTGATAGCCGAGGTCGAAGGCAAGGTACTCCGCGACGGTGAGCGCCACCTGCGGCGTGATGAGCCGTTCGATGACGGGGTCGTCGGCACGGTTCACGAAGACGACCGCCTGTTCGAGCGCACCCGTCTCCCGGAAGTTCCTGATGAAGAAATCCGCTTCCTCGTAGGTGATGCCCATCGCGGCAAACACCACCGAAAACGACTCCGCTTCGCCCCTGACCCGCGCCTGCCGCGCAATCTGTGCCGCCAGGCGGGCGTGCGGAAGACCCGACCCGGAGAATATCGGCAGTTTCTGCCCCCTGACAAGAGTGTTCATCCCATCTATCGCGGAGATGCCCGTCTCGATGGAGTCCCGGGGGAAGTCGCGGGCGGACGGGTTGATCGGATCGCCGGAGATATCCCGCATCGCGTCGGGGATGAGGAGCGGTCCTCCGTCGATGGGTTCGCCGGTGCCGTCGAGTATTCTCCCGAGGAGGTCTTCGGTCACTCCGATCTTCATCGTCTCCCCGGTGAACCGCACCGACGTGGAGACGGTGTCGACTGCCTCCGTTCCGCCGAAGACCTGCACGATGGCGGTATCCTCCCTGCTCTCCAGCACCCGGCCCGTCCGCCGCTCGCCGGACGGCACGGTTACCTCGACGACCTCGCCGTAGGCCGCGCCCTCTACCCCCGATACGACGATCAGCGGCCCGGTCACTCTGGTCACCGAGAGGTATTCCCGTCCCTTGCCCTGCTGCTTCCGGTCGGAAGGTGTCTCATCCACGCGTCGTCACCCCGTAGGCGGACCGCCCTGCCGTAAGGCCGGCAAACGCCTCCGCGATCTCTCTCTCGACCCTCGCGTACTCGTCGGGGAACGCTTCGTTCGGAACGAACGGCATCCGCTCAAGGCGGCTCTTCACCGCAAGGCCACCGACCGCCGCCGCAGAGACGCCGGCATCAACGGCCTCACGTGCCTGCCGGTAGAACCGGACGAGGAGTTCGAGCATCAGGTACTGTTTTTCCGCCGTACAGTAGGTATCGACGGGGTGGAAAGCGGACTGGATGAGGAATCCGTCCCGGATCAACCTGGCCTGGACGAGGACGAGCCTGTCTTCTTCAGGCAGGACGTCCTCCCCGACGAGCTGGACGGTCTCTAAAAGTTCGCTCTCTGCCTGGAGGACGCCCATCATCTCTGCCCGGTACTCTTCCCACATCGGGGCTGCGCGCTCCGCCCACCAGCCCTGCACCCTCCCGGCGTAGGCCGAGTACGAGGTGAGCCAGTTGATCGCCGGAAAATGCCGTTCGTGCGCCAGGTCGGCATCCAGAGCCCAGAGCACCTTGACGACGCGGAGGGTGTTCTGCGTCACCGGCTCCGAGAAGTCGCCGCCGGGCGGGCTCACCGACCCGATGACCGTCACCGAACCCGTCCGGTCGGTACTGCCTAAGACCGTCATGCGACCGGCCCTCTCGTAGAAATCCGCCAGGCGGGAGGCAAGGTAGGCCGGATACCCCTGCTCCCCCGGCATCTCTTCGAGCCGCCCGGATATCTCGCGCATCGCCTCCGCCCACCGGGAGGTGGAGTCGGCCATCAGGGCCACGTCATACCCCATGTCCCGGTAGTATTCGGCGATTGTTATCCCGGTGTAGACGCTCGCCTCGCGTGCGGCCACCGGCATGTTGCTGGTGTTCCCGATGAGCACCGTCCGGTCCATGAGGCTTTTGCCGGTGGTCGGGTCGACGAGGGCCGGGAACTGGCGGAGCACGTCGGCCATCTCGTTGCCGCGCTCTCCGCACCCGACGTAGACGATGATGTCGGCGTTCACGTACTTTGCGAGCTGGTGCTGCACGACCGTCTTCCCGGCGCCGAACGGCCCCGGCAGTGCCGCCGTCCCGCCTTTCATGAGCGGGAAGAAGGTATCGATGACCCGCTGGCCGCTGATGAGCGGGTCTATAGGTTCAAGCCGCATCCGGACGGGGCGTGGCTGCCGCACAGGCCAGTACTGGAGCATCCGGACCCTGTGCAGGCGGGTATCATCCCTGACGGTCGCGACGACCTCCTCGACCGAATACCGACCAACGGACGCGATCTCCTCGATCCGGCCCTGAACGCCGGGGGGCACCATCACCCGGTGCTCGTGCACCTCCGTCTCGACCACCGTTCCGAGCCGGTCGCCGGGCCCCACCCGGTCTCCCCGGCGGACTATCGGGGTGAAGTCCCAGCCGCGATCCCTGCGGAGACCCGGCGCATGGACACCCCGGACGATGAAATCACCGGTCTCATCCCGAATGATCTCGAGCGGGCGCTGGATGCCGTCGTAGATGGTGCCGAGGAGTCCCGGCCCGAGTTCCACCGAGAGGGGCATGCCTGTCGTCGTCACCGGCTCGCCGGGGGCTATCCCCTCGGTGTCCTCGTACACCTGGATCGTCGCCACGTCCCTGTCGAGCACGACGATCTCTCCGACGAGCCTGTCGTTTCCCACCCGGACGACATCGTACATCCGCGCTCCGGCAAGGCCCCTTGCAGAGACGACGGCACCCGATATCCGTGCAACCGTGCCGGTGATCGTCATGCCGCCCCTCCGGTCTCCCGCATTCCAAGAGCCGCCAGAGCCCTGATCGATCGGGCAAATCCGTCCTCCCGCAGACTGCGCCCCTCCTCACCGGGGCACTCGACGATCATCGGGAACGCACCCTTCTCGCGGCGCACCCTGTCGAGGTGATCCCCGATAAAGCCGGCCAGGTCCTGCTGCAGGAGGATGACGCCCACGTCCGGGTCGTGCAGGCACTCGAGCAGCGCACCCGACACGCTCTCCGGATCTCCGGCGATGTATGTCCGCTTCACCCCGGCGAGGGCGAACCCGAACACCATCCGCGTCCCGCCAATCACGGCGATCTTCATGCCGCCGCCTCCCGGACGATGAGGAGACGCTTGATCCGTTCCGGGGGAGCACCGGTCAGCACGCCCGTCAGCACCACGTGGAGATTGCGGCGTTCGTATGCAAGCCCCGCCATATGCTCGAGGAGCGGCCCGACGGTCAGCGGGTGGGCGCCGCCGAGCGTCGCTGCGTATTCGAGGAAAGAGGCCTCCAATGCCGAAATGATCGAGACGATATCGCTCTCGGTCTCGTATGCCGGAACCAGCGGTGCAACGACCGGCCAGTATGCCGTCCCCTCCAGGATTCCGAGAGCATCCGGGACGGACGGGGCGTCCGCCATGTGTTCGAGCAGGTGCAGGTCGAGGGCGAGCCCGCCGGGGATCAGGTACTCCATCACCTCTTCCCGGCAGGTGCCGACCACCTTTGCCGAGAGGACCGTGATAGCGTTGGCACGATCGATCCGGGCGCCCACGTACGACACCAGCGGCTCCCTGAGGCTCTGTGGGCTGCGGAAGACCGCCTGCCTGAGTCCGGCGTAGAAGAATCGGTCGAGAGCGGCGGAAAGCGGCATCACACGCCAATCTGCAAGGTATTTCGGGAGCGCGTCGAGAAACGCCTGACCGTACGGCGCCTCTGCAACGATATCGGCGATCTCTTCCATGCCGGCTGCCTCCGCAATCCGCCGCAGCGCCGCGGGATTCATCCGGCCTGCAGAAAGGAGGTCGTCCTCGATCCCTGCAGGCGCGCTGTCAAGGTGTTTCCGCATGATAGCCCTCTTCAATGTGTCAATCTCGAACTCCATCGCGGTCGCCTCGAGAAACGCCCCGACCGATAGCGGTGCAGCCTGCTGCAGGGTGGCGAGCTGCTGCATATGCCACGATGCCAGGTGCCGGCGGAGGCCGGCGGCATCCGGCGGAATATCCCCAAGAATGCCGCGGGCGCGCAGGACGGCGAGGAGTTCGCCGGGCTCGCCCGCCTCGGCGATGGGGTAAATCTCCCGCCGCTCGATGAACGGGGTGCCGGTCGACTTGACGTAGGCGATCGGGTGGACGAACCGGGCGATCTCCATCACCGGGATGAAGAAGACGACCAGCACGCCGATAAGGACCGAAAGCCCGAGCCCGAGCAGGATGACGAGGGCTGGCCCTTCGTCGACCGGCAGACCGGCGATCTCGGCAATCATGGCCGGTTCTCCTCCCGAAAGAGTCTGGTGCCGATCTCCATGACGAGCGGCCGCTGTATGCGCTGCATTCGGGCTTCAAACGTCTGGTTCACGAAACGATCGCCCTGCTCCGATCGGAGGACCACGCCTCCGGTCGGAACCGTACCGTCCGGCGCCGACACGGCCGAAAGCCTCCCGCCCGGGATCCCTTCGGCCACGCTTCGGATCAGGGGAAGGTCTTCCTCCCTGCCCTCGATCACCACGCTCTCCTCGCCGAGGTCGCGGCGTCCCTCCTCGATCAGCCGCCCGAGTATCCCTGGATACTCCGGGGAGGCGGCGAGCGTTCCGAACTGCTCCTCCGCCCGCTCGATGCACTCCCGGATAAGCGCGGACCGCGCTTCGTTCACCGCCCCCCTGGCGTCCATGCGTGCCACGGAGAGGATCCGGTCGGCGAGGACCGCGCCTTCGCGCCGGGCGTCCTCGCAGGTCCGTGCGTGCGCCACTCTTCCCTCCTCTTCCGACCGGCGACGGATCGCTTCCGCCTCATCTTCGGTCTCCTGCTCGATCTCTGCGGCGCGTTGCCCGGCATTCGTCCGTATCCGCTCGATGATTGCTTCCACAGTCACGTATGGTCACCCTGTTATCCGAAGACGCCGATCCCGAAGAGTATCAGGATGGCGATGAGAAGCCCGAAGATGGCGAATGTCTCGGCGATGACGGCGAAGATCAGGCTCCGGCCGAGGGCGGCGCCCGAACGCGCGGTGGCTTCGATGCCCGCCGCGGCGGTGATCCCCTGCCCGATCGCAGAGAGCCCGGCAAACCCCACGGCAAATCCGCTTGCGATCGTCGCCAGACCGACGAGAGCGGTCACGGTGACGTCCTGGGTGAGGATGCCGGTGAAGGCCATGATCAGCACCGCCACGAGGAGGCCGTAGATAGCCTGGGTCTCGGGAATGACCGAGAAGACCAGACTCCTGCCGAACATCTCGTCGTTCTCCGCCGTCGCCGAAACCCCGGTCGCCGCGGTGATCCCCTGCCCGATAGCGGAGAGCCCCGCGAGGCCGACGGCGAGCCCGGCGCCGATGGCGGCAAACCCCGCCGCGAGGGTGGC
>JAENZF010000101.1 GCA_016841385.1 Methanobacteriota archaeon | reverse complement strand
CAGGGGACGGAGTCCACGCTGATGCCGAGGGCAACGGCATCCAGGGCATCGAACGCTTTCCGGTTCGCCTCGAGCGCCTCCATCTGTCTGGCACAGATGCTGGTCCAGGCCAGCGGGTGGAACGAGAGGATAACCCGCTTCCCCGGGAAGCCTGATAGCCCGACGTTGCGCCCGTTATGGTCCGGTATCGAGAAATCCTGAGCCTGTTCACCGATCTCGACCATCGTACATCACCTGGTGAGACTCCGGTCCCGGCGATGATAAATATTTCTCACGAAAACC
Source organism: Methanobacteriota archaeon (assembly GCA_016841385.1). GTDB lineage: Archaea > Halobacteriota > Methanomicrobia > Methanomicrobiales > Methanoculleaceae > Methanoculleus. Next base: position 6,564 of record JAENZF010000101.1, on the reverse strand, counting down.
TACCCTCAGTTTCATGGTACGCACAGGGGAACCTCCGGCCCAAAGAGCTTCAGGTGCTTCCCGGGAGGGAGTCCGCAGGCCTGCGACTTCGCGGCGCCGATACGCATAAGTGAGAGCCCGGTAAGAGTATGCTAAACCCTTCTGCCGGGGAGAGCCGCAAAATGCCACTCGCCACCGATATCCTGGTCATCATCCTGCTGATACTCGCAAACGGCTTCTTCTCGATGGCGGAGTTTGCGCTCGTCTCCGCAAGACCAGCACGCCTGCAGAAGAAAGCCGCGAGCGGCGACGCCGGGGCGGCGACCGCCCTCGAACTTGCCCAGGATCCGACGCAGTTCCTCTCCACCGTCCAGATCGGCATCACCGTCATCGGGATACTGGCCGGAGCCTTCGGCGGGGCGACGCTCGCGGGGCCTCTGGCGGAGATACTCGCCGGCATCCCCCTGGTTGCCCCGTACAGCGGCCCGCTTGCGGTCGTAACCGTCGTCGCCGCCATCACCTACCTGACGCTGGTGATCGGCGAACTTGTGCCGAAGCGGGTGGCTATGACCAACGCCGAACGGATTGCATCTCTTGTTTCGCGTCCGATACGGCTCCTCTCCAGGGCCACCGCACCCCTGGTCCGGCTGCTGAGCGCCTCGACCGAGGCGGTCCTCGCGGTGCTCAGGGTGCGGCAGCCTTCGGGGCCCGAGGTTACGGAGGAGGATGTCAGGGTACTCATCGGGCAGGCCACCCGGGCGGGAGTCTTCCTGGAGGCGGAACAGGATATGGTGGAGAGCGTCTTCCGCCTCGCCGACCGGCGGGTCAGCGTGCTGATGACCCCGCGACCCGACGTCGTGGCCGTGGACATCGAGGACCCGCTCGAAGAGAACTGGCGGAGGATGGTGGATTCCGCGCACGTGTACTTCCCGGTCTACCGCGAGCACCTGGACAACCTGCTCGGCGTCGTCTCGGTCCGCAACCTCTGGGCACGGATGATCTCGGGCGAACCCCCCGACCTCTCGGCGGCGATCGAACCCGCCCTCTTCGTGCCCGAGAGCGTCCTCGCGCTGGCGGTCCTCGATGAGTTCAAGACCTCCCGGGCGCGGATCGCCCTTGTCACCGACGAGTACGGGAGCATTCAGGGGCTGGTCACTATCCACGACATCATGGAGGCGATCGTCGGGGGCATCCCGTCGGTCGAGCATCCCCCTGAGGGTCCGGCGGTTCGCCGTGAAGACGGGTCATGGCTTCTCGACGGGATGCTCCCGGTCGACGAGTTCCATGACCTCCTCGACGTCGATGCCCTGCCCGGGGAGGGGCGCGGGTATTACCAGACGCTCGGCGGGTTTGTGATGATGTATCTCGAGCGGACACCGGAGGCCGGGGACCGGTTCACCTGGAACAACCTCCGGTTCGAGGTTCTCGATATGGACGGCCACCGGGTCGATAAGGTGCTCGTCACGCCGGTGACCGGAGAGGAGAAAAAAGAGTAATTCCTACACGATCTCAACGAGGCTGATGGTGAACGTGAGGTCTTCGCCCACAAGGCGATGGTTCGCGTCGATGGTGACTGCGCCGGGCGATACACTGGTGACCGTCGCGGGCAGCACCTGCCCGCCCGGCAGGGTTATCCCGACCTGCTCTCCCACGGTCAGGTTCTCCCCGCCGGGGATCTCGGCCGGGTCGGCGACAAAGACAAGATCCTCCCGGTACGGCCCGTAGGCCTGGTCAACCGGAACACGGACGGTCTTCGTCTCTCCTACCTGCATCCCGACGACGCCCGCCTCGAATCCGGGAATCACTTCACCACTACCGACGGTAAACCCGAGCGGCTCACCGCCGGCGGAACCGTCAAAGACCGTCCCGTTCTCGAAGGTGCCCGTATAGTGGACCAACACCCTATCTCCGGACTTCACCTGTGCTGCTGTGCCTTCGCTCGCGATGCAGCCTGAACTGAAGGCGAGGACGCACGCGATCAGCAGCAGGGTGCCATACACATGCCCTTCTCTCACAGTTTTTCCTCGCTCTCGAGTGCCTTTCCAAAGCACTCCACCGCTTCAGCAAACCTGCCCTGCCGGTCGAGTGCTCTCCCTTTCAGGTACCATGCCCGGGCATGACGGGGGTCCGCCTCCAGGACCTTATCGAAACAGGCGGCCGCCGGATCGTATTTGCCCAGGTGGCCGAGGGCGATCCCCTTGCAGAGCCAGGCATGGGCGTCCCCCCCGCCCAGCCCTATCGCCGTATCAAACGCACTGACGGCATCGGCATGCCTTCCTACCGCATCCATGAACACCCCGGTAGCGTTCCAGATGGCCGCGTTCTTCGGGTCGACCGAGAGCGCCTTCTCGTAGCTCGCGAGGGCGTCGTCGTACCTGCCTGCCTTCTCGAGCACCGTCCCCCGCATAAAGAGAGCGGCGGGGTTCTCGTCCTGGAGGACGATGATCTTGTCGATCGACTTGACCGCCTCCCCGTAACGTCCGAGATGGATGAGTGCCGATGAGCGGGCATGGAGGGTCTCGATGCTGGCCGGTTCCCGGTCCAGCACCTGCGTGTAGGCGGCGAGGGCATCCTCGTACCTGCCGGCCTTCTCGTGGGCTTCCCCGAGTCTTCGCAGGGTGAGAGCATCCGCCGGATCGGCCTTGATCACCTTCTCGAAGCATTCCACCGCATCGCCGTAGCGTCCGAGCCACATGAAGATCTCCCCGCGCCGCTGCCAGGCAGCCCGGTTCTCCGGGCTGGCCTCGATGATACTGTTGGAACACTCCAGCCCCTCTTCATACCGCCCCATATGCACAAGAGCGCTCTCGAGGGTGTACCATGCCCCGGCGTCACGCTCATCTCCCTCGAGCACCAGCGCGTACTGTTTGATCGCGTCGCCGAACCTCCCGTCCCTCTCAAGTGCCATGCCAAACGCCATTCTCGCATCCCGGTCGTCGGGGGAGAGCTCCAGATAGTGCTCATATGCTTCTTCCGCCTCTTCGTGCCTGCCGACGGCTTCCAGCATATCCGCCCGGATCTTTGCAACCGCGGCATTCGAGGCGTCGGAGGCGAGAACCCGGTCGCAGCACTCGATCGCCTTCTGGTGCCTGCCGAGCCGTGCGAGCGCAACAGCGAGAGCAAAGCAAGCGCCGGTATCTTCCGGCCGCCCGTCGGTCACTTTTGTATAGCACTCCGCTGCATCCGCGTACTGCCCCATCCTCTCCAGGGCCCGGCCCCGGTTAAACCACGCAAACAGGTCGTCCGGATCGACCCCGATGGCCTGCTTAAAGCGCCCGGCAGCCTCCTCGTACCGCCCGAGCGTGGCAAGGACGATCCCGAGGTTCACCAGGTATCCCCCCGCGTCCGGATCGGCTGCAAGGAGCACTTCGTAGCAGTCGGCCGCTGCGGCATAGCGCCCGAGCCCCTCGAGGATCCAGGCCTTCCGGGTAAGTGTCCCGGTGTCCCCCGGACCTGTCTGTGTCGCCAGGTTGATGGATTCAAGCGCCTCCGCATAGCGTCCGAGGCGCTCAAGCGCCATGCTCCTCGCAAGCAGGGCGACCCGGTCGTCCGGGTCTCCCGGAAGCGCCCGGTCAAAACAGGCGAGCGCCTCCCCGTACTCGCCAAGGTGCATGAGCGCGTCTCCCCTGCTCTTCTCCGCTGCCGTATCCCCGGGGTTGATCTTGAGGAGGGCATCGAACGCGTCCGCTGCCTCTGCATACCGGGAGAGGTGCAGCAGGGCATCTCCCTTCCTGTGCAGGCGATGGAGGTCGTCTCCACCGGCGTCCTGCATCCGGTCAAACGACGCCAGCGCATCGCTGTACCTGCCGAGGTTCATGAGGACGTCCGTCTTCATCGAGCGGGCGACAGCGTTATGCGGCTCTCTCTCAAGAACCGCGTCCAGGCAGAGGTTAGCCTCGTCGTACCTGCCGAGATGGGTGAGTGCGATACTGCTCTGCTGCAGAATGGGGATGTTCCCGGGGTCGACCTCGAGAACGTGCTCGAAGTCCTTCTGCGCCTCCGCATACCGCCCGAGGTGAAGCAATGCAACCCCCCGGCAGTTCAGGACTATCTCGTTTAGAGCGTCGAACTTCAACGGCTTCTGCTTCCGGGGTGCTCCTGCTTCGTCCCGCTCGAAGAGCGCAAGGTCGGTGCTGCTCCCGATCCACTTCATTCCGGTCATCGCCCGGTTCTCGAGCACGCGGTCGAACGACCGGACTGCCTCGGCGTACTGGCCGAGACGGAAGAGCGCCATGCCGCGGGCGTACCAGACCTGGACCTGACCCTGATCGTGCTTCAGGATCTGGTCGAAACTCTTGACTGCCCGGTCGTAGCGGCCGAGCGTATCGTAGACCATCCCCATGGAGTAGCGCACCGGGATGTGGTCCGGGTCGGCGAGGGCAACTTTATCGAAGGACTCCATTGCGCCGGTATAGTCTCCCGCCCGGAGGAGCAGCGAGCCGCGGTGATACCAGATGGAGACGTTTCCGGGCTCGGCGGCGGTGATCTTCCCGTAACAGCCGGCAGCGTCCTGGAACAGGCCGAGGTGCTCGAGCGCCCGGGCTTTGCCGTAGAGCGCATCGAGGTTGTGGGGCTCCGTACCAAGCACCCGGTTGAACGAGTCGATGGCTTCGGGGTAATCCCCCCGATACAGGAGAGCGGCCCCTCTTCTCGCGAGCGCATCGGTGCTGCCGGGCTTCACCCTGACGATCCTCTCAAAGCAGGCCGCCGCTTCCCGGTAGTCGCCGGTCCGTTCGAGCATCCTCCCGTGCTTTTCCCGCAGGATAACGTCCTCCGGGTCTCCGGCCAGCGCTCGTGCGTAGGCTGCCGCCGCATCGGCATACCGGCCGAGCCTCTCAAGCATCTCTCCCTGCCAGTACGAGGCGTTCGTATCTGCGGGTTTGCCTTCGACGATCGCTCTGAAACACCCGGCCGCCTCTTCATAGTCGCCGGCCCGGGCGAGGACGTGCCCCAGTGCCCGCAGTGTTTCGGCGTCGCCGGGAGACGACTCGAGAGCCTTCCTCAGCCACTCCGCGGCTTCGTCGTCCTTGCCGAGACAGGCGAGCGCCTGGCCCATGGCCAGCCGGACCGGGCCGTTTTCAGGATCGATCTTGAGCGCCTTCTCGAAACTCTTCACCGCTTCGCTGTAGTTCCCGGCCTCAAACTGAGACATCCCCTGCTTTATCGAGGGGTTTGCATTCTTCCCCTGACCCAGAATATTACCGAAGAAATCCATCCGACACCATCTGCCGCTGCTCGTTTACTCCACGATTATTCAACGCTGCACTCTCTATGATAGGTTGCCTGTGGAGGAGGCAACCGTTGTTTTCTAAGATTCATGCGCTGGCCACTATTTGAAAAGACCGGTATGTGTAGATCACCGGGTTTAGACTATAATGGGTGTTATGGATTCATAAAAGAGTGCCGCTGCAAAAACCCTGCACCGTGCCGGAGTATCGGATCCCCCTGCAGCCTGTAGGGGGAACTGCCCGTTATGATGAGATTTCTGGGAGAGAGGCTGGTTGGGCTGCTCCTCTCCGTTCAGATGTCCAGAATGGGTTCGAACTGCGACTTGCCGACCGGCCCGTGGAAACTCATGATCTGCGGGTCCATCCCGCAGACCGGGCAGACATAGTCCTCCGGCAGGTCTTCGAATGCGGTGCCCTTCGGGTAGCCGCGGAGCGGTTCGCCGCGTTTTTTGTCGTACACGTAACCGCAGATCTTGCAGACGTACTTCGTCGGCTCCCAGAGTTCGAACCCCCACTTCCCGATCTGCCCCTTGCCGGTCGCACCGCAGACCGGGCAGACATAGTCCTCCGGCAGGTCTTCAAACGGGGTACCTGCCGGGACACCGCGGTGGGGCTCGCCCCGCAGCGGGGAGTAGATGTAGTTGCAGTACTTGCACCGGTATCGCTTCACTTTCTCCATACGGATCACACTCACCTGATGGCAACCATGGTTGGAGGTGCTGGGAGGCGGTTTCACCAGATAAGGTTTCCCGTGATCCGACCCTGCAGGTAGAGTGCTCTCCCCCTCCGGGCAGCAGGACCGGCTACTGCCGGGACTCCCCCGCACCACGAGGGTCCTGTCGTCCCCCGGGGCGGATATAAAAAGGATACCCTCTCCCGGCACGAAAGGAGGCTACTGCCGCCTGCCACCCGTAACCGCGCGGGAGAGGAGCGAGAGTATGAGCATGAGGATGATTGCCATACCCCAGACGACCAGGACCATTATGAAGCTGAGCCACCCGGCCCCGGGCGCGGGCGCCTGTGCTCTCCAGGTGAACCCCGGCGTCCACGCCGTCTGCCCGCCGGGACGGTACCGGGACTGGTCGTGCGGCGCAAAACCGGCACCGTTCCGGAGAGCGAGGTCATAGCGCGCCCGGGTGTCGGGGTCGATCAGCGTCTCGTATGCCCTCTGGATGGCGATGAACCGCTCGCCTGCATCCGGATCAGGGTTGACGTCCGGGTGGTACTGTTTGGCGAGCTTCCGGTAGGCCGCCCGGATCTCTTCGGGGGTCGCGTCAGGGGCAACGCCCAGGATATCGTAGCAGGTCTCCACAGTGGGCACCACGCGGTCTCATCATATCACGCGGTCTCATCATAT
>JAENZF010000100.1 GCA_016841385.1 Methanobacteriota archaeon | reverse complement strand
CAAAAAAAACCATGATAATTATTGGGAATCACCTTCCGGGAGAATAAACTGCCCGGATGAATCTGCCGGAGATCCCGGAACTCGCTAGAGGTGCCCGAGTTCTTTCAGGCTTGCGTAGCCTTTCTTTGTGACGATGATGTGGTCGAGCACCCGGATGCCGAGAATGGACCCCGCCTCGACGAGTTGCCGGGTGATGCCGATATCCTGGGTGGAGGGCTCCAGGGTGCCTGACGGGTGGTTGTGGACCAGAATGACCGAGGCGGCGCGGTCGGTGATCGCCTCGGCAAAGACCTCCCGGGGGTGGACGAGGCTCTGGTTCAGGATCCCGACGGTGACGGTCCGGCGCTCGATCACCTCGCCGGCACCGTTGAGCGTTATGCAGAAGAAGTACTCCTGCTTCTTATCCCGCCATTCCGCAACAAGCGGGAGCACGTCACCGGGGCAGGCAATCCGGTGTCCTGAGACGCCGTCGTCACCCAGATAACGCCGTCCGAGTTCGAAGCAGGCCATGATCTCGCAGGCTTTCGCCGAGCCGATCCCATCTATCGCAAGGAGGGCGTCATATGATGGGCCGTCTTCGGCACTCTCCAGGTAGCGTTCGACATCACCGGCGACCTGCCAGACATCCCGCCCCTTTGTGCCCCGCCCGAGGAGGAGAGCAATCAGTTCGGCATCGGTGAGCGCCTGCGGTCCTCGTTTTGCCAGTTTCTCGCGCGGACGATCGCGGTTCGGGGTATCGCGCATCCTCTTCATGCTCATCCGGCCCGATCGGGTTACCCTGATTCCCGGTTTTGATCCCGGAGCATGTATACGTTGCCAATCGATCCCATGCACCGAACGGGTTTACTATCCTGACCGGGGGACAGCAGGGAGAGGTTTCCCTTCCAGCCGGGGGAAATCCCCAGGACTTTATCGAAACCCTTTTTGCCCGAGCGCCGCCATCTCTCACAAAATGGAACTCCCCTGGAAGAGTGCTGAGGCCTGGTGCAGGAAGGGACGGGCATACGCTGAGCAGGGGCAGTACGACCGGGCCGTCGAGTGCTACGACCGGGCGATCACCCTGGACGCCAACGCCATCGCCGCCTGGTACCACAAGGGGCTCGCCCTCACCACCACCCGGCGTTACCGGGAAGCGGCCGAATGTTTCGACCAGGCCATCAGGATCGACCCGACCTGCGCCCGGCTCTGGCACGCCCGGGGGAAGGTGCTGTATGACCTCCGGGAGTACCGGGAGGCGGCCGGTTCCTGTGGTCAGGCGGCGAAACTCGCGCCGGACTGCACGAACGCCTGGCTCATCCGGGGCCACGCCTTCAGGAAGATCGGGCGAGCCCCTGACGCGATCGCCTGCTACGACCGGGTCGTCACGCTCGAGCCGGGCCGGATCGAGGCCTGGCTCGCCCGTGGAACGGCGCTTGCCGCCGAGCGCCGGTACGATACAGCGATCGACTGTTACGACCGTGTCATCGCGCTCGATCCCGGAAACGCAAACGCCTGGTACGCCAGGGGAACAATCCAGATCCTCCTCTCCCGCTATGAGGACGCGCTCGCCTCTTACGATCGAGCCGTCGCCATCGACCCGAATCACGCCGACACCTGGTACACCCGGGGATGCACGCTTACGGCGCTTCAGCGCTATGAAGAGGCCGTCGGATGCTTCGGCCGGGCGCTCGCCCTCCGTCCCGACGACGCCAACGCCTGGTACAACCGGGGCCGGGCGTTGCAGAACCTGGAACGCTACGAGGAGGCGCTCGACTGTTATGACCGGGCGTTCCAGATCAGCCCCGACCAGACCGACATCTGGTACCACAAGGCCACGGCGCTGAAGAAACTGAAGCGTTACGACCTCTCGCTCGCCTGCTTCGAGCGGGCGCTCAGGGAGAACGCCGTCGATGCGGAGATCTGGCACCAGAAGGGTCTTCTCTTCTTTATCCTGAAGCGCTACGGGGAGGCAATAGAGTGCTTCGATCAGGCGCTCAGGATCCGGGCCGATCACACGGACGCACACTACTACCGGGGCGAGAGTTACTACGTCCTCGGGGACTTCGGGGCGGCGGTCGCCTGCTATCAGGCCGTGATCCGGGCGGCCCCCGACAACACCGTCGCCTGGAACAACTATGGGAACGCGCTCTACCGACTCGAACGCTACGAAGAGGCGCTTGTCTGCTACGAACGGGCGCTCGAGATCGACCCGGAGAACCGCCGGGTCTGGAACAACAAAGCAAGCGTCCTCTCCGTTCTTTCGCACTACGACAAGGCGCTCGTCTGCTACGACCAGGAACTCCGGGCCCACCCGGAGAACGCCGACGCCTGGTACAATAAAGGCCTTGCGCTCTTCATCCTTGGGCGGTACAGCGAAGCCGTCACCTGCTACTCGCACGCGCTCGAGGTCGATCCCGGGAGAGCCGAGGTCTGGAGTACGAAGGGGAACGCCCTCGTGATCCTGGAACGTTGCGAGGAGGCGCTCGACTGTTACGACCGGGCGATCGCCGTCAACTCCGACGACGCCGAAGCGCTCAAAGGAAAGGCGATGGCGCTCATCTATCTCGACCGCTCCGCCGAGGCGGTCAAATACTACGAGAAGGTGCAGCGGCTGTCGAATGCACCCGGGCCACTGGGCAGGGTCTGAGGAGAAAAGAGAGAGGATCCTAGACCCGCGCTATCCGCCCGACCGCTTCTTTGAGGTTCTCCATCGATGTCGCGTAGGAGAGACGGAGCCAGCCGGGAGTGCCGAACGCGGTTCCCGGGGTGACCGCCACATGAGCGTCCCGGAGCCATGACCGGGCGATCGCCATATCGTCGCCGTCGACCTTCACGTAGGCGTAGAAGGCACCGTCCGCCGGGGCAGTGGCGTAGCCGAGGTCGTGGAACGCCGGGATGATGTAGTCGCGCCGGCGCTCGAATTCGCGGCGCATCGCTTCGACGCAGTCCTGGCTGCCTCGAAGTGCGGCGACCGCGCCGAACATCGCAAACGTCGTCGGGTGCGAGATGGTGTGCTGCTGCACCTTCTCCATCTGCCGGACGATCGGCCGGGGAGCGACCGCGTAGCCGATCCGCCACCCGGTCATCGCGTAGGCCTTCGAGAACCCGTTGACGGTGATCGTCCGCTCCGCCATGCCCTCGATGGAGGCGAGGGAGACGTGCTCCTTCCCGTAGACCAGCTTCTCGTAGATCTCGTCGGAGATCGCGAAGAGGTCGTGGTCCCGGCAGATATCGGCGACGAGCCGGATTGAAGCCTTGTTGAGCACCGCGCCGGAGGGGTTCGAGGGGGAGTTGACCACGATCATCTTCGTCCGGGGGCCGACGGCCGATAGAAGGGTATCGTCGACCTGGAAGGTCGCGGGAGAGAGGGGGTGGTGCCGGACGCTCGCGCCGGTAAATCGGGCGCAGGGTTCGTAGGAGACCCAGGAGGGATCGAGGATGAGCACCTCGTCCCCGGGGTTCAGCACGGCCTCCATCGCCTCGTAGATGGCGTCCTTCGCCCCGCAGGTGACGATCACCTCGTCCTGCTGTGCGCAAAAACCATTCTCCCGGGTGATCTTCTCCGCGATCGCGTTCGTCAGTGCCGGGATACCGGCGCTCGGGGCGTAGTGGGTCTCCCCGCGGCAGAGGGCGTCGATGCAGGCATCCTTGATGTGCTCCGGAGTATCGAAGTCCGGCTCCCCGATGGAGAGACTGATGACATCGATGCCCTCCTGCGCCATCCGTTTTGCCGCGTTCGAGATCTCGATCGTCGCGGAGGGGGGGATGCCCGCAATCTTCTCCGAGAGGCTCCTCATCCCAATCGCTGGACCATCTTCACGGCCGACTCAACGGCACGCTTGGCGTAGTCGATACGCTCGGTCGCTTCCATCCGGGTCATCCCCGGCCCGGAGATGCCGAGGGATACGGGCTTACCAAACTCGAGGGAGAGGTCGATGATCTTCCTCGCGGCATGCTGGACGACGATCTCGTCGTGCTGGGTGGCGCCCTCGATGACGCACCCGATGGTGACGACCGCGTCGACTTTCCCGTCTTTGAGCATCTTTCTGATGGCAAGCGGCATATCATAGGCGCCGGGGACGTAGAACGTCTCGGTCACCTCCGCCCCGAGGAAACCGGCGTGCTCCCGCGCCTCGATCTCCATCATGTAGGTGATGTCGCGGTTGAACTCCGCGACGACAAATCCAAGTTTTACCGTCATTCCAATCCTTCCTGTGGTACTACTCGCACCGGTTATTGATAATCCTCACTTTTTGTGCTAGAGGCGTGCGGGCCCGACATCCTCGAACCCCTGACGCTGACCGGTCCCGGCGAGCTTCTCGAGCTCCTTCGGGTAGAGTGCGAGCCGGACGGCGTTCGCGGCGTGCTCCCGGGTCCGCTGCTCCATCAGCCAGGCAAGTTCTTTTGCGTCCTTCGCCTCGTCCTCGTGGACGAAGACCTCGATGATGTGCCGATTCGTCAGGAGCTGGCAGAGAATGAGGCCCTGAGAGGCCTCGTGGGCACAGACCTTATCCTTCTCGGCCCCCCCAGGCATCCCGAGCGCCATCACCAGGTCGCATCCCCGCTCATCGATCAGCTTCTTGCACGCCACCGGGAGATCCTTGATCCCCGGGACGACGTAACGCTCCAGCCCCACACTCGCGTGCTTCCGGATCTCGTCGATTGCGATCCTGCCCATGTCCACCCGGGCAAACGTGGTGTCGGCGATCCCGATCTTCATCCGAGAAGCACCCCGGCGGCCGCCTCGACGCCGTCGCCGGCCTCAAACCCGAACTTCCTGAGGGCGTACTGAACGGCCGCGAGGGTGGCGAGGATCTCCTGCGCCCCGACGCCGCCCATAGTGCCGATCCGGAAGATCCTGCCCTTCAGGTGGTCCTGGCCGCCGGCGATCTCGATGCCGAACTGCTTGACCGTTCCCCGCAGATCCTTGTCGGTGAGCACGCCCGGGATCCGCATGGCGGTTGCGGTATTCGAGTAGGCGTGGTGTGCGTCGAGCTTAGGGAAGAGGTCGACACCCCATCCCTTTGCCGCGGCGCGGATGGAGTCCGCCATCCGGCGGTGACGGGCGATCCGGGCCGGGACGCCTTCTTCCTCGATCATCCTGCATGCCTCGTGCAGCGCGAGGAAGAGCGGGACCGCCGGGGTGTAGGGTGTCTCCATCGGGGTGCCCTTACCGCTCTTGCGGTAGGCAGCCATGTCGAGGTAGAAGGGGCGCTTCTCCGATATCCGGTCCCAGGCGCGATCGCCGACAGCGATGGCGGCGAGGCCCGCCGGAGCGGCGAGGCACTTCTGCGAGCCGACGACGGCTATATCCACGCCCCACCGGTCCATCTGCACGTCGTCGCCGCCGATGGAGGTGACCCCGTCCATGAGGAAGAGCGCGTCGTACTTCCGGGTGAGTTTCGCGACCTCGGGTGCGGGGTTCTTTATCCCGGCGCTCGTCTCGTTGTGGACCATGGTAACGACCTCGGCCCCGGCTTCGAGTTCCTGCTCGAGGGCTCCAAGATCGAGCGGTGTCCCCCACTCTGATTCGAGGGAGGTGACGTTGCCGTAACGCGCTCCGATCTTCGCGAAGCGTTCGCCGAACTTGCCGTTTACGAGTGAGACTATCTTTCTGTCCCGCGCGAAGTTGGCGATCCCGGCTTCCATGCCGGCGCTTCCCGAGCCGCTGATGATGTAGAGTTCATTATCGGTGCCGAAAAGGGTCTTTAATACCCGGGTGCAGTCCGCATACGCGGCCCCGAACTCGGGACCGCGGTGGTTGATGGCCTGCCGCGTCATGGCGGCGCGTACCCGCTGCGGGACGGGTACAGGGCCCGGGATCATCAGGAGTGGTTCTTGTTCCATGAGAGATCAGTCCATATCGTCTCGTCGAGGACAGACGCTGTTCCTGCAAGGAACTTGGATGTGGATTCATATCAACCTCTCCACCACGCGATATCGACAGAGAGAATAAGAGGCAGGGGCATACAGAAGGGAGATATGGTTGACGTCGCGGTTATCTGCGGTTCCGCCTCGGACGGCCCCGTCGCGGAGAAGGTGTTTGCGGTCTTAAAGGAACACGGCGTATCCTACGACTACCGGGTAATCTCGGCGCACCGTGACCCCGACAAACTGGACGAGTACGTGAAGGGAAGCACCGCCCGTGTCTTCATCGCGATCGCCGGGCTCTCGGCGGCCCTCCCGGGAGTGGTCGCCTCGAAGACGGAGCGGCCGGTGATCGGGGTTCCGGTGAGCGGGAAACTGATGGGTCTCGACGCCCTCCTCTCGATCGTCCAGATGCCCAGAGGCGTCCCCGTGGCCTGCGTCGGCCTGGACAACGGCGAGAACGCCGCCCTGCTCGCGGTCCGGATCCTCAGCGCAGGGCGCGCCTGACGGAATTTGTTTTGCGCCCGTCCGCGAGGGGAGGGGCATGAAGCAGAGAGTGCTCTTCATCGGCACGAACAACGCCGCCCGGACCCAGATGGCGGAGGGCTACCTCCGCGCCCGATACGGCGACCGCTACGAAGTCTGCTCCGCCGGGATCGCGCCCACCGCCCTCGACCCTCTGGCCGCAAGAGTGATGGACGAGATCGGGGCCGGTATCGTCGGCCAGCGGGCGAAGGACCTCGCCCTCTTCGACGGGAAAGAGATGGACTACGTGGTCGCGCTTTGTAGTGGGGGCGTCTGCCCGATGTTTCCCTGAACGAAGGAAACGATCCACGCCGACTTCCTGGACCCGACCAGGGCCACCGGGACATCGGATAAAGTCCTCGCGGCCTACCGGCAGACCCGGGACACGATAACCGCCTGGATCGACGGAAAATTCGGAAAATAAGGGGGATATTCAGCGGAACCCCTTCATGGCTCCATCCGCTTTTCCGGGGCTTTGAGGATATCCCGCACCATCTTTACGGCGCAGAGGTCGCCACACATCGAGCAGGTCTCGA
>JAENZF010000099.1 GCA_016841385.1 Methanobacteriota archaeon | reverse complement strand
CGGCGACCAGGCGGGCGGCCGCCCGCTCCCCGACCGACCGGGAGAGGAGGACGAGCGACCGGGGCGGGAGGTAGGGGGCTCTGTGCATCGCAAATCCGGGGTGGACGAGCGGCGTCCCGGCGGCGGCGAGGGGTTCGGTCCCGGTGAGGTCCCCCTCCCCGGCCATCACCCGGTAGATGTGGGCGAAGACCTCGTCGATGAACCGCTTCCCGCAGGAGGGGCAGGGCTCGGCAGGAGAGAGGTCGGGGGGCGGGGCGCGCTTGTCGTAGGCAAGCCTCATGCAGTCGGGGCAGGGGGCGAAGGTGTGCGGCAGCCGTGCAAGGAGCGCAGGAGCGTCCTCGATGCAGTCTCCCCCGCAGACCGGGCAGTTCATGCCAGTGCATTGGCCGTTGATACATAAATATGCGTGCGGCAACGGCGCCGTGCTCAGAAGAGCAGCAAGGCAAGAATGAGCGCAGCGATGTACGCGGCCGGGTAGAACCAGACCATCATGCGGTCGATCCGCTCGGCGATCTCCTTCTGCGCCTCCGTCGCCAGCCATTTCAGGTAGAGGTTGTAGGCGACGGTTGCACCGGTGATGACGAAGGTGGCGATCAGGATGGCATCAAGGAAGGTCAGGTAGCCGAGGTGCGGCAGGTCGCCGGCGATGGTGAAGTTGAACGCGATGAAGAGGAGCAGGTTTGCGGCTGCAATATCGGCCCGTTTGGCGTAGTCCTTGAGAAGGAACGTGATGTAGGTCAGGAGGATGATGATCAGGATGGGCAGCAGGATGCGGAGGAGGTAAAAGGTCAGGTGGCGGGCAGCGATAAAGTTGAATGAGTAGCGGGAGTTCTGGGTCGTGATCTCGATCGTGCTGATGTTGGTATCGCTCGAGGTGATGTACCATTCCTCCTCTCCGAGCTGGGTGCCGACGGCGGTCTTCTCCGGCCAGGGTTCATAGACATACAGTTCTTCGGGATAGAGCGAGTCGATCCGGATGAAGAACTCCTGGGTATCGAACGGGTAGGCCCTGAAATTGAATTCAGGCGCCTGCAGGGTCGTCCAGAAGTGCTCGAAGTAGGTGGCGGTGCCGTTGGGCTGCACCACGATGATCTGGTTCTGCGTCCAGCGCTGCGCCTGCTGGTTGTAGAGCGTAAACTCCGGCCACCGTGACCCCTCGGCCGCGACGAAATCGTCGATGCTCCGGTAGATCTTGACCCGGCAATTGCATTCATCCGGGCTGAATGCCAGGGCGGGGTCGGTCCATTCCATCCAGATGTTGGCCACCACGGCGAAGTTCTCGCTGACCTGGTCCACGTTGGTGATCTGGTCCAGTTCGACGCCCACTTTGACCGGAATGGGCTCCTGCAGGACGGAGCGCCCTCCGGGCGACTCGTTGCCCGCCAGCACGCCGGGGGCGTTCAGGCCGGTCAGCAGGCGGAAGTCTCCTGTCGTGTTGGCCCCGTTCAGCGGGCTTGAGAGCACCTCCAGCCGGTTGTTGCTGCTGGCGCCGGAGAAGGTGTACTGGAGCGTGGCGCTGGTCTTCCCCGTTTCAGAAGCCACCGCGGCGAGGGGCTTGCCGCCGTAGTCCCGCAGGACCATCGCCGGGATCAGGTTCCCGGAGGTCGCTTCGATGAAGGCGTAGAAGGTATCGTTCGTTTCTATTGGACTGAGGGTGTAGTAGGTCGATGTTTTGTTGGCGGAGAGGTTCCCCGTCACCTCCTGGACACCGACGCGCATCTTCGAAGCGGAAGCATTCAGGATCGCGATAGTGGCCCCGGTCGGTTCGACCTGGCCGGTCAGCACCTGCGGGGTGTCGATCCCGACCAGGAGGCGGTAATCCCCGAAGGTTTGGCCTCGTTTTGCCGGAGAGCCGATGACGATCAGGAGATAGTTGCCGTCTGCGGGAATGCTGTACTGCAGGGCGGAGTTGTAGGTGCCGTTCGTATCATCGTTCCAGGCGAGGAAGTACCGGCCGGCGATCTCCGGGATCACCTTGAGCGGGTCCTCCCCCGCCGCCAGGGAGAGGTTCACCTCGTTTGCGAACTCGGTACGCACCCGGCTCGTGTTGAGATCCGGGTTCGCTACGGCGAGGAACGGGTCCAGGTCTCCCGATGATCCCTCCGCATAGGCGTACAGGGTCTGGCCCGCCCGCATGTCGGGAAGATCATAGATAATTGCCTGACCGGGTTCTATTCTCCCGGTCAGCTCCTGAACATCGGCATTCTCCTGCATCTGGGCGGCCCCGGTGCACACCAGTACTCCGAGCAGGAGAGCCAGGAAGAGCGCTCTCCCTACTGCACGGGCCCGACCGTTCCGGCTTCCCGGTTCCCGCACCGGCCAACCGGTCCGGGCATGCATCAGGTCCGCTCCATCCAGTCCAATCACCTCGTAGACGACATTTATTGGATATTTTTTGGGTTTGATCGCAGGTTTTGGTGGATTGCATTATTATTGCCAATATATTACATTTTGGGAGCACGCGGCCTATCGGTCCGTGGACCGTTTTTCAGGACTTCCAACATCCTCGGACTGCTCCATCAGTATCGCCATCCACCGTGTCTCTTCCGAACTCGACAGCACCGCCTTTACGAGCAGAGTCAGGGGAGCACCCAGAAACAGCCCCGGGACGCCGAGCACCAGCGTCCAGGCGAGGACCGAGAGGATGATCGTCAGTGGGGAGATTCGGAGCGCCCGCTCGGCAGGGTACGGCAGGAGAAAGCGGCGGGCGAGAAGGTCGACGATAAAGATGCCGACCGCAACGGCAAGTGCCCCCGGGAGGCCGTGCTGGAGCCAGGCGAGCCCGATAGGGGGCACCGATGCGATAGGCAGCCCGAAGTAGGGGATGTAGCCGAGCACGACGATCAGGACCGCCCAGAGCGCCGGGGCGTCGATCCCGAGGAGCAGCAGGAAAATCGCGACAGCGATGCCGGTCGCAAGCCCGCTTTTGGTGCGCAAGGACGCATATGCAACCAGATTACTCGCGGAGCGGTTGAGTTCCGCTATAGCGTCGAGTCCGAGGCTCTTCTGGAGTTTTCCCCGGATCGAGGCTACTTCCAGAAGCATGAAGACGGCCACGATCAGGATGACCAGAAAATCGACGACCAGAATGGAGAGACCGACGAGGATCTCCCCGAGCGAGGGGATGAGCAGAGGGCCTGAAGATACATCGGGCAGCTGGGGAGAGGTCGTGATCCCGAGGTCCGCAAACCACGCCTGCAGTGTCTCCAGCTGCGCCTGCAACAGATCCTGGTAGGCGGGCAGGGCGCTGTCGAGCTCGATCAGCGACAGGCTGAAGACGGCGACGAGCAGCAGGGCAACCCCGGCGATCCCTCCGATCATCGCCAGCACCCCTGCCGCCCGGGGCAGCCCACGCTCTTCCAGGCGATGCACGGTCGGCGTGACGATGACCGCCAGGATGAACCCGACGAGCACCGGGCTCACAATCGCGGCGCCGAGGTACATACCGGTGACGACGATGGCGCCGCTGACGAAAACCCGGGTGAGGGATGCGAGGCGGGACGGAGCGGGCACGGTCACCCCCCACTTACAGGAGAAGCGGCTGTTGTTGAGTGAGGGTTGTCCATGCCGACATCTCCGGATCTAAAGCCCCAGGAGCTGCTTCTTTTTGGCCTGGAACTCTTCCTCGGTGATGATCCCTTTATCCCGAAGCCCGGCAAGCTTCTCCAGTTCGCCGATGTAAGGCGGTTCGGCAGGCACAGCCTCGGGTGGAGGGGCTGCCGGGGGCGCTGCGGCAGGCTGCGGAGCCTGCTCTTTCGCCATGCCCGCCTCGATTGCGGCCACGTCCTGGTCGGTCATCTCCTGCTCCTCGATGCCGAGGTCGTCCATCGCCCTGTCGAGCTCCTGCTCGGAGAGGTCTTCGGCCTTCTTGCCCGTGTGCTGCTCGATGCGGTCGACGTCTTTCTGCGAAAGTTTGATCACGGCGGCGGTCCCACCGACGGCAAGTGCAACCGTCCCGCCGACCAGAACGGTCCGCCGTATGGTGCGGTGCATGACACGGCGCGATGTCCGGCGAGCGGTTCTTCGTGCGGTCCTTCGGGCTCCCATGCGAAACATATTCCTGCTCCATAGGTTGTGACGCGGTGTGTGCGGTGATGCCGCGGTTCTCCCGTCTCAACCGGTTCAGTCATAGGATCCGGTTTTTATAATACTTTCCAGATAATGCCCATCCTTTTCGATTGACAGGTATCCTCCGGCAGTAACGGTTGCCTGCCTCACCAGGCCCACCGCCGCTCCTCACATGTCCGGAACTTTCAAACCTGCTTGCCGGGTTGCCTGCCGGTGATGACCTTGAACGCACGACCCGCCCGGACTATGGCCGTACTGCCGTGGTCGGCGCTGTTGAGGGCTGCAGTCTCGAACACCGCTGAATCTACTGCAGGAGATCCGGCAAATCCCCTTTTTGGAGATGAAAAATAGGTGGATGGGCCGGGAGAAGGCCTTTCACGGGCATCTTGGCCTTCAGTTAATTTTATATTGCCGATCGAATATCGAGTTCATTCATGCCCGACTTAAGGAGGGCTTATCGATGTTGAAGAAACTGATCCTGCTGATCCTGCTGATGGTGGCAGCGGCGGTCCTGGTGGCAGGGTGCGTTTCGCCGGCGGGGAACGCGACACCGGCGGCAACGCCGACCGAAACGACACCCACGACCACTGAAATGACACCGTCTGAAACGATGACCACCGAGACGACACTGACGGTAACGCCGACCGAAACAATGACGACGGCGGCAACCGGAGTGCCGGGGTACTAGACCCGGACATCTCACTCTTCATTTTTAGAAATGCCCTGCTTCTTTTCCGCTTTCGATTCAAGAGCGCCCTTTTGGGAAAAACCTGGTTCACATTGCCGATTCTCGTTGCAGCCCCGGGAGGGGTCTTTCTCCTCATGCTTTACGTAAAATTTGACGCGGCCATTGTCTGGATGGCAGTCGGCCGAAGCACGATGACGATCGCTGCCGGGAACCGGAGTGTGGAGAGAGGGTTGTTCAGCGTATAGCCGATGAATCAACCCGGCGATCTGCGGCTTTTCACTGCTTTTTCGTCTTCAAGGAATGTTTGAGGACCCGTCCAAAGAACAGGGGATGGATGATAAAGTAGAGCGCCACGGAGATGTAAATCGCGATTGCCAACAGAGGCAGGAACAGCGCGAGCAGCACGCCGATTCCATTGAAAATGACGCCGTACCGCCTTCGGCGCACCAGGACCCGCAGATCGTCTTCCGCAACCCCGTCGACGAGGAGCTCAGGACGCCGGGCAAGGTAGCGCATGATCGTGTTCAGCATATACGACGCGATGAGCAGGTCCAGCCCGTAGATGAGGACCGACAGCTGGGAACCCGCCCCGGCGAGGTGGGTGGCCATCAGTCTCGTGGAGAACGGGAGCAGGGAGACGAAGAAGAGCATCACGAGCGTCAGACGGAACGTGACTCCGTCTTCCTGCTCCGTCAGCCGGGTGATGGAGGAATGCGTGATCCAGAATCCGCCGATGAATGCAAAACTGATGATATAGGCGAGGAAGTCGGGCCACTCTTCGAGAAGCGCCCACAGCAGGCCTTCGGCAACGTCCGGCACAGGGAGTTCGAGGACGAGCAGCGTGATGACGATCGCGAAGACACCATCGGCAAATGCGTTCAGCCGATCTGGGGGAAGAACGTCGGTCAGGCGGCTCCGGCCGGATCTCTTCGGGCTCTCATCAGGGGCAGCCATCACTCATCACCTGCATACCGGCATGGACTGAAGAAGAGATGAAAAAAGTTTGGTTGCGCTTCGTCGCCCGGGTCGGTTCTTTTATCCATGAACGAAATTGGCGAGCTGTCCGTGTCGGAGAGGCAAAAAGATCGAAACGCAGTCCGGGCCATCCCCGGGATTCCGGCCAGGATGGACCTGAAGATTGTTCGGTTATGGTATCTATCGGCGTATCCGTCCTCTTTGCCGCGGATTGCCTTATTAAGCATTATTTCCTGAAGATGCCGCAGGAGTAGTATACGTGCAGCACCAGCACGATCAGGAACGGGCCCCAGAGAAGAAAGTGGATCTGCTGGGAGAGCGCCTTATCGAGAAGCCCAAACGTCAGGGGCCGCACCAGCCATGGCTCTGTGATCCCGAAGCCGCTGATCAGGAAGAGGAGCGTAAATGCGAGGAGGGTCCAGGAGACCAGTTTCCGATATGTGAACCGCACCATCCTTGTTCCCTCCCTATCCCCGATCGAAGAAGGATCGGTCTATGCTCCCGTTGTTCGAATACCCCCGGTTCTCCCAGTAGCCGCGGTAGTTCTCATCGTCGGATACCTCGATCCGGGTCACCCATTTCACCCACTTATAGCCCCAGCGGTCCTCGGCCACCAGCTGGAAGGGGAATCCCCGCTCCGCTGGCAGGGTGACGTTGTTCATAGCATAGGCCAGCAGGATGTCCCGGTCCTCGATGTAGGCAAGGGGAAGTGAGGAGGAGTAGCCGTCCTCCGCGTAGAAGATGACCGTACTTGCCCCCGGCTCCACCCCCGCCTCCTGCAGGAGATCCTGTACTTTCATCCCCTCCCAGAGGATGGTGACATCCCAGCCCTCCACGCAGTAGAGGGTAACAACCTTGCGGTAGTGAGGGAACCGCTCCATGAGCGCATCGTAGGAGTATACCTTTCTGCTCTCCACCTGTCCATCGATGGTGAGAGTGTAGGTGCTCGCATTCACATACTGCGGGCCACGGATCGAGTTCTCACGAAAATCTGTAATCGAGGAGAGCTGCTCACCCTGGTACTCCCGCACCTCCGCAGGTGCAAGCTCCGTCACTCCCGGTCCGCCCTCCGCCAGGTCGAGGGCGTAGAGGACGGTGATGGCGCCGATCAGCAATATGACTATGATCAGGCCCGTGCGGCGTCCAATGCGCATGAAGGTTCCTCCACCTGATTCCTATAGGTGCTGAAGTGTGGCACCCGGTTCATATAAACACACTGCAGCTCCCCGGAGAGGAGCTCCGCAGGCCGATTGCGCAGCGGCAAGATGTTCTCGGTG
>JAENZF010000098.1 GCA_016841385.1 Methanobacteriota archaeon | reverse complement strand
CGCACGGCGTCTTGGTGAGCGCAACGCCCGCGATCTCCCGGAGCGGGACGGTCTTTCCCCGCCGGTAGCTGACGTCTGCGGTGATGAGGACCTTTGCCTCCGCGTCGTTGATCCGCATGGCAAGCGCATCAGGCCCGAACCCCCCGAAGACCACCGAGTGGACGGCCCCGATCCGCGCACAGGCGAGCATCGCGATGACCTGTTCGGGGACGAGCGGCATGTAGATGCAGACCCGGTCGCCCTTCCCGACGCCGAGGCTCGCGAGGCCGTTTGCAAACCGCATCACCTCACGGTAGAGGCCGTCGTAGGTGAAGACCCGCTCCTCTCCCCTCTCCCCGCACCATACGATCGCCGGTTTGTCCTTCCGGTCGCTGGTGACGTGGCGGTCCAGGCAGTTGTAGGTGATGTTCAGCTTAGCGTTGACGAACCACTTCGCGTACGGGTAGTCCCACTCCCTGACCCGGTCCCAGGGCTCGAACCAGGAGAGCTCGCGGGCGACCCGGTCCCAGAAGGCCTCCGGGTCGCGCATGAACTCCTGGTAGGCCAGGGTGTAATCCGGTGTCCAGGCGGTCGCCTTACACCGGGGGTCGGGGAGGTAGCGTTTCTCTTCCAGTTTCACGGCAAACGTCTCTGCCATCTTCCCACGCTCTTAATGATTAATCATGCCGGATTGCTCCGGTCGATCCCCGTGCGGGTTCAGACACCGTGCAAAAGCGGCTAATCTCCGGGTCCGTCGTCTTTCCGACCGGTCGGCCCGTGGTCGTGCTGCCGTACATGCGGTCGCCGGCAACCGGTGCCGGCCCCCGCCGGGAGCGTGGTTTCTCCGGGCGCCTCCTCCCGTGCGGCCGCCCCCAGATTATACATGATCTATCATGTATAATTTGACATGATCAATAATGTAGGATTTGGTGATAAACCTTATGGTCTGCCGGAATACCGGAGCCGGAGTCCGGACAGAATCGGGTACGGCAAAGAGGAGACGGGCTTCCTGGGCTTTGTCGCGCAGCCGGGAGGGTCGGCGGGAAGGGACGGGGTGCCCGGACTGGATCGCGGATTTCCGGGATATCGCAGATTTCCCCGACCGATCCGGGGGGCGGGGGAAGTCTCCCCGCTCCCGGTACCTGGAAAATCTGGCTACAACCACCCTTTCCGGTTGATGGCCACCGCGAGGAGCGAGGAGACGATCAGGGAGAGGACGAGGATGATGACGAATCCGTTCGGGTTATCCTCGAGGGGGACCGGGACGTTCATCCCGAGGAAACTTGCGATCATCGTGGGGATCGCGAGGATGATGGTTATCGAGGTGAGGAGTTTTAAGATGTTGTTGAAGTTGTTCGATATGATCGAGGCGAAGGCGTCCATCGTCTCTGTGAGGATCGTCGAGTAGGTGTTCGCCATCTCGATCGCCTGCTTGTTCTCGATGATGACGTCCTCGAGGAGGTCGGTGTCGTCCGCGTACATCCGGAGCGGCTGGAACGTCAGGGTCTTGTCGAGGACGATCTGGTTGCTCCGAAGCGACGTCGAGAAGTAGACCAGGCTCTTTTTGAGGTTCATCAGCTGGATCAGTTCCCGGTTCCGCATCGACTGGTTCAGTTCGGCCCCGATCCGGTCGGATACCCGCTCGATCTGGCGCAGGTACTGGAGGAAGTAGGATGCGTTCCGGAAGAGGATCTGCAGCACGAACCGGGTCTTTTTAAAGGTGTAGAATAACTTGACCCGGCCGTTCGTGAAGTCTTCGACGATAGCGTTCTCGCGGAGGCAGACGGTGACGATGGTATCGGGCGTAACGATGATCCCGAGCGGCATCGTCGTGTAGAGGATCGTCTGCTCGGGGTAAGGCATCGGGATATCGATGACGATCAGGGTGATGCCGTCCTCGGTCTCTGTCCGCGGACGCTCTTCCTCGTCGAGTGCCGCCCGGAGGTAGTCCCCTGGGATGGAGAGCCTCTCCGAGACTTCCGCGATCTCGCCTGCGGTGGGATTGATCATGGAGACCCACGAACCGGGTTCGAACTCTCCGGTCTCCTGCGTCCGTGGTGCCGGGGCCGCTTCAACCGTGCGATAGATGCGGAACATGTGGTCTGTCACCTCCGCTCTCGGAGTTCACACTCTATCTGGTTGTCTGCACAGTGGGATGAAGGTATGGACTCCCGGAAGGCACCGGGCTAAAAAAAAGGGTTAGACGACCAGGATCAGCGGCGCAAAGACCAGCGCGACCATGGCCATCAGTTTTAAGAGAATGTTGATGGCAGGTCCCGACGTGTCCTTGAAGGGGTCGCCCACGGTGTCACCGACGACCGCCGCCTTGTGGGCCGGGGAACCCTTTCCGCCGAGGTGGCCCTGCTCGATGTACTTCTTTGCGTTGTCCCAGGCTCCACCGGCGTTCGCCATCGTGACGGCGAGAAGGAACCCGGACGAAAGCGAGCCTACGAGCAGGCCGCCGAGGGCTTCGGTGCCGAGGACGAACCCGATGGCAAGCGGCGCGACGACGGCGAGGACGCCGGGCAGGATCATCTCGCGCAGCGCCGAGTTCGTGGAGATGGCGATGCAGGAGTTATAATCGGGTTCAGCCGTCCCTTCCATGAGGCCGCTGATCTCCTTGAACTGGCGGCGGACCTCGTGGACGATGCTGTATGCAGCTTTCCCCACTGCCATCATCGTGATGGAGCAGAAGAGGAAGGGGAGCATCGCACCGATCAGGAGACCGATGAAGACGTTCGGGATCGATATGTCGATGACCGAGAGGCCGACCGCCTGGGTGTAGGCGGCGAAGAGGGCGAGCGCCGTCAGCGCCGCAGAGCCGATGGCGAATCCCTTGCCGATGGCGGCGGTGGTGTTGCCGACGGCATCCAGGGTGTCGGTGATCTCGCGGACTTCGGGCTTCTGGTGGGACATCTCGGCGATACCGCCGGCGTTGTCGGCGACCGGGCCGTACGCGTCGACGGAAAGGGAGATCCCGAGCGTCGAGAGCATGCCGACGGCGGCGATCGCGATGCCGTAGAGCCCGGCGACCTGGTACGAGACGTAGATCGCGAGGGAGATGATCAGGACCGGCCAGACGGTGCTCTCCATCCCCTTCGCAAATCCGGTGATGATGGTGGTCGCAGCCCCGGTCTCGCTGGACTTGACGATGGCGAGGGTCGGGCTCCGGTCAAAGGAGGTGTAGTACTCGGTGATCAGGCCGATGGCAAACCCTGCGATGAGACCGGCGACTGCGGCGTAGAGAACTCCGATGTACTCCGCTCCAAGGAGCAGGTTCACCAGGAAGTAGGTGGCGATGACGACCAGGACGAGCGCGGAGAGCAGACCCTTGTTGAAGGCCATGTGGATGGCGCTGCTCTCGGTCTTGTTGGTCCGGACGAAGAACGAGCCGATGATGGACGCGACGATACCGACCGCGGCGATGAGCAGCGGGAGGACGATCACGTTCATGATCTCGGCGTTCGGGAACTGCGTGGCCGCGACGGCGACGCCGAGGACCATCGCTGCAATGATCGAGCCGACGTAGGACTCGTAGAGGTCCGCACCCATGCCGGCGACGTCGCCGACGTTGTCGCCGACGTTGTCGGCGATGACGGCCGGGTTCCGGGGATCGTCTTCGGGGATGCCTGCCTCGACCTTACCGACGAGGTCGGCGCCGACGTCCGCGGCCTTGGTGAAGATACCTCCGCCGACGCGGGCGAAGAGGGCGATCGAACTCGCCCCGAGGCCGAACCCGGTCACGATGGTGAGGACTTCAGCCTGAGTAAGCCCCGTTGCGGTGCTGACGACCACGTACGCAACCGAGAGCCCGAGAAGCCCGAGGCCGACCACGGCCATGCCCATGACCGAACCGCTCGCGAACGAGACCCGGAACGCATCCGCGATCCCTCTCCTTGCGGCGTTCGTAGTCCGGACGTTTGCGGCCGTGGCGGTGAACATGCCGATGTAGCCGGCGGTCGCCGAGAGCGCCGCACCGAGCACGAAGCAGGCGGCGGTGAGCGGGTTAATCCAGACGCCGAGGACGACGGCAAGCACGACGACGAATATTGCTATAGCGCGGTACTGCCTGTTCAGGTAGACCATTGCTCCCGTATGGATAGCGGCAGCAATCTTCTGCATCTGTTCGGTACCTGTGCCCTCCCGTCTGATACTCATATACGAGTATCCTGCGAACAGGAGAGCGAGGATGGCACCTATGGGTGCCAGATATACCAGATCCATCTCTCTGCATTCCTCCGATTGAGTACCATATACAAAGGGATTCAACATTTTTAAATATGTGGAATATATCCGGGGAAAACTGATGGGAATCTAGCTAAAATCCATCACTTCCGGCTGGAGCGTCTGGAGATCGATGACGAATGCCCGCGCGGGAGTAGGGTGGATGTTCATCTGTTTCTGAAACGATGTCTGGGACTGCCAGGTGCCGGTGTTCACCCCGAGGACGCCCCGGTAGCGGGTGATGCCGCAGATGTGGACGTGCCCCGTGAGGAGGATCTCGGGGAGCGGATCGATGACGAGCCGGTCGGTCTTCATCGCGGCGATGGGGGTCCGCATCCCGTAGGGGGAGGCAAGCAGCCGGCGTTTCAGCATCTCCTCCATGATCTCCCCGGGCCGCTCGTAACTCGCTCCGGGGATGAGCCCTATCATGTCGTCGATCGACCGGCCGTGGTACATCAGGACCCGGACGCCCTGGAGGTTCAGCAGGCAGGGGTTCTCGACGAGGGTGCAGTTTGCCGGGAACCTCCCGGTGAACTCCGGCGGGATCGCCGGCTGCGGCTCGGCCATCCTGACTACGTCGTGGTTTCCCGGGGCGGCAACGATCCGGACCCGGGAGGGCAGGTCCCGGAGCATCTCTGCAAAGACGTCGTACTGCTCGTAGATGTTCTTGATCGTCAGTTCGTTCTCCTGCCCGGGGTAGATGCCGATGCCGTCGACGAGGTCGCCCGCGATCAGGAGGTAACCGGCATCGGAGTCCTGGAGCCAGTCGGCGAACCGGTTCCACCCCTCTTCGAGGAAGGTGTCGCTCCCGACATGGACGTCGGAGATCAGGACCGCCTTCCCCGGGCGGTCGCTCTTGAACGGGGCGTTGTTGATGGGGACGTCCGGGCGGGAGAGCTGCTCGGCGAAGAAGAGCCCCCCGTCGTTTGAGAGTTTTCCCTTGACCCCGATCACCTCGTCGGGGAGGATCCGCTCCGCCTCTGCGAAGGAGTCGTCCCTCCCTTTATTGAAGAGCACCCGAATCGCCCCGGTGGGGTCCTCCACCTCGACGAGCCGGTGCCCCTTGGCGGTCGTCCGCACGTCGGCCACCATCCCGATGACGTTGCAATCCTCGTCCCGGTAGCGGTGAGGGGATTTGACCAGCGCCTCGATCGGCATCGTGGTCATCCGGCTCCGGATCATCGAGGAGAGGTTGTTGTAGCGGTCCCGGAAGTAATGGACGGCGTCCTCGTGGCCGCTGACGCTTCCCGTGGTCCCGGCGCTCCCCATGATCACCTCGAGTTCCGGGTCGACGAGGAACCGGGTCCCGTCACGGACCTTCCGGAGGCCCGGGATATGCTCAGCCGAGATGACAAGGGTGCCGCCGGGGACCCCCGCTGCTATCCGGTCGATGAGCGTCGGGTCGTCCTGCTCCCGGATGTAACTCACCACGTCGGGATGGACCTGATGCTTCAGCTCAAGGAACCGGCGTACGATCTCGGCGTTGGCGAGCATGGACTTCATGTTATTCTCCCCCCGGCAATATGGGTTTATCTTTTTCGTACCCCGTCTCCGGTCCGGGTATCCCGGAGAACCTATGTATATGAAGGGATAGCATTCTCTTTAGAGCAATGTCGGATACCACCTGGCTGCAGCGTGCGGCATCGACCCTGCGGGCGTTCCGGAAGAGTGACCACCCGGTCGTCTCTCTCGCCCGGGACCTTCTCTGGGTCGTCGCGGTCGTGGGCGGTATCGCCCTTCTTCTCTACCTCTTCGCCGGCACCTGGCCGGCGGTGGTCACGATCGAGTCGGAGAGCATGGTCCCGAACATGAACGTCGGCGATCTGGTGCTCGTCGTCGATGAGGACCGGTTCGGCGGGTTGACGACCTGGGCCGAGGGACAACGGACCGGGCATTCGTCCTTCGGGGACTACGGCGACGTGATCGTCTATCACCCGAACGGTGCCGACTCCGTTCACCCGATCATTCACCGGGCGATGACCTACGTCGACACCGCCGCCGTGGAGGAGTCGGGGCTCGCGCAATACTACACCGACCCGCACGGCGGCTATATCACCAAAGGGGACAACAACCCCTACATCGACCAGGGGAACCTCCGGATCCCCGGTGTCGGGGTGGTCGAGCCGGTCGAGAAGGAGTGGATTGTGGGCAAAGCCCTCGTTGCGGTGCCGCTCATCGGATACCTGCCCCTGCACCTCACTGAGTTTGCCGTCGTCGTCATCGTCATCATTCTCATCCACGATTTCGTCCTTGCGCGGCGCAAAGAGAAAGGGGAATAAATCCGGGATTACAATAGAGTTGTTTACGATGCCGTATTCGTTGCATGACCTGCTCGATGATGTGCTCGCCGGCCACCGGCTCACGGAGGAGGAGGCCGTCTTCCTCCTCCAGACACGGGACCGGGGCGTCTGGGAGATCGCCGCCGCCGCTGATGAACTCCGCGAACACAAGGTTGGCGACACCGTCACCTACGTCCGGAACCAGAACATCCATGTCACCAACATCTGCAAGAACCTCTGCGGGTTCTGCGGGTTCGGGCGGCGGGCGGATGATCCGGAGGCGTTCTGCGACGACCCGGAGACCGTGCGGGAGAAGGCCCGGACGGCGGTGGGCCGCAACGTCACCGAGATCTGCCTCCTCTCGGGGGTGCATCCGGACTACACGCTCGACTCCTACGCCGACCTCATCACCTGCGTGCGGGAGGTCGCGCCCGGGGTGGACATCCACACCGCAAGCCCGGACGAGATTGCCTGGGCAGCGGAGCGGAGCGGCGTCTCGACCGCCGCGGCCATCGAGCGGCTCCGCGAGGCG
>JAENZF010000097.1 GCA_016841385.1 Methanobacteriota archaeon | reverse complement strand
CTTTCTCCCCGCAACCAGCAGCAGCCCTACAATCAGCAGGGCACCGCCGGCCAGGGCCGGAGAGAGGGGCGCCTGCTGCGTGGGAACCGGGACGGGGTTCAGCGTCACGTACAGGTCGACCGTCTCCCCCTTGCCGGGGTACTGGTCGATCGAGCCCGTGTAGGGCTGATACCCGTCCTTTGTCACGGTGTAGGTCTTGTAGGGCGTCCCGGTCGTGTAGACCTGCACGGAGAGGATACCCTGGCTGGTGACGCCTTTGACCTCGTTGTCGAACATGACCGTTGCGCCGTCAACGTTGGAGTGGACGGTGTACCAGCCGATATCTCCCCCAACGAGCGGCCCCGAAGTGGGCTGGACCGGGTTGATGGTTGCGTAGAGATCGAACACCTCTCCTTTGCCGGGCACGGAGGTGACGTCCCCGTAGTAGGTGGTGTATCCGTCTTTCTCGACGCGGAACGACTGGTAGGGAGTCCCGGTGGTGTAGACCGGGACGTACAGCACGCCGGCCTCGATCGCTCCCTTATACTCGTTGTCGAAGTATACCTGTGCTCCATCCACGTTACAGTTGACCGCATACCATCCGTTGTCTCCGCCTACGGGCGGTTGAGCACTCGAAGGAAGGACGATAAGACAGCAGGCAACAAGGGAAAATATCAGGAAATTGCGTACAACGCTCTGCATAAAAAGCCTCCGCTTTAATTATTAACTTATCTCCGGATGGATATATCTTTCTCTATTATAGCGGCAGAAATACGATAAAAATGTAATTTCCGGGAGAAATCGGGGACATTCCGGCTCAATAACGGAGTTTATGCGTTACTTGCCGATTGGTCCCCGCAGGAACGCGCCCATGCACGATCTCCCGGTATACCGTATCCTCATGGTCAAAAGGGGTTGAACAGCACGTATATCCGAAACGGAGCCGGCCAGGTCTGAGGGAAACAATCCGGACAGCCAGGACATGGGATCGTGCACCGATTCCTGATCACGGGGATGGTGCCTGACGGCAGGTCCGAAGAGCCCGATAAACGGCGAGCAGGTACCTGCACATCCGAAACGGTTCCAGAGAACAACAGCCTATAACATAGTCCGGTGATTTTTATTGCAGATTAGATATAAAAACAGAACCTGCATGGGGAGAGTCCTGCTATGGCACCACTGACCGAGAATACCCGCATACTCATCATCAGCGTCCTGCTTGGGATATCGGTTCTCCTGACTTACTACTTTCATGCAGTCCTCTCGGTAGGGGCGGTCTTCTCTCACTTCTTCTACATACCCATCATCCTCGCCGCGCTCTGGTGGGGGAGAAGGGGTATCAGTGTGGCGTTCTTCCTCGGCGGGCTGGTCCTGATCAGCCACTTCCTCCTCAGGACCGACGTGGGGACCTTCAACGACTATGGGCGTGCGTTGATGTTCGTCGTGGTCGCCCTCGTCATCGCCTGGCTCTCCGAGCGGCTGAAGAGGCAGCAGAAGGACACCGAGAAAGAACGTGACCGGGCGCAGGGCTACCTGGACGTGGCTGCCGTCCTGCTCGTCGTCATCAACGCGGATCAGACCGTCGGCCTCATCAACCGGCGCGGCTGCGAGCTTCTGGGGTACCGGGAGGACGAACTCGTCGGGAAGAACTGGTTCGACGTAGCGATCCCGGAGCGCAACAGGGAGGACGCCCGGCGGGCATTCGCACACGCGGTATCCGGGATCTCCGCGATACCCGAGACGGATGAGAACGTCATCGTGACGAAGGGCGGCGACGAGCGCACGCTCATCTGGAAGGAGGCCGTCCTGCGGGACACCGGCGGCCGCATCACCGGGGTTCTCGGGTCGGGGAAGGACATCACCGACCGGATCCGGGCACAGGAGGCGCTCCGGAGCAGCGAGGCCCAGCTCCGCACGATCGTCGAGAACCTGAACGAGGGGCTGGGTGTCTTCGACCTCGACGGCAACCCGCTCCACTGGAACCGTGCCGCCGCCGAGATCTTCGGAATGCTCGGCCTTGAGGAAGCCCCCGGGAGCGTGCATGAACTCGGCAATACCTTCGAACTTGCAACGATGGACGGGACCGTCCTTCCGGTGGAGGAGTGGCCCCTGTCCCGCATCCTGCGCGGGGAGCAGGTCCGGGATGTGGAGGTGCGTACCCGGCGCATCGGGACCGAGCGGCAACGTGTATTCAACTACGGCGGCACCCTCGTCCGCGACGCGGGCGGCAACCCGTTCATGGCGGTAGTCACGTTCACGGACATCACCGAGCGCAAAGAGACGGAAGAGGCCATCCTCGCGGCGAACGAGGAGGCGAACCTGTATCTCGACATCATGGTCCATGACATCAACAACGCCAACACCATAGCGCTCGGCTACAGCGATATCCTCGGTGAAGACCTGGAAGGCGGGAACCGGGATATGATGCAGAAGATCCGGTCGGCCGTCAGCCAGAGCATCGAGATCATCAAGAACGTCTCGACGATCCGGCGTCTCCGCCCGCCGACCCCTCCCCTGAAACCCGTCGACCTCGACGCGGCGATCCGGGCCGAGGTCCGGCAGCACCCGGAGACCGATATCAGGTACGCCGGGGGATCGGTTGCAGTCCTCGCCGATGACCTCCTCCCCGAAGTCTTCACCAACCTCGTCGGCAACAGCATCAAGTTCGGGGAGCCCGACGTCGCGATCGCGATCCGGGTCGAGGAGCAGGACGGCGAGGTGCTGGTCTCGGTCGAGGACACGGGCCCGGGCATACCCGACGCGACAAAGTCCGTTCTCTTCTCCCGGTTCCGGAAGGGGAAGAGTTCGAAGAGCGGCAAGGGTCTCGGCCTTTACATCGTGCGGATGCTTGTCGAGCGCTATGGAGGGAGCATCCGGGTGGAAGACCGGGTGCCCGGCCGGCCGGAGGAGGGGGCGGCATTCCGGTTCACGCTACGGAGGGCGCGGGAAGAGTAATCGGCGGCACCAGATGTGCTCGAAGCCCCGCATGGGAGAGGCGGGGAGAGCCTGAACGGCCCTGCCGACCCCACTGTTCCCGGCCGCATGGGCCGCGATCGACGAATCCCGGTCATCATCCTGCAAAAAAAGCAGGAAATCGCTGATACTCGCCGGAAAAAGATCAGTCGAAACAAAAAGGTTTTTAAATACTCCGCATATTCTCTCTACTATGCGATACCGTACGATCACCACCCTCCTGGTTGCATTCGCCCTCCTCATCTTTGCGGCAGGATGCACCGCCGCAACGGAAGAGAAGACCGATCTCGTTGCACCCTCGCCGGCCGACGAGGCCTATGCCCGGGGACTGGCCGAGTATGCAGACGCCAACTTCCGGGTCGCCGAGGAACGCTTTGCGGAGGCCTCCGCCCTCTACGCCGGCGCCGGCGATCCGGATAAGGCCCGAACGGCCTGGGACGCCATGCTCCGGGCGAACAGGACATACCTCGAGTATTCGCTCGACGCCGCGGCCGCAGAAGCAGCGCTGCGGGAGAGCGTCCCCGGCATCACCGATGAGAACATAACCGGCTGGCTGGAGAACCGGGCCCAGAAGATCGTCTCTGAGAACGAGACGCTCTACTTCTGCGATGTCGCCAGCGACTACCTCTTCGCGCACTTCGACGATATGCGGAAGAAGACCGCGACGACTCTCGACTTCGACTACATCGCCCGGTATGCCTGGTCGGAAGAACAGCCCGAAGGGCTCGGGCCGTACGTGAACCCGGTGCACTACGCGGGAGTCGAGCGGCTTGAGATCCCGTACGAGGTGCTCCCGGCGACGGGAGTGCTGAAGATCTGGCTCCCGCTCCCGGTCGAGACGGAGTCGCAAAGAAACGTGACCGTCGCGAACCTGTCATGTCCTGAGTATATCGTCGTCGGTCCGGTCACCACGGGCGCTATCGGCTACGTCTACTACGAGGTCCCGGTCGAGGCGGTCAACGGGAACCTCGTCATCACGGCGGATATCGGGTTTACCTCTTATGAGCAGATCTTTGACGATATCGACCCGGCCAAGGTCGGGGAGTACGATACGAGCGACCCCGAGTACCTGCTCTACACGGCATCCGAGCGGAACATCGAGATCACGGATGCGATCCGGGAGAAGGCGCAGGAGATCGTCGGGAACGAGACGAACCCGCACCTCCGGGCACAGATGATCTACTACCACATCATCGAGACCTATCCCTACAGCCACGTCCCGCACGGTTCGCTTGATGCCCGGGAGCCCAAGGTCGCCGAGTCCACCTACATGTTCGAGACCGGTCACGGCGACTGCGGCACCCAGAGCATGCTTTTTGCCGCGTTCTGCAGGTCGCTCGGGATCCCCGCCCGCGCCATCGGGGGCTACCAGATGCTCCTGTCCGAGGCTCCCGGCACTCACTTCTGGGCGGAGTACTACCTGCCCGGGTACGGCTGGGTCCCGAACGACGTGACGGTCGCCGAGATAGCCGACTGGGTCGCCATCCCCGACGAGGAACGGTCGGCGTTCAAGGACTACTACGCTGCAAACCTCGATCCTGCACGCCTGGTGATCCAGAAGAACGTCGACGCCCCGATGGACCCGGCCCTGCCGGAAGACGCCGTTGTCTTCAGGATCGTCCGGCAGAACCCGGCGATCATCTCCGATACGGCGGACAACGATCTGGATCTCCTCTGCTTGGAGTGCTTCAGTATCAGCCTTGCGGCTGTTGACTGATACCATCCACTCTTTTTTCCGACGACCGCGGGAGCCGTCCCGGTTCCGTCCAGGTTTGCCTGAGATGAAAACGCCGGGGGTGAAGCTCCCTGCATATCGTACGGCCCGGAGAGACGGGAAGTACGATGCGGTATCGGCGGGGACTAAGCAGGGAGTTTTCTGTTAAATGCCCTGTTTTTGTACAGAATTTAATTATCTGTGTGGACTCACTGGCTGTAATACCATAATATATATTAACCAGTTATGACGGTTCGCCAGGTATATATGGATTCGGCTACTTACAACTGATTAGGAGTTCTCCTTTCAGTCGCCAGCGTACTTTCGGGTCAAATCGTGATCCAGAGAAGGTGTTGAATCATGATCCAGAGAAGCCAGCTTGACCTGAGAAAATTTGTAGCTCCTGAATTTATCTGCGGGCACGGGGCACTGCAGCTTGCAGGCCGGTATGCACGCAACTTCGGTATGAAACAGGTGCTCCTCGTCACCGACCCGGGTGTCCGGGCCGCAGGCTGGGCCGAGGCCGTAGGGGAGAGCCTGACCGAAGCTGGGATATCGTTCACCATCTTCGACTCTATCTCCGTAAATCCCCGCTCCAGGCAGGTGATGTCGGGTAAGGATGTGTACCTGTCCGAAGAGTGCAACGGCGTTGTCGCCGTCGGCGGAGGAAGCCCGATGGACTGTGCCAAGGGGATCGGGATAGCGGGTTCCAACCTGCGGGATATCCTCACGTTCGAGGGCGTCGACCGGGTGCCGGTACCTGCGCCGCCTCTCATCTGCATCCCGACAACCGCCGGGAGTTCCGCCGATGTCTCCCAGTTCGCCATCATCACGGATGAAGAGAGAAAGCGAAAAATTGCCATCGTCAGTAAAGCGCTCGTTCCCGACATTTCTCTGCTCGATCCCGAACCGCTGACGACGATGTCCCGGCAACTGACCGTGGATACCGGTATGGACACCCTCAGCCACGCGATCGAGGCCTATGTGTCGAACGCCAGTTCCCCGATGACCGACGTGCATGCCCTCGAGGCGATACGGCTCATCCATAGCGCACTGCCTGCGGTCACGGAAGAGCCCGAAAACCTGAACCTGCGGTTTTCGACCCTCCTTGCCAGCCTTCACGCGGGACTGGCGTTCTCCAACGCAAGCATCGGGGCCGTGCACGCGCTGGCGCACAGTCTCGGAGGGGCCTACGATCTTGCGCACGGGCGGTGCACTGCGCTGCTCCTTGAGCATGTGATCTCGGCCAACTACGAGGCGGCCCCGGACCGATACGACCGGATAGGAGCAATCATCGGCCCGGCGCAGGGCGAACGAACACCGCCGGCAGAGGGGGTGGCGGCATTCAGGAAAACGCTTGGCATCACGGAGCCCCTCGCCGCAGTCGGCGTTCGGGAGGATGCGATTCCTGCCCTTGCCGAACAGGCGTATACCGACCCCTGCATGGTAACGAACCCGCGTAAGCTCACCTGCGAAGATATCGAACGGATCTATGAGTATGCGTTCCGAACTTCCTGATGGCCGGGATGCGCTCCGGGAGAAGATCATCGGCCTCGGAGAGACGTCTCTGCACAAGAGTTACTACCCGGAGTTGCAGAGCCGGCTTGCGGAGCTCGAACGGTTCAGGGCTCTGCTCGACCAGACGTACGATGCAATATTTCTGATCCGTGCGGAAACCGGGAAGCTTGCGGACGTTAACGCATCCGTGAGGGCGTACCTCGGCTATTCGAAGAAGGAGCTGCTTGCGACATCGTTTGCCGACCTGTTCTCTCCGCAACAGAAGGCCGGTTTTGTCGAGCTCATCCGGAAGAAGAGCGATCTTCCATCCGAATGTCGGCAGACCTGCATCGCATCGCTCATGTCGCGGGACGAGAGGGAGATCCCGATGGAGATCACCGTTCGGTCGGTCACCTTCGGCGGCGAGCAGTACGTCGTAGCGATTGCACGGGATATTACCGACCGGATCCGTGCCGAGCGGGAACTCAAGATAAAGGAGAGCGCTCTCGAATCATCGACAAACGGCATCCTCATCGCCGATCTCACCGGGGCCGTCATGTATGCCAACCGGAGTTTTGCCGCAATGTTCGGGTACGGGGAGGAGAAAGCGATCACGGGGAGAAACCTGGAAGCATTCTTTGCGGATCCTACCGTCGGGGAAAAGATTACGGGCCATCTCCTTGACAACCACGCAATCGTACAGGAGACGATCGGGCTGCGAAACAACGGGTCTCCGTTTCACATCCAGGTCTCGGGCAGCGTCGTGCAGAACGATGCCGGGCAGCCGCTCTGCATCATGCTGATCGCTATGGATATCACCGGGCGGATCCTCACCGATCAGATGAAACGGGAGACGTACGCACAGCTCGGGAAAAATATCGAGCAGTTTGCTATTCTCGGGGATCATATCCGGAACCCGCTGCAGGTGATCGTCGGGTA
>JAENZF010000096.1 GCA_016841385.1 Methanobacteriota archaeon | reverse complement strand
AACACCGCGGCCACGACGATGAACGCGATCAGGACGATCGCCGCCTCAAGCCCGGTGAATGCATCTTCGTTTTTCACCAATTTACTCATAAAACGTTTCCTCCTGTTACCGGAGTCCGAATGAGCGCCTCATCTGGACTGTTTCGGTTCTTTGGAGTATATGCCCAACCCTGTATAAAAAGCTATTCAATTGAAGGGGGATGTGAGACATGCCTGTTTTGGTAACAGGCTCGCCTAATCATCCGTTTATCGGCCGCCATTGGGATCAGGCAAGTATTTGTAGCCGGAGGTGCAAAGGTACCTGTACCAGAAATACTGTGCGGTCAGCCCCCCATTCTGGGAAATAACGTTTCCCTGCGGGAAAAATTCTGTAATTCCCCGCTGTCGGAGGGTAAGGGGCCGGGGGTGCCGCACAGGCGGGTTTCAACGGAAAGGAACAGGGTATGGCGAAGAAACAGGATTTCATCTATGTCGTTCTGGCAATCGGGGTCGTCCTCGTGATGGCCCTGGTTATCAAACCGGCAGCGACCGGCGAGCTGGCGGGGTTATGGGGGTCGGAGGAGCCGGCGGTCACCCCGGCGTGGACGCCCTCGATTCCCCCCGTAACCACTGCGCCGACGCCCACTCCGGTGCCCACCTGGAACGGGAAGCCGCAGCCGATCGGGTTCGTCGACCCGGCAACCTACCAGATCTCAACCGAAGAGAACCGCCTGAATATGACCGTCCTGCCGGCCGGGACCGCGCCCGGCACCACCCGGTGGGTGACCTACGCGACGATCGACGGGCAATGGTCGGGGACCACCGGGATCGTCCGGGTCCCGTTCCCCATGTGGCGGCTCGACTACTCGGATATCACGACCACGAACGACGAGATCCCGTTCTTCAACTGTCAGGTCATGGACGCCGAAGACCCGAACCGGTTCGTCCGGATCGTCACCCTCAACTTCCCCGACTTCCTGGCGATGAAGGACAAGCCCGACCTCAAGAAGCAACAGTGGGTGAGCACCTTCTACGAGGGTTACCACGATTACTACTTCGTCATCAACACCCGGCGCATCGGTTCCTACCACCTGAAGATCCAGGTGCCCGAGGGGTACTTGAGTACCTGATCGGATGGATGCAGGTGGAGGAGTCGC
Source organism: Methanobacteriota archaeon (assembly GCA_016841385.1). Classification (GTDB taxonomy): domain Archaea; phylum Halobacteriota; class Methanomicrobia; order Methanomicrobiales; family Methanoculleaceae; genus Methanoculleus. The sequence continues at coordinate 6,041 of JAENZF010000096.1, read as the reverse complement.
CGGGGGCCGGTGCGGATGGGCGCGTGGAACCGAGGTACCTTATAGGGGCGGTGATCACTCAGCGAGCCAGTGGCGGGCGATGAATTCCCGCACGATCTGCGCCGCCACCGCCGCCGTCTGCCCGGAATCGAACGGGGCGACCTCTACGTAATCGAATCCCGCGGCGTGCGGCGCGAGGGTCCGTACGACCTCCCTGATCTCGAGCGGCGTCATCCCGAACGGCTCGGGCGTCCCGAGGCCCGGGGTGAGGCAGCAGTCGATCGCGTCGGCATCGATCGAGAGGTAGACCCATCTATCGCCGATCTCCCTGCAGACCTCCCGGAGGACGGCGCCAATCCCCCGCTCCCGCACCGTGTCGGCGGAGTAGAGCCGCGTCCTCTCCGCCGCAACTGCGAACTGTTCGCGGTCGCCGCTCCGTGCCCCGATGATGATGACGTCCTCGACCGTATCGAGGACGCGCCGGGTGACGCACCCATGGCTGTAGGGCGTCCCGTCGAGTTCGTCCCGCAGGTCCAGGTGCGCGTCGCAGACCACGTAGACATCCGGCTCTACGGCCCTGACCGCCCCGATCGTGGCGGTATGCTCGCCGCCGAGCATCACCGGCACCTTCCCGTCGCGGACGATATCGTCCGCGACGTCGGCCACCTGCCCGACGACCTCCTCCGGCAGCCGGGAGACCGCAAGATCGCCGAGGTCCGTGATCGGGATCTCGTAGAGGTCGATCCCGGTCGAAGGCTCGTAGGACTCGAAGTTGAACGAGACTTCCCGGATCGCCCGGGGGCCGAACCGCGTCCCGGGTTTAAACGACGTCGTGCCGTCGTAGGGCACACCGAAGACGGCGTAGCGGGCATCCTCGTATGATGCGTCCGCGTTCGCAAAATGGAGATGGGCGAGCTCGTGCATGCCCGTCTTCGTGAACCAGAATAGGTCACTCAAGCTTCTTCTTGCCCATGGATGATATGTACGGGATCTCCTTCCCGGGTTCGAGACCGCCGGCCTGATCATCGGTCACGGTGAGCTCGAACATATCAAAGTCCTTGACGTCCATGAGCTGGATGGTTGTGCCGGCGATAGAGATGACCTGCGCCATCTTCCGCTCCACAATAGGGACATAGGTCTTTGCCGAGACCGGCTGGACGATCGAGCGCTTGACGCCGTCGAAGATGCCCACACAGTCTATCCGGGACTTTGCCGCCCCGTGCTTCCCGGGCTTGGAGGTAGCGATGGAGACAATCTTGCAAGGCTCATCTTCAACGACGACGTAACGTCCCTCTTTTAGCTTCCCAACTTCTGTCTGTTCCTTCATATTGTCTCACTCGATAAACGCGTGATTAATGTATCTGGATTACATTACATAAATACACCGCAGAACAAGGGAAGGCACGAGGGTTTTTGATGGAATTCATCCGGGCATGTGACGACGTGGCGAGGGCTGTTTCCGATGCCGTAGCCGGCATGGTCGGAACGCCGGAGGCAGGGGAGTACGTGAAGATGGGCGCCGACGGTACGCCCACCAAAAAAATAGATCAGGTCGCAGAAGATATCATCGTGGAGTACTTCGCGCGCCATACGTTCTGCCGGCGTCTCATCAGCGAGGAGCTCGGGTGCGCCGAAATGGGCGGAGAGAGCGGCACCATCTTCCTCGACCCGATCGACGGCACCTACAACGCCGTGGTCGGGATCCCCTTCTACGCCCTCTCCATCGCGTATGCAGAAGAGGGTGTCGTGCAGGCGGGATACGTCCAGAACCTCGCCACAGGCGAGACGTTCCACGCCACCCGGGGACAGGGGGCCTACCTTGATAGGCATCCCATCCATGTCTCGGGGGTATCGCTCCTCGAAGAGAGCGCCATGAGTGTCTACGGGCAGAAGTTCGACCCGACCCGGGTGCAGGAGATCAACAGGAAGATCCGGCGGTGGCGCCTCCTCGGCGCATCTGCGCTCGAGCTCTGCTATGTCGGGTGCGGCCGCATCGACGGGTTCATCGACGTGCGGGGGACGCTCCGCGTCACGGACGCGGCGGCGGGGATGCTGGTCTGCGAGGAGGCCGGCGGGACGGTCTCCGACCTCGAGGGGAACGCCCTCGTCTTCCCCGACGAAGTCTCCGTCGGCCGGAGCCTCATTGCCACGAACAGCGTCGTACATAACAAGGTTATCGAGTATCTGAGGTAGGCGTATGAAGACCGTGCTGGTATCGCGTATCGACGATGCGGACGCACTCCGCTACACCGCGGAGCTCGCCCGGGAACTCGAAGGTCTGGGGCACGACGTCGCTCTCGAAGAGGGCACGGCAAAGCACCTCGGGGCGGAAGGAATCCCGTTCGAGAAGATCGCCGGCGACCTGGTCGTGGTCGTCGGCGGCGACGGGTCGGTCCTCCTCACCGTCCACCAGATGAAGAAGCAGGTTCCGGTCCTCGGGATCAACTGGGGCGAGGTGGGGTTCCTCGCGGACCTCGAACCTGACGAAGCACGCGCGTTCTTCGCCGCCCATGAAAGTGGGTTTGGGGTCGAGCGCCGGATGCGGGTCAGTCTCTCCGTCAACGGGGAGCTGCTCGGAGACGCCCTCAATGAGGGGCTTGTCGTCACCGACCGGCCGGCGAAGATGCTCCGGTTCGGTGTCTACGTCGACGGGACGCCTGCAGAGCGGTTCAGGGCCGACGGTCTGCTCATATCGACCCCGACCGGGTCGACCGCCTACGCTATGAGCGCAGGAGGACCGATCGTCGACCCGCAGATCGAAGGGTTCCTCCTCGTACCGCTTGCTCCCTACATGCTCTCGTCCCGTCCCCACCTCATCAGCACCGGGAGGAACCTCGAGATCACCCTTGAGACCGAGAAGCCGGCGCACCTCGTCATCGACGGGCAGAGCTCGTTCGAGCTCGAACGGGAGGCTACGATCACGGTTAAAAAGTCGGATCAGCCTGCCCTCTTCGCCCGTACGGACAAACCCTTTTTTGAGAAGGTGAACCACAAACTGCGCAACCTCTGATAGAGCCGATACCTCGAACAGAGATTTTATGAGTGACCACGGGGACTATCTCCACAGAGGAGTGAGCACGTTTATGGAAGACCAGATGCGCACTGAGATCCCCTACGCGGAGATAGCAGAGACGCTCAAGAAAGCCCTCGAACTGCGGGGGTCGCCGGTCGCAGTCAAACTCGCAAAGAGCCCTGAGGGCATCCCCGAAGGGGTCGGGCCGATCGAGGAGACGGTCCGCCACTGCCAGATGGTCAGCAGGGCCCGGCTGAACGGCGATATCTTCTACGCGACCGCCGACAAACACGTCTGCATGGGGGGCGGCTGGGCTCTCGGGCTGAAGGAGCTCACGCAGAGCCTCCGCACGGGGGAGTTCTACTACAAACTGGGCAAGTTCGAGAGCTGGGCCGCCTGCATGCGGACCATCCGGCAGGTGCCGCACGTCCCGGAACTCGAGACCTACGCGACAATCTACGCACCGCTCGAAAGGACGCCGTTTGACCCGCACGTCGTCATCATCGTTGCAAACCCGCGGGCGATGCTGAAACTCGCGCAGGCCGCGCTCTACCTGCTCGGCGGACGGATAGAGTCCACGATGTCGGGGATCCAGTCGGTCTGTGCGGACGCGACCGCGCTGCCCTATCTCACCGGCAGGATCAACTACTCCCTCGGGTGCGACGGCTCGCGCCGGTTCTCCGGCATCGAGAATGACGAACTCGTCATGGGCATCCCCGCCGAGATCCTCCCGGAGTTTGCCCGGTCCCTCACGGTCGTCACCGGTGCGCCCGGGTCGGTGAAGTGACGGGGACCGGATCCCCGCCAATCTTTTACGGCGCGCCTCCCGTCGATGGACCTGTTCCGGGGTAAAAGGCTTATCTTCCCGGCAGGTCAACCATTCAGCAGGTGGGTTTTTTTGCAGGTATCCATGAAGCTCGAGATGAAGGACCAGCCCGGACAGCTGGTCGCGGCCCTCAAACCGATCTCGGCCGTCGGGGGAAACATCATCGCGGTTATTCATCAGAGAGAGACCTCGACAGCCGCGGAAGCGCTGGACGTCCAGATCGTGCTGGAACTGCCGGAGGGGCGCCTTGAGACTCTCCTCGAACTGCTCCGGGAGCAGGGTGTCAGCGTCGTGCGCATCGGCGAGGAGCGGCTCCTCTACAAGTGCACGCTGATCATGATCGGCCACCTAATGCATACGGACCTCTCCGACACGGTCGACCGGATCGACAGGACCGGTTCTGCAGAGGTGACGGAACTCTCCCTCGCTATGCCGGCGATCAACGCCCCTTCTTCCGCCCGCATCACCATCCGCTCGACCACCCGGACTGAGATGAAGAAGGCGATCAGGATCCTGCGCGGCGTCGCGGAACAGAAGAAACTCCTCATCATCGAGCCCCTGGAGGATGCATGATGATGCGGATCGCACTTCTCGGGTTCGGCTCCGTCGGCCAGGGCATCGCCCGGGCTATCCTTGCAAAAGACCTCAATATCACCGTCACCGGCCTTGCCGACTCGCGGAGCGGCATCACTGATCCCGCCGGCATCGACCTTGCGGCCGCGCTTGATCGGAAGGGGAACGGCGGCCCCTGCGGCACCCCGGGCGTCAGCCCCGCGGACGTGGTGGCGAAGGCGGAGTACGACGTCCTCGTCGAGGTGACCCCGACGAACGTGGAGACCGCCGAACCGGCACTGGGCCACATCCGGGGGGCCCTCGGGCGGCACAAACATGTCGTCACCTCGAACAAAGGTCCGATCGCCCTCGCCTACCCTGAACTCCGGGCTCTTGCGGAGGCAAACGGCGTCCTCCTGAAGTATGAGGCGACGGTCTGCGGCGCGATCCCGCTCATCCATGCCATGCAGGAGGGGCTCGCCGGGAACACCATCTCCCGGCTCTACGGGGTCTTCAACGGCACCTGCAACTACATCCTCACCCGGATGGCCGAGGATAGCCTCACCTATGAGCAGGCACTTGCCGAGGCCCGGGAACTCGGGTATGCCGAGGCGGACCCCACCTACGACGTCGAAGGGATCGATGCGGCGATCAAACTGGTCATCCTCGCAAATACCCTCCTCGATATGCAGACCACGCTCGACGACGTGGAGAGGACGGGGATCACCCTCCTGACACCCGACGCCCTGCGACTCGCAGAAGACCTGGACTGCACCATCCGGCTCATCGGCGAGATCGTCCCGGAGGCGGGTGTGCTCCGCGTATCGCCGCGGATCGTCCCCAAAGCGCACCCGCTTGTTGTCGAAGGAACACTCAACGCCGTCACCGTGGAGGCGGACCTCGCCGGTGAACTCACGTTCATCGGAAAGGGCGCAGGTTCCACGGAGACCGCCAGTGCCGTTATCGGCGACCTCCTCTACATCCATGACAGGTATGTCCAGGGTTCTTGAACGGAGAAAGCAGTATCTCCGGCTGATGCGTCAGGCGACGCTTGAGAGGGGCTCCTTTACGGTGGCCGATATTGCGGAGGCTACCGATACCCCCCGGAGCACCGCCCAGGACTGGGTGAACCGCCTCATCGAGGAGGGATGCGTTCTGCTCACGGAGGAGCAGCGGGGACGGCATGCGGCCCGCTACGCGGCGAGCAGCGTGATGCCGGAGAGCGCCTGCCGCCGGGTCTTCACCACCATCGACGGCGATCAGGTCGAGATCTACCACGAGTGTATGAGCGGAGGGTGCGCCGCCTTCTGTGAGTTCCACCATGCCCGCGCCGGCGGCGCCCTGCAGTCGGTCCACCGGGACGGGACCCTGCTCCGGGAACGGGCGATCCTCGGGCGGCGGGACGTCGCCGTCGGGCTCGACCCCGCACCGGCGGTCGGGATCGTCGGCGTCTTTCACGAGGGCGACCACATCCACCAGCACATCAGGTGCATCGGGGGCCCGGCCTACTCGCTCACCGATATGATGTCCCTTGCCGAGGGCGTCTGCGGCGTCACCGTCCACCGCGAAGGAGCGGTCGTCGAGGGCGAGGTGATCACCCGGGCGCTCGCCTACGTCGCCATCGGGATCGACGACACCGATACCGAGACCGAGGGCGCGACGTTCGCCCTC
>JAENZF010000095.1:1807-7290 GCA_016841385.1 Methanobacteriota archaeon | reverse complement strand
TGTCGGCAAATGCAACGGCATGCACCACCTTCGCGATAACGCCCGGTGCATCCGAAGACGGGTCGATGTACGTCGGGCATACGAATGACGGGGTCGGGAAAGACTGGAGAAACGTCGACGACATAAGCCTTCTCTACGTCCCGGCGGCCGACCATGCGCCCGGAGAGCAAAGAGCGGTGGTTTACGATCCGGACAGCGGTTCGGATGCGGCAGGAGGCGAGGACAGCGGTGATTCGCGCTTGATTCTTGGGTATATCGATCAGGTGCCGCACACCTACGGTTACTACACCGGCTCGTACGGCATGATGAACGAACACCAGCTCCTCTCCGGCGAGTGCACCGATTATGCAAAAGTCGAGCTCGATGCAGTCGAAGGAAAGCGGATCTTTTACTCCTCAGAACTCTCGGACGTGGCGATGGAGCGGTGCACGAAAGCGCGGGAAGCGGTCGAACTGATCGGCGGCCTGATCGACACCTACGGCTACTACGGAACCGGCGAGACGCTCATCTTCGCCGACCCGGAGGAGGCGTGGGTCATCGAGATGTGCTCGAGCCTCGATGAGGCGGACGGCGGGGGCCTCTGGGTCGCACAGAAGATCCCCGATGGAGAGGTCTTTGTCGCGGCAAATGAGTTCAGGATCCGTGAGGTCGTCCCGGGAGATCCGGATATGCTGTACTCGAGAGATCTCTTCGGCAAGATGGAGAAGGCGGGCCTGTGGTCTCCTGCAGACGGCCCCCTCGACTGGCTCGGGGCCGTCAGCTACGGTGAGTATTCGCATCCTTACTATTCGCTGATGCGGGTCTGGCGTATCCAGGACCTGCTCGCCCCGTCGCTCAACCTGAGCCCGTACGTTGAGAATTCATACACGAAGGCGTATCCGTTCACCATTACGCCCGACGAGAAGGTTAACCTCACCGAGGCATTCTCGCTCTTCCGGGATCATTACGAGGGAACCGAGTTCGATCTCACTTCCGGCGAGGCCGCGGGGCCGTTCGGGAACCCTTACCGGTACTTAGGGCCTGCCGATGCTCACACGGATTTCCAGAACGCGTCGTTCATAGAGGTCCGTCCCGGGGCAAACCCGCGGCCGATCTCGGCAGTCTTCTGCAGTTACAGTTACGTCGCCCAGGCCCGGTCGTCTCTCCCCGATCCGGTAGGAGGAGTGCTCTGGTTCGGTCCGGCGGTCGCGTACGAGACGGTCTACGCGCCGATGTACGCAGGCTCCGAGAACGTGTCCGTCGCATACACGACCGGCGACCGGTCGAAATACGATTACAACACCGCGTACTGGACATTCGACCTCTTAACAAACTGGGCCATGCTTCGCTACGACGCAATGATCGACGCTATCACTGCAAAGCAGGGCGAGCTCGAGGCTGAGTCGATAACCCTCGTGCAGGAGACCGACAGACAGGCGGTCGAGCTCATCGCTGCCGGCGACGAGGAAGGGGCGGCACGTCTCCTTACGAACTTCACCGTTACCCGGGGCGATGAGATCATCGACGAGTGGCACGATCTGGCGGGCACGCTGATCGTCATGTATTCAAACGGCCTCATAACCGACTCGGTGACGGAGGCGGTCGAGGAGCCCGGGTATCCGGCATGGTGGCTGAACCAGACCGGGTACCAGTACGGGCCGCGGGTCTACGAACTTGCCGAGCTCCGTGCCACGGGCGGGCTGAACTATACCGGGAGCAGTGTGTGGGTCCCGAAGGATGCAACGTTTGCAGAGATCCGGGAACTCATCTGATCTCCCTCTTTTTTACCGGGTTTCCTGCCTTGCTTGACTGCCTGCACCGGCCGGGCGACACTGTTATATAACGTGAGCAGGATGGGGGTGCACCCCCTGACGGAGGGAGAACCATGAGAAACGTTATCCTGATTGCGGCGGTTATATCCCTGCTTCTCCTTGTCGGCTGCGTCAGCGCCGGCGACGTGGGCACTGCCGGGATGCGGAACGGAACGACGGTGAACATCCAGAGCGGCGGCCAGAGTTACCCGGCCTACATCACAACGCCCGGGGACGGCGGGCCGTATCCGGCCGTGGTGCTGATCCACTCCTTCAACGGGCTGGAGGTTGGCTACCAGGATATGGTCGACCGCCTGGCCACTGAGGGGTTCGTCGTCATCGCCCCGGAGTGGCAGACCTTTAACGAGTCACCGGAGGATGCCGTGATGGAGGGGCTGGTCAGGGACACGGTCACGTACCTTGAGACCCGGCCCGAAGTGAACTCAAGCAGCATCGGCCTGACGGGGTTCTGCGCTGGCGGTCGCTACACGATGCTCTTCCTGCCCCAGATTGAGGAGTTCGAATCGGCCGTCGCCTGGTACGGCTTCCCCTACTCCGGCGGGCAGGCGAACGGGACCGCACCGGCAGTCCTCATCGACAATATCACCGGCCCGATGCTGATCATCCACGGCACGGCGGATGAGGCAAGCCCGGTGGCCGATATCTACCGGTATGCGACTGCTCTCGATGAGGCCGGCAAGTACTTCGAGCTCAAAGTCTACCAGGGCGAGCCGCACGGGTTCATGATCGAGGACGGGCAGCTCTCGGAGAGTCCTGTCGCAGAGAGTGCCTACGGGGAGATGGTCGTGTTCTTCAACCGGACGCTTGGGTGAGTGCCGAATCCGGTCACCTTTTTTTGGCCTCCGAACACCAGTCGCCGGTCGAAAATGCTTCGCATTTTCTCCAGCTCCTGCTGGGCGCTTACGCGCCCTCCAGTCGCTTATTACTCCGGGCAATCTTCTTCATCACCTTCTCCCAGGTGCCTGTGATGAGGAAACTCTCCTCCATGAAGCCGACTACCTTCGTAAATTTCTTCATGGGGAAGGCCATCGTCAGGACGTCGGGCGGGACGCAGGGCCGTGCCGAAGGGTCGAACATCCCGAGGACCGCTTTCGGGTTCTCGTTCTGCTGCTCGAGCCACGGGAAGTGGAAGACCGAGCTGCATCCGGCGCCGAACGGGCAGACGACGCCGTTCGGGTCGCTCTGGTCGAAGTTTGCAAGCGTGAAGAGGCCGGAGAGCACTTCCGGCCGTGCGAAGAAGACCACGGCGTCGGGGTTGTCTGTGTCCGTGAGGTGGTCCCAGCGCTTGAAGACGATGCTCTTTCCCTTCGTGGGTATCCGGACGGTTTCCTTGTCGAGCTCGTCCACGACCTCCGGCGTCTGCTTGTAGCGCTCCCCCTCCATAACCCCGGGCTTCCCGTAGGAGAGGAAGTAGCGGAAGTCTGGGAACCGTTCGGCATCGTAGCCGAGGTAGAACCTCCCCCCGCGGCACCCGATCGAGTCCTCGGAAAAGACGAGGCTCGCCCCTTTTCTCACCTTGACGAGGTCGCAGACAAAGCACCTCCAGCCTTTCGGAGTGGGGGCTCGCTCCACCCCAACGGTCGCGCCCCCGACCTCGAAGGCGATCGGGAGTTCCGTCCCCGGGAAGTACCGCTCATGGAGCCGGGTGTAGGCGTCACGCAGTGCTGTATCCATATGACTTTGTTCCGGGGGAACGGCGATTAATATTCTGATCCGGTCCCCGGGTGGAGCGCGTGCGGCCGGCGGCCGTTCATCGGTTTGTTCGGGAAGAGGAGTGTGCATGGGGTGATATCCGGCCGCGGAACACCGTACATGAGCCGGTTTGATGGGGAAAATCGAAACACCTATATGGTCAACCTGAGAATGTTGACGTATGCCTCTCCCCCTGAACGACAGGCAGTTTGCGTTCTGGAGGCTCCGCCGTAGCGGCCTCCCCAACGTCCGGATCGCGGACCGCTTCAGCATATCCCGCCAGGCGGTCTCGAAGGCGCTGCTTGCCATGGACCGGAAGGTCGAGGAGACGCTTATCGAGATGGCGCAGGCGAACCAGATCGACGCAGAAAGCCTGAACGCGGAGAAAGGGGTCCTCTTTGGGCGCTCCGTCCCGTTCGATGCGGCCGCCGTCATCTTCGTATCGGCAGACCACGGGGTGCAGGTCTGGTACGAGCACGAGGGCGACTGCGGCGCATGCCCCCGGTACGCCCGGTGCATCGAGCTCCTCTGGGGTTACGCGGACGAACTGGGGATTGCGCTTACAAAGACCGATGATCCGACCCGTTTGGCCGACGAACTCTTTGCGAAACTCCGGGAGATCGTATGATGCCCCTCGTGGAGACGATCCGGGCGTATCTCGGCTGGTGTCCTGTAGCGGGGTCGATGCGGACGGATCTGGCGGTGCGGCCGGCGACAGCCGCAGCGCCGGGCGGGCGGGACGGGATCCCGGGGATCGAACCCGGCTGGTGGAACCACTACCATAACCAGCTGCTGGTCGCGGCGGTAGCCGTCTCGTCGGCGGCAGCGGCACTCTTTATTCTGATCGAGGATGGTTCAGGGTATCCGGCCGCGGGGACAGGCCTCGCCATCGGGGCGGGATCGGCCCTCGGCTTCCTGCTCAGTTACCGGAAGCAGTATGCACGGGTTGCCGCCGGTGAGTTCATCGAGGCCAACATGACCCGGAGACAGCGCATCGTCCGGTCCCTGAGTGTGCCGGTGGCCGCCATTATTCTTGTCATCTGTATGGCGCATTTTGTTCTGGGCGGCATGTTCGGCCAGATCCTCGGGTTCATGCTGGGCTTGAGCCTCATCTTCTGGACCTGGTACGGCGTTACGATCCTCTGGGAGCGGCAGCACCAGGCGACCCTGATTGCAGAGATTGGGTCGACGTATGTCCTTGGTACGGCGATGCAAGGCGAGCGCGGCGGGGAGGACCCCATATGGCGATGAGGTTCTCCGAGGCGATACGAAGATGGATGGGCTGGTGCCCGAACGCAGCCGTCGCCGGAGCCGGCCGGAGGTATGCCGCGCCGGAGGGGGAGATCGGGATCGGGACTGCGGCAGACGGTGGCCGGGAGGTGACGGCCGAGGCGCTTGTCGACTACGGCCCGATTGGCACTCCGGCAATGTACCTCATTCTGCTCATTGCCGGCGCTCTGCTCATTGGATGTCTCTTCGTTATGTCTCCTGCAGGGAACCTGCTTCTGCTGGCTATCATACTCGCTTTTTCCGGTGTGGAGTTGTACGGGGTCATGCGAAGGGCCCGTGTCGAGATTTCTTCGGACACGATTACTATCAGGCGACCGCTCTTCTGGCCCATCGTCATCCCGAAGAATGCCGTCTTGAAGGCGGAGGTGGGAGAGAACAAACCTCCTGTCCCCTTCTGGCTCCTTTCGACGGCACTGGTGATGGTTTTCGTATCGGCGACCGGCGGTATATACTATGGATTGGATAATCCGACCTCCATGCGGTTTATCTCCGGGCTTGGCGCCGCGATCTTTTTCCCCATGGTCTTCTACCGCACTTACGTGCGGACACATTACCCGCGAACCCTGACGATAAGGACTGCAAGGAAGATCGCCGCAATCTATACCGATGACCCCGAACGGATTGCCCGGGTGCTGGGGGTAGCCAGATGACGGTCTTTATGGAGTATCTCAGGAAGAAGCTCGGCTGGTG
>JAENZF010000095.1:0-1707 GCA_016841385.1 Methanobacteriota archaeon | reverse complement strand
GGGATCATCATCATGGCGATCTACCTCTTCCACCGGAAAGAGATCTACCGCGCAAACTTCGGCAGGGAGGCAGCCGCATGACGATGAAGTTCTCCGAGACGGTACGGAGGTGGATGGGCTGGTGCCCGAACGCGGCAATGGCCGGCATCTGCAGGCAGCGGTATGCCGCGCCGGACGGCGAGGTCGGGATCGAAGCCGCTACAGGCGGCAGCCGGGAGGTGATGGAGGACGTATTCGTGGATTACGCCAGCCCTCGTTTCATACTGCTGATACCGTTTGCCATCCTCGGTTTACTCATACTCTTCGTGGTATCTCTCCTTATCCCCACCTTGTGGCCCGGGCTCATCTTTACCTTCCTGGCCATCTCCTTTATAGCGTGGGCCGCATTGCGCCTATATTTTCGATCCATATCGAACTGTGATAGAGTCCTCGGGGGATTCCGTCATCGTCCGGAGATCGCGTACCCGGCCTCTCGTCTTCGGAAAGGATACGATCAGATCGGTCGAGGTGAAAGATCCCGATCGTCTCGTGCCCCGCTGGGCGTCCGTGCCGCTCTGGCTTCTCATGGCTGCGGTGATATTCTTCAACCTCGTAGGGGAAGAGTTGATGCAGTATCCGGGCGGCCAGGCCGTCGACCCCGATTTCGGCTTTCAGATTCTCTTGGCGGCCGGCTGGATGGTGCTGATGCTGGAGTTTCTCTATCGTGCCTTGCTCAGTCTGCAGTATCCCGGCTACCTCAAAGTAACGCTCGAGCCCGCCGGGTTCCTCCACATCTACACGGACGACCCGGAGAGGGTTGCCGCGCTGCTTGGTGCCCCGCGATGACGAAGCGTACCTTTTGAAGACAACAGCCCAATGTACACAGTGGCGATACCCGATGGACTGCCATATCGAATACATTCTCGTGAACCCTATCCGACGGAGCAGCCAGAATGACTGACAGCACCACCGACGCTCAGACATCCTCCCCACCACTCGTTGAGTTCAGGAACGTCAGCGTTGCCCGGGACGGCCGGACGCTCCTCGACTCGGTATCGCTCACGGTCCGCGAGGGGGAGCACATTGCAATCCTCGGGCCGAACGGTGCCGGAAAATCGTCGCTCATCCGGACGATCACTCGCGAGTACTATCCTTCCTCTCCGGGGCCTGACGTCACCTTCAGGTTCCAGGGACTGGACACGTGGGATGCCTTCGATCTCCGGTCCCACCTCGGGGTCGTCTCCGGCGACCTTCAGCACACCTTCACCCGGAGCATATCGGGCCGCGAGGTCGTGCTCTCGGGGTTCTTCTCGAGCATCGGGCTCTTCCTTTCCCACGAGGTGACTCCCGGGATGGAGCGAAAGGCCGACGAGATCCTCGAGTTCCTGGAGGTCGCCCACCTCGCCGACCGCCCGATGAATGAGGTATCCTCGGGCGAGGCCCGCAGGTTCCTGATCGGGAGGGCGCTTGTCCACGACCCGGGCACCCTCGTCCTCGACGAACCCACGAACAGCCTCGACCTGCACGCACTCCACACCTTCCGAAAGACCCTCCGGAAGATTGCCCGGTCGGGCACCGGCATCATCCTCGTGACCCACAGCCTCCCCGACATCATCCCGGAGATCTCCCGGGTCGTCCTGATGCGGGACGGCGCCGTCCGGATGGACGGCAAGAAGGCGGAGGTCCTGACCGACGAGGCCGTCGGCGGGCTCTTCCGCGTCCCGGTCC
>JAENZF010000094.1 GCA_016841385.1 Methanobacteriota archaeon | reverse complement strand
ACATAAAATCCGCGAGCCCCAGCTGCTTCTCCGGGGGCTGGCCGAAGGTGGACTCGATCTGCATGAAGAGGACCTCCACCCGCTGCTTCGTGTACGCCGAGACCGCGTAGGTCTCGCAGATGTTGCGCGACATCTCCAGGTACTTCTTCACCGAGCCCTCGTGGACCGTGGGGATGACGTTGCCCCCGCAGCGGGTGCACCTCCCCGCAAGCGGCATCCGCCGGTACTTCGCGTTGCACTTCATGCACCGCACCTTCTGTTTGGAAAACGCGTTGAGGTTGCCCTGGAGGTCCCGGATGAAGTGGGTGTTCAGGACCCGTTCCGCGACGTCGTCGGCGTCCACAGCACGGATCTTCTTCGCGAGGTCGAGCTCCGCGTCGAGTTTCTCGAGCATCGACCCGAGCCGCGTGTAGGTGGACTCGAGCGGCCCTGCGGAGATGTTCGTGGTCGGGTGGGTGTAGAGGAACCCCTCGACCTGGGCCGGGGTCCCGAGCCGCCGCTCCACCCGGTCGACAAACTTATCGAGGTCTTTGGGGTGGGCGTAGGCGAGGCAGCCGTTGTAGACCTCGAGGGGGTAGTGGTCGCAGACGTCGACGTTGAGGCTCTCCTTGTCGACCTCCGCCGGGTCGATCCGGGTGGTCAGGACGAGCGGCGCGTCCATCGTCCCGCCCCGCGTCTCGGGGAGGTAGGACCGGGAGAAGTTGATCAGCCCGTCGAGGAGGAGCATCACGCAGTCCTCGTCGCCGTCGCACTGCCCGCAGAAGATGCCGTTCGCGATCAGGGTATGGTTCTCGGCGACCGTGAGACAGTAGACCCGGTCGTCGAGCGCCTGGACGGTCTCCCGGGCGACGACCTCATCGCTGACGACGAGCCCGCCCTCCTCCGCCGGGACCCGATCGCCGACGCGAACCTCGAGCGCCCGGACCTTCCGCAGGTAATCGGTCTCCCAGACCAGCATCGCGTGGTCGGGCGTGACCGAGAGGACCCTCCCCCTCTTCGTCGCGAACCGGATCAGGTGCGCCGGGGCCCGGTGGACCGAGACGGAGGTGACCTTCTTCATGCTGACCTTCCCCTGCGGGTCGATGCTTTTGACGTAGAACGGCTGCCGGGGGTCGGAGTAGAATGTTCCCACGTGGTCCAACCCCGGTTTGCTGAGATCGAAATTCTCCGTCACGAACTGCCGGATCGGCACCGTCGCCCACCGCAGGCCAGAAAAGACGGCGATCTCCGTGTCGCCCTGGAAGCAGTTCCGTCGTTTTGCCGCGTGGAAGAACGGGTGGCCGTAACCGACCGCGGCCTTCGAGAACCCGATAAGCCGGGCGAGGACCCCGGCGCTCGTGTGCGGCGCAAGCCCCATCAGGAGGTGGCCGACGAGGTCGAGCGGCTTTTCCGCCCGGTAGAACGGTTCGAGCCCGTAGAACCTCACCAGGAGGTTGTCGATGAACTTCGCCACCCGGACCAGCCACTCGCCGCAGTCCTCCGAGACCAGGATGTCCTGGTGGCGGAGTTCCAGCACCTGGTCGGCCGAGACGAGGTCCCGGCCGTAGATGTCGTGGATGTAACCGAGTTCCCGGAGCCTCTCGATGGAGACGCCGACTTCGTCCGGCCGGAAATGGGTCAGGGGGAGGTCGATCATATCGTAGCGGGAGGTCCCGTCCTTGAAGACGTACAGGTTCTGCAACGCCCGGAGGATCCCTTTCTCGATCGGCTCCACCGGCCGTTCGCGGGATATCAGCCCCTTCACGCCTTTTAAGAGCGCGACAGACGATTCACGCACCCCGAGGTTCTCCATCGCCGCCGCGTACTCCGCTTTCACGTTGATCGTGACCTTCTGGAGGCAGACCGTCGCCACGTTGCACCGGGGGCAGACGTCCTTCCCGACATCCTTGCCGCACTTCGGGCACCGGAGGACCGCGACCGTGTGCGTGCCGCACTCGCAGAGGTTCTTGTAGGTGAAGGTGCCGCAGGCGGGGCAGTGCCGCTCGCCGACCTCCACCTCGATCACCCCGCCGTCCGTGTTGGACCGGGGCCGGGAGGAGCAGGCTGCCTGGAACGACCTGCGCGAGCCGCCCTCGTCCCCGATAGGGAAGAGCGAGTGGGGTGGCGGCCTCATCTCCCGCGGCTTCGACTTCCCCGGCCGCCCCATCCTCCCGCCGACCCGGGTGCCTGCCCTTGAGCGGACCAGAAAGCCCGAGAGGTGCATCACGAGGTCCATGGAGTTCTCCATCGGGGCATCCTGCCATGCCGGCCGCTTTGCAAGCTGCAGCGTCAGCCCAAGGCAGGCGAGGAACACCAGGTGCTCGGGAAGCGCGATCCGGTCCCCGGCGAGGCGGTGAGGCACCAGGAGCTCCTCGAGGACCGCCTTCGTCTCGGGGGTGTCGGGCAGCATCAGCACGCCGTCCTCGACCCTGCCGCCGGTGCTGACCCGGTCCGCGAGGAGGACGATATCGGCCGGGGCGACGTCGTCCCAGAAGTAGGTGTAGTCGGGATGGAGGGGGGCCCCGTCGAGCGCGAACCCGATCGCCTCGAGTTCGTTCTCCGGGTGCCGCGTGCCCCCTTCGAGCATCCACCACTCCTCGCAGTAACTCGGGGGCATCAGCGGGTGGTTGTTCTCCATGAACTCGCCGAAGCTGATCAGGATCTCGCCGTCGTCCAGGATCTCAGCCACCTGGCCGGCGATCCGCCGGGCCTCCGCCGCATCGTCCACCCGGCGCACCTCCCCGCTCCGGAGTTTGACCGTCGGCCCCTGGATGGAGTCCACCGGCACGATCCCCGCCGCCTTCCCCGGGCGCTCGACCTTCATCTGGGTCCCGACCGCCAGGAAGTCCCCGAGGATGTGCATCGTCGCCGGGTTTAAGCCCGCCGCCGCAAACCCGGTGTTCCGCGCCCGGCCGAGGCGCAGCCGGAACCCCCCTTTGCGCATCGGGTAGGAGAAGACCGGCCGCCCGCCGATCAGGTCCCGGATGTACTTGTCCTTCGGTTTGATCGCGGCGCCGGCATCGTCGTCATCGCTCTTTGCGGCGCCGCCGCCGATCATCTCCTCGAGCCAGTCCCAGCCCGCCATCTTCATCTTCCGGACGTTTTTCAGGACTTTGGGGGCTTTTAAAGCCAGCCCCTCCGCGACGACGAGCGCCATCCCGCCCCGGACGGTGTTCGTCTCCACCCGCTCCAGGTTCCGGTAGCCGCTCACCTCCTGCTGCTCGGTCGGCTCGCCGTCGATGCAGACCGGGCAGTTGGTGATGATCATCCGGAGCTCCTTCTCGCTCGGGAGGTACTGCAGGCTCATAATGTTGTTGTACTGCCGGATCTCCTCGATGTAGCGCTCCACCTCTTCGGGGCGGGGGATGTAGCGCCCGATCCCGAGCGCCTGCCGCACGTAGTCGCCCACCAGCACCGAGAGCGCCTGTGCCGTCCCGCCGGCGCTCCTGATGGGGCCCGCGTAGTAGACTTTCAGGTAATCGGTCCCGTCGTCGTTCTTCCCGAGGCTCACCTTGGCGATCCCCTCTGTCGGGGCGGCCACCACGCCCTCGGTCAGGAGCGCCATCGCTCCCCGGATGGCGTGGTCGAGGATCTCCTCGGCCGTGGTCTCGCCGAACATCTTTGCCACAAAATCGTCGCCGATACGGAGCGCCACCTCTTCCCGGGACATCTCCTGTTCGAGTTCCCGGAGCCTGGCCGCGATCCCCTTGTAGCCGAGGAGCGCCTCCACGCGGTCGGCGAGGTCGCTTGCGATCGGAATCTCGACCTGCGTCGCCGGATCGAGCCCACGGGCCCGTGCGGCAGCCGCCTGCTCCATCGCGAACTCGAGCCCGGCCATCAGTTCCTCGAAGTACCGGGCGGTAGCGGGTGAGACCTCCATGCATGAAGTATAGGCCCTTCACGCATTTAGAGGGCTCGTTACCGGGTGTGGAGCCCCGGTCCCGGCAGGTTGTTTCAGAGACAGAATCGTTAGAGAATCCCGGCGATCCGGATGATTCGCTCCCGGATCCCTTCCGGCGGGAGCATCTGGTCCACCCGCCCGGTCTCGAACGCGGCGCGGGGCATGGCGTGGATGGCGCAGGTCCGGAGGGTCTGCGCGAGGGTGGTGCCCCCGATAGCCTTGATGTGGCGGATCCCCTCGGCGCCGTCGCTCCCCATCCCCGAGAGGATCACCCCGACAAACCGGTCGTCGCTGTTCCGCTCAAGCGAAGTCATGGCGACATCGATCGAGGGCCGGACGAACTTGACCTTCTCATCGTTGAAGAGACGGATGGTCCGGTTCCCAACGAGTTTCAGGTGGACGTCGCTTGGGGCCACGTAGATCGTGCCGTGCTCGATTGGCTCGCCGTCCTCTCCGATCCTGACTTCCATAAGGCAGGTCTTTGCAAGGTGCCTGCAGAGCGCGCTGTTGATGTAGTGCGGCATATGCTGGACGATGACGATGGTGGCATCGACGAGCGGGAACTGTGAAAAGATCGTCTCCAGCGTTCGCGGGCCGCCGGTGGACGAGCCTATGACCACGATCGTCCGGCCGTCCCGATCAGGGGGTGCTGAGTTCTCCATGCGTTCTCCCCTTTCACGTGAGATAATTGAGGTAGCCTTTCACGATGGTCACAATCTCGTCTGCTTCGAAGGGTTTCGTGATGTAGTCGATGACGTGCTCCTTGAGATGCTCCAGTTTCGCGTCGGGGATGTCCTTCGCGGTGAGCATCGCGATGACGTTCCCGTCCATCAGGCCCCGGGCGATCATCTCCTCGATCGTCTCCCATCCGTCTTTTCTGGGCATCATGATATCCATCAGGATGACGCCCCGGAATCCCTTCTCCAGTTCTGCGATGCACGCATCGCCACTCTCCGCGGTGACGACGTCGATCCCCTCCGGTTCAAAGAGTTCCTCCATCACCTCAAGGATGAATACATCGTCATCGACGACCATAATCCGCCGGCACGGTACTTCCACCATCTGCTCCCTCCCCGGCACGCACCGGGTCTTTCGTAGTTTTCTCTCACCCGGATCAGTAATAAGCCTGCGGATTCTCCTCACGGACCGTCTACCGCTTCCAGAGAGAACAAGATGGTCGATCCCATCCCCTCTCCGTCACTCTCGGCCCATATGCGGCCCCCGTGCCGCTCGATGATCCGCCTGCAGATGGCGAGGCCGAGGCCCGGAGATTCGAGGTCGTGCCGGGAGGGATCGGCCTTGTAGAACTCGATAAACACGCGCTCGAGCTGCTCGCGGGTCATGCCGATCCCGGTATCCCTGACCGCGACGAGCACGATTCCCTGCTCGCGTGCGGCGTCGATGCTGATGGTCCCGGTCCCGTTCTGCATATACTTGACGGCGTTGGCGATCAGGTTATCGAAGATCTCGCCGAGGAGAACCCTATCGGCCCTGACACCGATCGGGGCCGGGACGTTATTTTCGAGGGTTATGGCTTTTGCTTTAAACGGGACCGCGTAGTTCCTGAGGATGTTGTTCAGTTCGGCGCGCAGATTCAGCGGCTCGAGGTCGAGTTCGATGTACAGGGAGTTCATGCGAGCCAGTTGCAGGGTCTTCTCGACCAGGTCCTTCATGTAGGTGACGTTGTGGCCGGTGATCTCAAGGAGACGCCGGAGCCCCGGGTCCTGCTCCCGTTGCAGGATCCGGGGCATGAGCGCGACCAGCGGGGTTAAGGGGGTCTTGAGGTCGTGCCCGAGTTGCGATATGAACTCGTCCTTCTGGGTGAGGAGTTTCTCCACGTCGGCGGTCCGTTTCCTGACCATTGCATCGAGATCCTGGTTGACGACAGAGAGCTGGCTCCGCATCACCTCCAGTTCCCGGTTCTTTGCCTGGAGATTTCCGGCAAATCCCTTGAGCGCCTCCTCCGCCTGCACCCGCTGGGTGATCTCGACGCCGAGCTGCAGCATCAGGGTTGACCCGTCAGTGTCGGTGAACGGGTAGGCGTGGACCTCGTAGGTGTTCCCGTTCGTGTGGTCCCACTCCCACCGTTGCGGGCTCTTGAGGGTAAAGACCAGCGTCCCCCGGCAGGGGTTGCAAGGTCTGCGAGAGCCTTGCTGCACCTCGTAGCAGGTCCTGCCCTCCGGGTCGCCGAAGGTCTCCCGGAACGCCCTGTTGGCGTACCGGAAGGTGTGATCCTCTGCCTGCAGGGTGACGTAGGCGGGGAGGGTATCCAGGACCGAGAAGAGGCGGCGGCGTTCGGCGTTCAGGGTTGCTTCCGCCTCTTTGTACCGGGTGATCTCAGAGATCTGGCAGGATATGGTGGCACCGTCGAGGCAGAACCCCGAGAGGGCGAACCAGTGGGAGGCGCCACCCCGGCCGATGAATTGCGTCTCGATGACTGCGGTCTTTTCACCCGGTGTTGCCAGGGCAAAAAACTGTTCGCGGTCGTCGGCGTAAGGCCAGATCCTTGATACCGGCATGTTCCGCAGGTCCTCCCTCGCGTAGCCCAGAGTATCCGCCAGGTTCCGGTTCGCATCCGCTATTGTTTTATTCTCGCACCTGAGGAGAAACGCTCCGCCGGGAGCTCCCTCCATGCTCTCCCGGCGGGCCTGTTCCCGGGTCAAATGCCCGACGGTTGAGGTGAGTGACGCGAGAGCAATCATGGCGACGAAGGGGAGGAGCGCCGCAAGGAGGGGCGCGGTCAGGTTGGGGTATGCGCGGAGCGACATGATGCCGAGGTAGGCAGACCCGAGCACGGTGGCGGCGGCGATTCCCCTCTCGCGGTAGTGGTAGCCGGCGAGTATAGCGGGGATGAGGAGGAGGGCCCAGAGGATGAGATTGGTGCCGGGGGACTCCACGAGGAGGGCAGCAAGGACTGCAGTACCTGAAGTGCCTGCAACCACCAGAACGTTCCAGGGTTTCTCGGAGCCCCCCTCCTGCAGGAGCCGGAGGGGGCTCTTCACGATACGAGATGCCATCAGACCTTATTGATCTGAGAGCTCTAGGATCATTTATTGTTCGCGGATCGTTCGGCGCCCCTGCTCGCTTCCAGTGCCTCGGTGAGCGGTCCGGCTCCCGGCTCCCCCATCTTCCAGAGGAGGAGTGCAGCGCGCTCCTGCGTCTTCGGGTCCGGGCTCTGCATCAGGCGGAGGAGCGGTTCGACCGCCGGCTCGCCGATCCTGCAGAGAGCCATGGCGGCGAACGGCTGGAGGTCAGGGTCTGCGCTCTCGATGACGCCGATGAGAGGTTCGATGGCGGGTTCGCCTATCCCCGTCAGGGTCGCCGTGGCGTATCGCCGGAAATCCCGGTCATCCGCGGCACGCATCGCTGCGAGGAGGGGACCGATTACCGGCTTGCCGATCTGCACCAGCGCACGGGCGGCATACCACCGGACGTCGTTCTCCTCGACCTGCATTGCGGCAATGAGCGGCTCGACTGCCGGCTCTCCGCACGTCCCGAGCTCGGCGGTCGCCGCCCGGCGCACCGCGAGAGGGCCCCGCCGGAGATCGGCGATCAGTTCCTCGATCCGGGTGTCGTCAGTCATAGCGTTCAGGTGCTCCTTCGCTGGTGTTATGTCTTCCTGATGCTGCCGAGCGCCTCCCGTGCGGCCTCGCGCACCTCCTCCCGCTCGTCGTCGAGCGCCTTGATCAGGGCGTCGGCCGACCCGTGATCGCCGATCTCCCCGAGGGCTGCCGCCGCTCCTCTGCGGACGCGCCAGTCGACCCCGTGCCGGAGCGCTGCAATGAGCGCCGCGACGGCAG
>JAENZF010000093.1 GCA_016841385.1 Methanobacteriota archaeon | reverse complement strand
TCCTGCGAGCTTGCACGCTCGCGCTCGATAAGCCCGGAAATGTTCTCCAACCACGCGCGCGGGTTCTTTAGGTTGAACCGGCCGGTGTGGATGTGTGGGGCAAACCGGCTCTTCGCGAGAGCCATGCTTTTTGCCTGGTGCTTGAACTCTCGAGTAAAAGCGCTCCCAGCCCCGGAAATAAGGGATGGGGGATACCCCACCAAGAACCGCGCAGGAGGAGAGGCCGCTTACGTCTGTTCCTTCCCGGTCCTGAAGGTCGAGAGATCGGACTGGTGAGTGCCGGCCACGTAGTCCACGACACAGTGGCAACTCTTCTCCCCGTTGATATCCACCGGGTAGCACCCGGTCAGACACCCGGTACAGAGGTTCCGCTCGCCGCACCCGATCGCCTCCACCAGGTCCTCGAGCGGGATGTAAGTGAGCGACGTCGCGCCGATGCTCTTGCGCACCGCTTCGACCTCTTTGCCGCTCGCGATCAGTTCCGTGCGGGTGGGCATATCCACCCCGAGGTAGCAGGGAGCAATGATCGGCGGGGAGCCGACCCGGAGATGGATCTCTTCCGCCCCGGCCTCCCGGATCATGTTCACGATCCGGCGGGACGTCGTCCCCCGGACGACGCTGTCATCGACGAGGACCACCCTTTTGTCCTTCAGGTTTCCCCTGACGGTGTTGAGTTTGATCCTGACCGCCCGCTCCCGCTGCTCCTGGGTCGGCATGATGAACGTCCGGCCCATGTAGCGGTTCTTCATCAGCCCCTCGACGAACGGGATCCCGGATCGTTCGGCGTAGCCAGCGGCGTACGCGATGCCCGAGTCTGGGACAGGACAGACCGTATCTCCCTCTACGGGACTCGCATCGTAGAGTTTCTGCCCGATCCGGCGCCGCACGTCATAGACCAGCGTCCCGTCCATGACCGAGTCGGCGCGGGCGAAGTAGATGTACTCGAAGATGCAGTACGCCCTCCGGTTCGCGGTCGCGACCTGGACGGAGGAGAGCCCGTTTGCATCGATACGGATGAGTTCTCCCGGCAGCACGTCCCGGATGAACGTGCCGTCCAGTGCATCGATCGCCACGCTCTCCGATGCGACGATGTAGCCGTGGTCGAGCCTCCCGATACAGAGCGGTTTGATGCCGAGTGGGTCGCGGAAGGCGTAGATGGTGTCGTTTAAGAGCGCAACGGTGGCATAGGAGCCCCGCAGGCGTCGCATGCAGAGCCGGACGGCATCCTCCATGCTCTTTGAGGTCCGGAGCGCATCGGCGATGATGTTCCCGATTATCTCGGTATCGGTCGTGGTGCAGAAGATCTGCCCCCGGCGCTCGTACTCCTCCCGGAGTTCATCCGTGTTGACCAGGTTGCCGTTATGGGCGATCGAGAGGTCAAGCCCCCGGTACCTGAAGTTGAACGGCTGGACGTTCTCCGGGATCTTTGACCCGGTTGTCGGGTAGCGGACGTGCCCTATTCCGGCGTTGCCGTGCAGTCCCTGCAGGGTATGGCTGTTGAAAACCTCGGCAACGAGCCCCTGGGCTTTGTGCGTGTACAGGGTCGTGCCTTCAAAAGTAGAGATCCCCGCGCTCTCCTGCCCCCGGTGCTGGAGAGCGTACAGGGCATAGTACAGCGGAAAAGAGACACCGCCAGCATCGACGATGCCAACGATACCACACATGATACAACTCTAATGCGTCGGTACCTTTGCCTTCTTCTCCGTCCAGCGGTAACTACGGATCCTCCGGCTTCTTCCGAAGCCACAGGCCGCACAGACCTTATGCTGTGCGTGGAACGAGATCTTGCCGCAACGCCTGCAGGCGATGTGGGTACGCTTCTGCCGCTTGCCCATTGAGGGTGTGCCTTTTGACATTATCTCTCACCTACTTATTCAACTGAAGGGGTAATGTAGATTACATTATCACCGCGGACGATCAACGTGCCGAGTTTCTGCGCCGCGCCGTCCACTTCTTCTTCTGCCTTATCCAATACCAGATTCATGTGAACGTCGTATCCCTGGAGGATCCCCCGGATCTCCCTCCCACCTTTGAGGCTGATGATAACGGGCTGACGATTCAGTACCTGATCTAAAATATCCAACGGTCTTGGCGTCATATGATTACCCTATGCCGTCCTTTCTGGAGTAATATATTTGAGTGAGGAAGCTACTTAAATATAACCGCGATGTTGCGCGAGAGTTAACGCTTCCCCGAGGTCTCGATTACATGCCGAAGATCACTGTAAAAAAACGCCACGTCATCCGGAAGTCACAGATAGCCGATCTCCTGGGCCAGCTTGCCGACGAGATCGGGGCGTCGACCGACCTCTTCCGGTCCGACCGGATCGAGCGGGTGGAGACGGATGCTCCCGTCGGGATCTACCTCGTCGACAAAAAGCCGCTTCTGATAGCCTCCGAGGCCTGGGCCTTTCCCAGCCTGCGGGGCCTCATCGAGCACCCGATCCCCGAGCGGCGGGTGGTGGTCGATGCCGGCGCGGTCAGGTTCGTCGCAAACGGCGCGGATGCCATGCGCCCCGGGATTGTCTCGATCTCACCGGACGTCCGGCAGGGGCACCCGGTGCAGGTCGTCGAGGAGCGCTACGGCAAACCTCTCGCAATCGGGATTGCGCTCTTTGATGCCGCCGATATGGAGCAGCAGGAGAAGGGCAAGTCGGTCAAAAGCATCCACTACGTCGGAGACGATATCTGGAACCTCGAGATCTAACGGAGAAATTAAAAGATACTATTAAATAAAATTCATTCCTCACTTTTTCTATGGTTAAAAAGCTCTTTGACAGCATCCTCGGTAAAAGTCCCGCAAAAAACGAAGAGGACTACATGGAACTCGATCTCGCATCCTATGAGGGATCGAACGAAGAAGAACCGGCATCAATGTACATCAAGATCGCCACCATCGCCGACCTCAAAGATACCCCCCGCGTCAAAGACGAGGTCTACAACGGCAACATCGTCATCGTCGATGTCGGCCGGCTGAAGATGGACAAGGTGACGTTCGAGCGGGTCCTAAAGGATCTCCGTGACGTGGCAAAGGACGTGAACGGCGACATCGTCGGCCTTGGGGAGCAGAAGTACGTCCTCATCACGCCTATGTCCGTCAAGGTCTCCCGCGAGAAGATCGGCGGGGGCCTGTAGTGCGAGAGTCCTATCAGGGAACCTGTCCCGCGTGCGGGGGCGAGATCCGGATCGTCCATCACCGCCTCGAGATCCCGCACTTCCCCGACCTCCTCCTCGTCGCAATCGCCTGCGACGCCTGCGGATACCGGCACACCGATACCATCATCCTCGGGGAGGGCGACCCGGTTCGGTGGACGGTGCGGGTCGAGGAGCCCGGTGACCTCGCCACCCGGGTGGTCCGGAGCACGACGGGAACGATCGAGATCCCGGAACTCGGGCTGAGGATCGAGCCCGGCACCGCCTGCGAGGGGTTCGTCACCAATATCGAGGGGGTCCTCTCCCGCTTCGAGCAGGCGGTGGAGACGATCCTCGCCAATCCGGAGAGCGACGACGAGCGGACGGCCGCACTCCGGATGCAGGAGACGATCCGCGCTGCACGGGAGGTGGCCTTTGTGTTCACGGTCGTCCTCGAGGACCCCTCCGGGAACAGCGCGCTCGTCAGTGAAAAAGCCGAAAAGATGCTCCTCGATCGGGAAGAAACCTGATACCTTTCTTTTTTGCCCCCCAGGGGTTAATCTAAAGTAGAACCTCCTCCCATACGCGACGCCCTGAGGTGAATGCAAATGGCACGAACGATATCTGTGCTGAAATGGGAGAGCGAACAGGAGGTCGAAAACGCCGTCCACGACATCAAAGCGGAGATGGACCAGCGGGGCGAGCTCACCAAGGATACGGAGCGGGCGATGCAGCACTCGCTCAGGATAGCCGACCCTGACCTTACAAACCACTTCCTGCAGCGGATAAGGGAACAGGTCCCCGACGCGCTGCACTACTTCGAGGAGGCAGGCGGCGGGGCGTGAGTCACGACCTATAGAACGGTCGGGCGAGGAAAAATTCCGGTACAGTGGACCGTGGGGGGGCTCCCCCCCTGTCTCCAACTCACACCTTCGACGCTCGAACTCCGGCCCTGCGGCCCGTCGCACTCGAAAACGCTTCGCGTTTTCTCAAGCTCCGGTTCTCGAACTCCGTTCCTCGCACCTGACGGTGCTCACGCTCCTGCCGTCCCGGCAGTCGCGCTCCGGAACGTCGTTCTAACGAACCGTCGCACCCCTCAACCGCACACCGGGCTCTTCCGTCACCTCGCCGACCACCCGGGCGTCGGGGACGATCGATTGGATCACGGCCACGCTCTCAGCGGGGGCGACGAAGGCGTAGCCCATGCCCATGTTGAAGGTGCGGTACATCTCCGCGTCGCTGATGCCGCCGGTCTCCTGCAGCCAGCGGAAGATGGCGGGGGCCTCCAGCGGGTCGGTGACGGAGAACCCGTACTCCGTGAGCCGCTGGAAGTTCAGGAGACCGCCGCCGGTGATGTGGCACATCCCGTGGACGGTGCAGGCCTCCGTCACCCGGAGCACCTCGTGGTAGATCCGGGTCGGCGTCAGGAGTTCTTCCCCGAGGGTCTTCCCGTTCGGGAGAAGGGTGTCGTAGGAAGCGCAGTCCTCGACGACCCGGCGGGCGAGCGTTAAGCCGTTGCTGTGGATGCCGCTCGAGGGAACGCCGACGATCCGGTCGCCGGGGACGATCCCCTCGCCGGTGACGACCTTCTCCTTCTTCTGGACCCCGAGGC
Source organism: Methanobacteriota archaeon (assembly GCA_016841385.1). Classification (GTDB taxonomy): domain Archaea; phylum Halobacteriota; class Methanomicrobia; order Methanomicrobiales; family Methanoculleaceae; genus Methanoculleus. The sequence continues at coordinate 2,997 of JAENZF010000093.1, read as the reverse complement.
AGGTCCCCGCGAGGTCGAGGCCGTTCACGAGGCCCTTGAGGGTCGCAGTCTCGCCGCCGACGATGTTCATGTTCGCGAGTCGCGCCCCCTCGTTCAACCCTTCGCCGATCTGGGCCATCTTCTCGGGCGAGAGCGCGTCGGTCGCGATGTAGTCGACGAACGCCACCGGTTCGAGGTTCATCACGTAGAGGTCGTTGACGTTCATCGCGATGCAGTCGATCCCGACGGTGTGCCAGTCGCCGAGCGCGTCGGCGACGAGCATCTTGGTCCCGACGCCGTCGACCGCGAGCGCGAGGACATAGGGGCCGCAGTCGATCAGCCCGGCAAAGTGCCCGACCTTCCCGAGCATCGGGAACGCGCCGGTCCTCCGGTAGGTGAGGGAGTCAATCAGCGCCCGCACCGCCCGGGCCTCGAGGTCGATATCGACCCCGGCTTCGCGGTAGGTATGTTCAGCACGGCACAACCCTCCAGGTTGTGCCTGGCAGGAAGATGCGAAGGCATCTTCCGTGTCATCTGAGTTCTCCGAGAGACGGAATTCGTCGTGCAGCACCTGCAGGGCGCGCTTGCCGTCTCCGGCCTTCACCACGAAGGAGACGTTCACCTCGCTTGAGCCCTGCGAGATCATCATCGTGTTGATAGAGGCCCGGCCGAGCGCGGAGAAGATCCGGCCGCCTGTCCCGGGGGTGCCGGCCATCCCCGCACCCACGACGGCGACCGCGGCGACGTCCCGGTCGTAGGTGGCCTCGCGCACGACGCCCTGCTTCACGATCGGCGTGAGGGCACAGATCGCGGCCTCGAGGTGAGACTCGTCGATGATGAGGGAGATGTTTGCTTCACTTGAACCCTGCGAGATCATCATGACGTTCACCTCCTGCTCCGCGAGCGCGGAGAAGATCGTCCTTGCGACGCCGGGACGGCCGATCATCTGCGCACCGTTGATGTTGACCAGGGCCACCTTCTCGATCAGGGCGATGGCCTTGACCACTCGCTTCTCCTGGTGCTCATCGCGGAGGATGAGGGTTCCGGGGACTTCGGGCCGGAAGGAGTTCTTGACCCGGATCGGGATGTCCTTCTGCATCGCGGGTTCGACCGACCGCGGGTGGAGCACCTTGGCGCCGAAGAAGGAGAGTTCCATCACCTCGAGGTAGGAGATGTCGTCGAGCACCCGGGCATCCTTGATGATCCGGGGGTCGGAGGTCATCACCCCATCGACGTCGGTCCAGATCCAGATCTCGTCGGCATCGATCCCGGCGCCGACGACGGCGGCCGAGTAGTCGGAACCGCTCCGTCCGAGCGTAGTGATGACACCCTGCTCCGTCGCTCCCATGAAGCCCATGATCACCGGGACAGCATCGGTGAGCAGCGGCGCGACCCGGCTCCGGATGCTTTTCTCGCTCGCCGGGAGGGCACGGGCGTCTCCGTGGTTTGCGGTCGTGACGATCCCGGCCTCGACGCCGTCGAGGACGACCGAGGAGATGCCGCGCTGACGGAGGGCGGCGCTCACGATCGGGGCGGAGAGCCGCTCCCCGAAGGAGACGATGTAGTCGCGGGACCGGGGAGTCAGCTCCTTCAAGGTGTGCACTGCGGTGAGGATGTTCTGCAGCCGGGTGAGCCGGTCGTCGATGACCGCCGTCACCTCGCGGGCGCAGTCGGGGGCCACCTCGCCAAGGAGCCGGATGTGCCGGGTCCGCATGGCGAGAAGAAGCGTCCCGATCGGGGGCTGCTCCTTGCTCGTTATGACCTCGTCAGCCACCGCGACGATCTGGTCGGTGATCCCCGAGCATGCCGAGACGACCACCGCGACCTCATCGCCTGCTCGCCTGTGCGATTCTACAATATCTGCGACCCGCCGGATACAGTCTGCCTCTCCGACGGAAGTGCCGCCAAATTTCATTAAAAGCCTCATTCTGGCTCACTTGTCCCCTGCAATTACTTTATGGTATTATACAACGCACCGACTAATAAGATGCTTGTAGACGAGATTGTGGACGCGCACGTGCTGGTTATCGGAAGTGGCGGCGCCGGGGTACGGGCTGCCGTCGAGGCCTCCCGGTACGGCGGCGTGGTCATGGTCTCCAAGACCATCGCCGGCAAGGGCGGGTGCACAACAATGGCGGAAGGCGGTTACAACGCCGTGTTGCGCGACCGGGATTCCGTCGAGGTCCACCGCGAGGATACGCTGAAGGGCGGGGCGTACTTAAACGACCCAGCGCTCGTGGACGCACTGACCCGTGAGGCTCCGGAGCGGATCGGGGACCTCATCCGGTGGGGTGCGGTCTTCGACGTCACGGATGACCGGCAGGTGGCACAGCGGCCGTTTGGCGGGCAGCGGTTCCCCCGGACGTGCTACGCCGGGGACCGGACCGGCCACGAGATGATCATGACCCTCCTCGACCGGCTCGACGCGACCGATACGCACCTCTACCAGGAGGTCTCGGTCGTCGACCTCATACAAGACGAGAACGGTGCGGTCGCGGGCGCCGTCGCCCTTGACCGGGATGGGGACGTCGTGCTCTTCCGCTCCGACGCCACGGTGCTTGCGACCGGCGGGGGGACACAGGCCTACGACATATCCACGAACTCCGCCGCCGGGACCGGGGACGGGTTCGCCATGGCCTATCGGGCAGGGGCGGAACTGATCGACATGGAGATGGTCCAGTTCCACCCGACCGGTGCGGTCTACCCCTACGACGCCCGCGGCCGCCTGGTGACGGAGGCGGTCCGGGGCGAAGGGGGAATCCTCTTAAACGCGCGCCGGGAGCGGTTCATGGAGCGCTACGACCCCGAACGGATGGAACTCTCCACCCGGGACGTGGTGGCCCGGGCAATCGCGACCGAGGTGCTGGAGGGCCGGGGGACGAACCGCGGCGGGGTCTACCTGGACGTGACCCACCTCCCCGCAGAAAGAAACGAGGCCCGGCTCCCGGTGATGCTCGAGCAGTTCCTCGCGTTCGGCGTGGCTATCCGGCGGGAGCCGGTGGAGGTGGCGCCCACCGC
>JAENZF010000092.1 GCA_016841385.1 Methanobacteriota archaeon | reverse complement strand
GGCCGGGGAGAGTTCCTCGAGCCCCTCCGGGCGCGGGACCGGGAACTCCCCGCCGCGGCCCTGGTAGGCGGGGAGGTCCGGCTGCCGGCCGAGCCTGAAGTGGCGGGCGCCCGCCGCACGGAGCGCCGCCACCTCCCGGGCGATCCCCTCGATGCTGCGGTAGCGCGGGAGCCCGTAGAAGGGCTCGGTGCAGAAGGAGCATCCCCCGACCGTCGCCCGGGAGCACCCGGTCGCGGTCTCGAGCTCGCACATCACGTACGGGAACGCCGGGTGCTCGCCTATGATCCCGGCGCCCGCCACGCACCAGGGATCGGTCAGGGAGTAATCGGCCGCGCCTGCGGGCTCACTGCCCGAGAGCCAGGCATCCAGCGCGACCGCGGGCGAGCCCGAGAGCGTGACGTCGAACCCGGCGATTGCCTGCCGGATAGCCTTCCTCCCGCCACCGGGAGCGTAACCGAAGGCTATCGGGCCGCCGATCGCGGCGGTCGGTTCCCGGAGCAGGATCCCGAGCTGCTGGACCTCTGTCAGGGTAGCAGGCTTCCCCCCAATGTAGGCGCCGGGCACGGTCATGCCGGCGATCATCACCACAAGGTCTCCCCTGCCGGGCACGGCGGCGAGAGCCGGGTCGGACCGGACCTGGTCGATGGTGACGTAGCGGGGGGTGTAACCGTGCCCGATCAGGACACCGGCGACCTCCCTGATGTAGGGGGAGATGTAGGGCGCAACACCGAGGCACGCGGGCTCGTCGACGTAGCCGTCGATGATGAGAGCGCTAGATGTCATGGCCAATCAGGCGGAGGAGTTCCCCCGCCCAGTACAGTTTTCCGCGCTTGACGGGATCGACGTTTTTGTCGGCGAGATCGAACCCGATGATCCGGATCTGCGCCGCCCCGAGATCGTCGGCGGCAAAGACTGCCCGGTCACCGTCGGTGAACCCGCCGAAGTTGTGGACGTGGGGCAGGGGGGCCGCCTGGGTGGTGGCAACGAGCGGACCCGGGAGGAGAGGGATCCAGTGACGGAGGAGCGGGACATTGTCACCGTGGGCATGCACGACCATCACCGTCCCCTGCCGGGAAAGGTCGATGAAGACATCGGTCGCCCCATCAAGGTCGGTGAAGACCGCGTCCGGCCGGATCCCATGGTCCGCGAGCACCTCGGCTGCCGCATCGGCGGCAAGCACCGTCCCCTCGACCTGATCGAGCTCCTCCGGGAGGCAGGGGGCGTTCCCGCAGACCGTCACCGCTCTGCCCCGGATGAGGGCTTCAAGCAGCCCGAGATCGTCCCGATCCACCAGATCCGCAAGCAGGCGGGCGGCCGCCTCGTCCGCCTCGCGTTCAAACCCAAAATATTCAAGAATCGCGGTATAATGAGGTTCCCAGTCCGAAAACCTCATTGTTCATCCTCGTTATCCAGGCCGACGATGCTGGAGAACCGCTTGAGGATCGGGTCGATGATCAGGCCGAGCAGATCCTCCTTCTCCTTCGCCATGGAGAAGTAACTGAGCGGTATCATGGCTGCGGCCATCGTGGCGTGTCCGCCCGCCTCGCCGATAGGGCCGAAAGCCTCGCCCATCACGTTCCCGAGATGAAGCCTGATATCCTTGTTCCGGGCGGAGATGACGATGTTTTGATCGCTGATGCCGTAGACCAGCGCCGTGTTCACGCCCTCGAGGTGGATCAGCATATCGGCCGCCTGCGGGAGAGCGTCGCGGTTCCTGATGTAGCCGACGTTGGAGAAGAGGTAGCCGCTCTTGATCCGCCGGTTCCGGATGGCGTTTCCGATGATCTCCACGGTCTCCTGCGATATGGAGGGAGACGTGATCTTGTCGAGGAGGTCCGAGTCGGTCAGGGGGAGGAGGAACGCCGCGTAGTTGAGGTCCTGCGGGGTGACGTTCCTCTTGAAGTCCCTCGTGTCGGCTCTGATGCCGTAGAGAAGCGCGGTCGCTACCGACTTGCTCACCGGGATATCGAGCTCCATCAGGTACTGGGTCAGGATGCTCGCCGTGGCACCGACCCCCGGCCTGATGTCGATGAAGTCGGCGACGGTGGAGGGATGCTCGCCGTTCTTGTGGTGGTCGATGATGATGTTGACCCGGGTGGACTTGGGGAGCTCGTTGTTCGTGCCGGGTGCGGACGAATCGACCAGGGCGATGTAGTTGCACTCCTCGAGGATCTGGGGGGTGAGCCGCTCCATCTTGATCTCGAGGAGGTTGATGAACGCCCGGTTCTCCTGGTGCCCGATGTCCCCTTCATAGAGAATGCGGCACGTGAGTTTGTTGCGGCTCGCGTGCCTGGCGATCATCGAGAGCGCCATGGCGCTCGAGATCGAGTCGGGATCGGGGTTTAAATGGGTGACAATGCAAAACGTTCCCTCCCAGGCGGCAAGCATATCGTAGAGCCGCAGGGCGAGCCTTGACGAGTGGAGTTTCCTGATGTGGTGGATGGCAGTCCTCGCAACCACCTCCTGCGGGTAGAGGACGATGTCGGCGCCTTCCTGCTGGAGGAGGTCGACGCTGACCGGATCGGTGGCACGTGCGATGACGTAGGTCGCCGGGTACCGGTTCTTGACGGTCTTGAGCGCGGTCAGGTTGGCGTCCCGGTCGTTGGCGAGGATGAACGCGACCTCCGGCACGGGCAACCCTTCCATGAGGTTCGGGTCCCGGAGGTCACGAACGAGCGCTTCGTACTTCTGGTCCCGAAGATCCTCCACCCGCTTTTCGTCCTTATCAAGAATTATGAGATCTTCGTTCTCCTGCTCGAGCTCCTCTGCGACATTATAGCCGGTGCTTCCGCAGCCAAAAATCATGTATTTGATACGTTCTTTCGAAACGTTCTGGACCGCCTCAGGCATGCGTACAATGGTGTAACTTCTCATAGTATTAAGGGATTCCATTTCGGCGATTTTCGGGAGGGTTCCACAAGATTTATACCATTTCCCGTGCTACACTACTAGGTCAGATGCATGGGCCTGTAGCTTAGTTCGGCAGAGCGACGGACTCTTAATCCGTAGGCCAAGGGTTCAAATCCCTTCAGGCCCGTCGAACTCTCGATTCTTTCTATTGTTTGCATCCGGTACCGATTCTCCAGTGACGACCGTCCGGTTCCCGCGATCACCCTCCCGGAGTGGTTCCTCCATTGCAGACGGGGCGCCCGGCCGTCCGGTCAACCCCCATCGGCCTCTGCCCGCGCCATGGTTTCTTACGAGAGGCCGGTTGTTGCGATGTTAACGGGGTTTCGAAGGCACATATATGCCGCTGCTATATAAATCCTGCTCTGACGGAAAGGCCGGGAGAGCGCCGTGCGGGGGAGAGAGCCCCGTGGCCTCCCTGTTCCGCACCCCCTGCCGCAGGTGGGGCGGCAGGGTCAAAACGAGAGGATTGTCGGTACGTCGTGTTTTCTCAGGGTGGCTCGATGGTTCCCGGGGCGAAGGCCTGGACCCCGGAAGGGACCCCTTCGCCCGGCATCTCGATCTCGTTTTCCCATCGACCCCGAACTTCAACCCTCCGGCAGGGAGCCGACAGGTCTCATTCCATCGTTACGGTCCCGGTCACCGCCCGATCTTTAAGAGCATCTCCTCAAGCGTCGGGTAGTGCGACTCGATCCGCTCGATCCCGGCGCCGTCGGCCGCAAGCGTCGCGGTCGTTCGGTTCAACTCTTCGATGGAGTGCGCCTCGGCGAGGTACCGGCCGTCGCTCGCCGAGTAGCCGACCGATGTGGTGAAGGTCGCCGGGTCGCCGATCCGGAAGAAGACCTGGTAGGTGGTGGAGCCGAAGGTCTCCCTGAGCTCGGGCATGGTCCCTCTGGCCACCACCTTCCCCCGGCGCAGGATCAGCACGAGGTCGCAGGCCTCCTCCACCTGGAAGAGGTTGTGGGCCGAGAAGATCACCGTCTTGCCCGCATCCCGGAGGCCTTTGACGTAGTCGAGCACCGACCGCGAGGTCATGGGATCGAGGCCGGAGGTGGGCTCGTCGTAGATGAGCAGTCCCGGATCGTGCATCAGCGACCTCGCGATAGCAACCTTCCGCTTCATCCCCTTCGAGAGTTCCCCGATCTTTTTGCCGTCCGGCTCGAGCGCGAGCGAGGAGAGGAGGTCGTCGCGCCGTTCCCGAATGGCCGCCTTCGGGAGGCCGTAGATCTCGCCGAAGAACGCGAGGTATGCATCCGTGGTCATCGTCTCATAGAGCCGGGACTCCTCGGGGAGGTAGCCCAGGTTCTGTTTCAGGTCGAGTGGCCTTCTGGCGACATCGATCCCGTTGATGACGAGGTTTCCTGCCGTCGGCGCGATAAGGCCGGCCATGATCTTTAAGAGCGTCGTCTTACCGGCCCCGTTATGCCCGATAACCCCGAGTATCCGTGCGTCATCGAGGTCGAAGGTGACACCGTCGAGGGCGGGGAAGTCGCCGTAGTGCTTGACAAGAGAGCGCGCCGTGATCATCTGGTATCCCCTATGTCTCCGATGCCTACTAATAGGTTGCTGCACAGAGATATGGTTCTCCGACGCCTTTTGGGATTACTATGAGTCTCGCCTCCTCCATCCGGACGATCGCCGTCTGGGAGATGAACCGGTCGATGACCACGATGGGCAGGCACGTCCTGCCGCTCGCGGCAGGGCTGCTCGTCCTCCTGGTGCTGGTGACGGCGTTTGCTGCACAGAGCGGCGTCCATATGCAGGACGGCATGTATCGCATCGGCATCGACGACCCCAACGTCGCCCTGGTCGTCGCCCCCGATAACCGCTTCACCACCTACCTCGACGACAGCACGGCCCTCTGGGAGAACCGGCTCGCGTACGACATCGTCATCCTGCGCGGCGAGGTCTACGCTGCAGATACAGATAAAGGGCGGGCGGCCTTAAAGGCGCTCGAACGCGACTACGAGGGTTACGTCTCCCACGTAGCCACCAGAGAGCCCGACCTCTTCGCCGCCTACCCGCTCTGGATCGACCTCCAGTACGTGAAGAGCGAGATCGACTTCCTGGCAACCCAGAGCGGGCAGCAGGTCGGCGCACCGGCGGATGCCCGGGTGCCTCCCGTCCCCTCCGGCCCGGTCGAGGCGGTGACCGTCCCCCCGTCGGCCATGTCGGTCTCCGAAGACGACCTCAGAGAGCACCTCGCGGAGACAGGGGGCGGCCACCCCCTCGACCGCTACACCGGCATCATCTCAGGCGACCCCGCGATGGACCGGTTCAGGACACCCTCGGAGCTCTCCCCGCCGCTCCCCTTCGATGCGCTCGTCCTGGTCTTCGTCTTCATCTTCCCCCTCTACTTCACCTCCCAGTTCTTCATGATGAGCGTGATGAACGAGCGGGTGGGAAGGGCCGGGGAGGCCCTCCTCTCCACCCCCGTCCGGCCGGCCGCGATCATCATCGGCAAAGCGCTTCCCTACTTCACGATCATGCTTCTTGTTGCGGCCGCCATCACCCTCTTTGCCGGGGCGCCGCTCACGATCCTCCTCCCGCTCATCCCGGTCATCCTCTTCTTCCTCGCAAACGCCCTGATCATCGGGATGGCCTCCCGAAGCTTCAAAGAGCTCTCGTTCGTCTCGATCTTCTTCTCGACCCTCGCCACGTCGTACCTCTTCTTCCCGACGGTCTTTGCGAACACCCACGTCATAAGCATCATCTCCCCCCTCACCCTGGTCGTCCTCGAGATCCAGGGCGACGGGTTTACCGCCATGGAGTACGTCTACTCGACTGCGCTCTTCTTCGCTACAAGCATCATTCTCTTCTACGTTGGGACCGTGAACTTCCGGGAGGAGCGGCTCTTCTCGGAAAAGCCCCTCGCATCAAGGCTCGCGGACTTCGTTTCGGGCGGGATCGGCCGCGACCACCCGCACCTCTCGCTCTTCCTTCTCTCCGCCTTCACGATACCGTTCGTCTTCATGGTCCAGATGCTGACGCTCGTCCTCTTCTTCAACATCCCGATGCCGCTCTCCCTCGTCCTCCTGACCGTCTCTGCGGCGTTCATCGAGGAGTTTGCCAAGTCGATCGGGATCTACGCGGTAGCAAGGGAGCGCCCCGGGTTCCTGACAGTGAGAAACCTGCTCATCGGGGCGGTAGCCATCGGCCTCGGATTTCTCGCGGGAGAAAAACTCCTCCTCTTTGCCACGCTTGCCCAGATCACCGAGTCGATCTTCGGGAGTGTTCTCTTCCTCTCTCTCCAGGTGCTCTGGATGCCGCTCCTCCTCCACATCGCCGGGGTGCTGATCACCGGCGGCTTCCTCCTGCTCTGGGGGCGGCGTGCCTACGGGCCGGGGCTTGTTGTGGCGAGCGTGGTGCACAGCCTCTATAATCTTCACTTCCTCATGGGGGCGCTCCTATGAACGCGCGCCATATTGGTCTTGTCGCGAAGAAAGAGCTCTTCGGGCTCTCGTCGGAGAAGACGATCGTCTTTGCCATCCTCCTGCAGGTCTTCATCGCGATGTTCTCCTCGTTCCTGATGGTGGGGCTCACCGCCATGTACGACCCGGAGGCGATCGAGGGCTACTCGACGGTCGCCTACGGCGTCGGTTACGCCGGGGCGGAATCGCCGCTCATCGATGAGTTCGAGAAAAGGGACGACCTCATCCTCCACCGGATGGACCTCGGCCAGGCACTTCGAGCGCTCCGCGAACGCCAGGTTGCGGCGGCGGTCTATGTCCCGGATACGCCGCCGGACGCAGAAGAACCGGTCACTATCACGCTCTACCTCATCCAGAACGACCTGCAGTCGAGCGTCATCAACGTCAAGATCAAGGAAGTCCTCCAGGGCTACGAGAGAGAACTCCGGGAGGTCCGGGCCGACCGGATGACCTCCTTCCCCGTCGGGCTGAACTTCCCAAAATCCCGGGGCGGCGAGAACTTCTTTGAGTTCGTCTACGGCCTCCTCATCCCGCTGCTCGTCCTCCTCCCGGCGATCGTCTCGGCGGCCCTGATCATCGATCTCATCACCGAGGAATACCAGCGGCAGACCCTCGAGACACTCATGTCGACGCCGGTCACGTTCGCGGAGATGGTCTGGGGGAAGATCGCCGCCTGCGAGGTCCTGGTCCCGGTCCAGGCCGGAGTATGGCTCCTCCTCCTCGGTGTGAACGGCATTGCGGTCGATAACGCCGCCGCGATCCTCCTCCACGCCTCGGCGGGCGGGCTCTTCCTCATCCTGCTCGGGGCGCTCGTCGCGCTCCACTACCGCGAGCGGACGAGCGCTCAGTTCATCTTCTCGACGGCGCTCGTCGTGGTCTTCCTCTTCGTCATGGCCGTCCCCTACAACCCCTTGAACCTCATGGTCAGGCTGGCGGTGGATACCGCCGGTCCCGTCCACTGGCTGATCCTCGCGCTGGTCGCGGGCGCAACGGCACTCCTCGGATGGACCGTTACGGTCTACGCCCGGCGGGTAGGGGAAGACACCCCGGGAGCCCGGTGAGCGGGGGAGCCCGGTCGTGTACGACCCGGACCGATCCGGCGGAGGGTTCGGGCATAGCCGTCAATTTTGCCGGGATCTATCCAGGGTAAAATATATATCGAAGGTTATGCAATTCAGCCCCATCGATGACCCACCTTCGCTACCTCAATACTACCTGTGCAGTCTGCGGCGAGTCCTGCCGGTTCACCATACCCGAAGCCGCAGGCAGCGTCGGCTCGCGGGACCTCGATACCCGTCCCGCCGAACCCCTGCGGTCCACAATCTACGCATGGGTGAAACGGTGCCCATCCTGCGGCTACTGCGCCCCCGACCCGGGCAAAGCCCCGAAGGGGGTGGCCGACGTGGTGAAACTCCCGCGCTACCGTGGACAGCTCGACGCCCGAAAGTTCCCGAAGATAGCGAACACCTTCCTCTGCTGGTCGATCATCCAGGAAGACCTTGGCGTCCCTGCTCAGGCGGCGTGGGGGTCCCTCCACGCCGCGTGGATCTGCGACGACGAGAGAGAGGATGTGCCCGCCCGGATCTGCCGGAAACGCGCCGCCGGCCTCCTGCGGCGGGCGTG
>JAENZF010000091.1 GCA_016841385.1 Methanobacteriota archaeon | reverse complement strand
GCCCTCTCCACGGTATCGTCCGGCGTGTGGGCGGGCCACTGCGGCAGAGCATGCGTCATAATCGCCGGATACCCCCGGGCCCAGAACGACGTGTGGTCGGATACGTACGGGCCCGCCTTCCGGGTCAGGGTGAAGTCGATCCCGTAGAGGCTGTTATGGTACACCATCAGCGCCGCCGTCTCCCGGGCCTCCCGGTTGAAGAGAAGGTTCGCCGCCGGGCGGTCCGGCGAGCCGGAGCATGTCGAGTCGTAGTTGAGGTAGAGCAGGATATCCGACGCCCTGCCGCTCGCCGCCTGCACGTACCTGCGGCTGCCCTGCCTGCCGTTCTCCTCGGCATTCCAGAGCGCGAACTGCACCGTCCGGTCAAACGAGTGCCGGCTCATCACCCGGGCGAGTTCGAGGACGATCGCGACGCCGCAGCCGTTATCGGTAGCCCCGGGAGCCCGGGCGGGGTCTGATGACCTGCTGTCATAGTGGGCCCCCACCACCACGACCTCATCGGAGGCGGCATTGCTCCCGGGGAGGGTCGCAACGACGTTTCGGAGATCTCCTCCCTGGAACTCCACCAGGAGTCCCGGGATCTCGTCAAGCCTCCGGTAGAGATAATCCCCCGCCTCCCGGTTCCCGTCCGACCCGAACGCCCGGGTCGAAAAATTCTGCAGGTCAGAGGTCGTACCGTAGAGCTCGGTCCCGTTGACCTCTGCGAGCATCGCGGCGATGGCCGGATCGTACCCCGGCTGTTCGGGGAGGTCAGCCGCCGCTGCGGCTGTTGTGAGGGCTGCCGCAACCCCGAAGGCCACGATGACCAGGAACCGCACACCGACCCCGGACGACATGGACGCTACCAGGTGAGCGGGGCCTTCGGGACGGCGGCATCAACCTCCTCGTCCCGGAGCCCGGCCACCTCCGCGAGCACCGAGAGGCCGAGCTGGGCGTTCTTCTTCGCATATCCAAACGAGACGTGATCGATGGTGTCGTCCGGCGTGTGGGCCGGGCCGTGCTCCTCGCTGTGCGTCGTCACGGCCGGAAAACCCCGGTCCCGGAAGGGGACATGGTCCGAAGCGCAGGTGTGGTTGTTGCTGGTCAGGGTGAAGTTCGTGGCGTAGAGGCTGTTGTGGTCCGTCATGAGTGCGGCGATATCCGCCGAACGCTCGTCGTAGATGATGTCGAGGACCGACCGGTTCTCCGGGTCGTAACAGGCCGAGTCGTAGTTGAGGTAGAGCACGACAGGGTTCGTCGCGTTCCCGGCATAGTCGGCGCTGCCGTACCGACCATCCTCTTCGGCGTTCCAGAGCGCGAACTGCACCGTCCGGTCAAACGAGTGGCTGCTCATCACCCGGGCGAGTTCGAGGACGATCGCGACGCCGCAGCCGTTATCGGTAGCCCCGGGAGCCCGGGCGGGGTCTGATGACCTGCTATCGTAGTGCGCCCCCACCACCACGACCTCATCGGAGGCGTTGCCGCTCCCCGGGAGTGTGGCGACGACGTTCTTGAGTTCACCGCCCTGGAACTCCACTTCGAGCCCGGGGATATCGGCAAACCTCGCAGAGAGATACTCACCCGCCTCCCGGTTTCCATCGGTCCCAAAGACCCGGGTCGAGAAGTTCTGCAGGTCGTATGTCGTGTTCCAAAGTTCGGTTTCGTTGATCTCTGCAAGCATTGCTGCGGTGGCGGGATTATACTCCTGTTCTCCCCCCAATGCGCCGGTGGCGCCTGCCGGGGTGGCTACGAGGAGAACTGCTATGCCGGGAAGCAGCAGGACGCAGAGGAGCATTCTCCGGAAGCGGGCATGCTGTTGGGGGGATCTGTCGCGTACTGAATCATGTTCCATGAAGGATCACACAGAAGACGCCGGATTGGGAGTAGAGATACATATACTTTCGCCCGGGCAACGAGAGGTTTGTGATCCGTCAGAGGGCCCTATCCTGGCTCGAATCCTCGGAATAGTGCCCTGAGCTCTGCCATTAGAGATTGACCTCCGGGGGCCAGGTATATATCGCATGGCAAAGACAGGTCTCTAAACCCGACCAGGGAAGGATCACCACTGGAGCGTACATGCCTAACCGACCATCAGCGGGCGACGAGTCGACTCTCTTAAGGTGGATGCGGCTTGAGATCGGCAGGATCAACGACGGCGTCGTTGCGGAACGCAAAAGCCTCTCCCGGCTCTTGCGAGAGGAGCACCCATCGTCCATCACGAAGGGCGGGAACCGGTACGACTTCGACCCCGACGTCCTCCTCCGGCTGGAGCAGGCCTTCCCGGGGGAGTTGCAGAGACGACTCCGGCTTCCGATCCTCTTCTATTTCGACTCCACGGTCCCGGACAGTTTCTTCCTCGCGGATGAGGCTGCGCTGCAGGCCCTCCAGACCCTCCAGGAGATAAGCCCTCTCCGGAGGATGCAGGGCGGGAGGGTCTGGATAGCGAAACCTCTCGTGTACGCCATCATGAACAGATACCCGACGGCCGTGCAGATCGTGATGGGCTAGGAAGACGATCCTACACCCAAAAAGAGATGGTGTTCTCCCCGGAGGGGCCGACCCCTCCGGAACCAGTTGGGATGCTCATCAACCGGATCCCCGGCTCGCGACCGACGATGGGGTACGCGGCAGGCAAGGCGCTCTCGGACTGGTAATCCACATGCCGGGTTTCGCCGGCCGGCGAAACCACGGGAGACGGCCGATCCTGTGTTCCAACGACGATGCAGGCTATTAACCCGCCAACAACCAGGGCTTGAATGGCGACGGTCAATACTGTGGCCATCTTCTGCTGATAGATCTCGATCACCTCGCATGCCGGTAGCGGGGATCGTATTTAAATTTTGCTAATTTTATACTGTTAGGTATTATAGTTTACTACAATCGCTATATAGACGTAGCGAACAGGCGGTATCCGGCAACCCCGGACCGCACGCACACGGTTTCGGGGAGTCTTTCACCTGTTCCGGGACGAGAGCCGCACCGGGGGTTACTCCCGGCGGGGCAGGGGCGGGAACGACTGCCCCGTCAGTCGGAGCGACCGCACGGCTGCCCGGGATCTTTCCTCTTCCCAACGGTTCGCCGGACCCGTTCAAGCACCGGGCGGGAGACCTCATCCATCTGCTGATCGAAGTAATCCACCCATTGCGCGACGACCGCAAGCTGCTCCTGCTGCCCGTCGAGCCGTTCCCGCAGACGATCGATGGTCTTCTGGAGCCGGACGGCCTCCTCCCTCCTCAGTTCCCGTTCCCGGTCGAGATCATCGGCCAGACGTGCGATACGGCGTTCTTGCCGGGCCAGCGTATCCCGCATCACCCCAAGATCGATCGCCACCTCAGGCGGGAGCGGGACCCCGGTTCGCCCGACCCCTTCCGCCGGCCCCTCCGGTGCACCCGGTTTCCTGCCGGATCGAATCTCTTCAGCGATCTCTTCCGGCGCGAGGCCCCTCCCGGAGAGTTCTATGAGTTCCCGGACAATCCCGACCGCCTTTGGCGGGAAGAGCCTGACCCGGCCGATGGTCCGGTAGGTAAAGAGGCTGTCATAGGTCTGGACGAGTGTCCGGACATCCTGCTCCGAGATCCCGGTGAGGTGCGCGATATCGCCGATCTTCAGTTCCTTCTCCTTCATAATGCCACCCTCTGCACCCGCCCACCCGTGAGCGGGAGCCCTACTGTAATTCTTTGTTCTCATCAGGTATAGGTACGTGCCGGATCACGGGGTTTTTCTTGCCGCCGTCCCAGTACTGGTACCATGAACGGGGGAGGGCAGGAAAGAGTCCCGGGCGGCATGACCGTCGTCCGGAAGCCGGTAAGGGCCGCCCGCCTCCAGGTGCGGCCGGATGGGACCCTGCGGGTGGTCGCCCCCCCATCTTTCGACATCGGGGGGTTCCTGCAGCGCAACGCGGCCTGGATCGAGGAGCGGCGCGAGGAACTTGACCGGCTGGCCACCGAAGGGTGCGGGCGGGAGGACGAACTCCTCCTGCACGGGCGGTTCCACCGCCTGGTCCCGGGTGCCCGGTTTGCTGTCGACGGGACTTGCGGGGTCGTCACCTGCCCATCCGTCCCCGCTCTTCGGAGAAGCCTCTCCCGGATGCTGAAGGAGGAGGTCCTGAACCGACTGGAGGCCTACCCGGACCTTGCGGGCCAGGACCCGGGGCAGATCGCGGTGAGGCTGCAGAGGACCAAGTGGGGGAGTTGCTCGTCGCTCGGCAACCTGAACGTCAACCTGCGTGTCATAGCCCTTCCCGACCCCCTGCGGGAGTACATCGTCGTCCACGAGGCTGCCCATCTCCGCGAGCAGAACCACTCAAAGCGCTTCTGGCTTCTCGTCGGCGACCATTACCCCGGATACCGGGCGGCAGAGGCCGAGCTGCGGCGCTATTGGGTTATCCTCGAACGGAACCGGGCCTGGGGTTCACTCAGGGATACGGAGTGAGAGGAACGGGATAGTGCAGGACAGTATCAGGAGTACTTCCGCCAGAACATGGAGAGCTTCCTCGACTCCGCCCACCGTTCATCGAGCTGGTTGATGATCACGTTGATCCGCTGCACCTGCTGCCGGATCTTCTCCGTCGCCTCGGCATCGTCAAACAGTTCGGCACGCCCCATGATTGCCTGGAGCGGGTTCCGGATATGGTCGGCCAGCAGTGCAAACTGCTCCATGTTCCGCTCGATTTGAGCGTAGGCCTTTGATTTCAGGTCTTCAACCTCTCTCTGGGCGGTGATGTCCCGGCCGACGGTGACGACCCTCGCGACCTCGCCGTGCTCGAATATCGGGATCCGCATCTCCCGGAGGATCATGGTCCGGTCGCCGAATTTGAGAGTCCGTTCCGATGTCAGCGGCCGACCGGTTCGTATGACCCGTTCGTACAGCTGCCTCGCGGCGGGAGGGAGGAACGGCAGGACGACGAAGAGATCCTTTCCGACGACGTTCGTCGGGAGCCCGAGTTCTTCGCACCAGGCGACGAAGGCGTCGTTCGCGAGAAGAAGGGTGAGCCCGGTGTCGACGACGGTGACGGTATCGGTGATGGCGTCAAGGACAATCTGGTAGAGGTCTTCCGACTCTCGAAAGACGTACTCGGACTGCTTCCGGTCGAGTGCGCTAGCGATGATGTGGACGGCGGCAGAGAGGAGCGTCACATCCCCGTCCGTGAACCGGGCGTCGTCGGTGTTCCGGTCAAACCCGACAAAGCCGACGACCGCCTCTTTCAGCCGGAGCGGAACCATCAGCATTGCGGTAGCACCGTGCCGCTTCAGGAACTCGCGTTCCTCCCTGCTCTGCCGCCCTTCACCGGACGCTCCTTCCATGAACACGGTCTCGCCTTTGAGGATCTGCACGACCCACCAGGGGAGATCGCTCGGGAGGAACTTCCGGGACTCTCCCCGTCGGGGGTTCTGCTCCGGGCGGCACCACTCGTGCGTAGTGCCAAGAAGTGTCCGGGGATCGTTGAAGAGGGAGAGGTAGGCCCTGCATACCCCACATGCACGGCCGAGGTCCTCGAGCGAGTCGTCGATAGCCGGATCGATCTCTGCTGGATCCATGAACCGTGCGGGCATCGCCGCGACGGCCGCTTCAAGGCTGCGGCGGTAACCGGGTGCGTCCTCTGCCTTCCCCTGCGTGGCAACCTCGATGCAGGAGAGGAGGAGCCAGACATTGGCGGTCTCGGGGTCATGGACGGTGCTGGCCGATATCCTGACGTCAAAAGACGATGAATCTCTCCGCCGGGCGGCAACCGTCCCGTTCCACCGCCCGGCGGAGAGAGCGGAGCCGATACAGTCCTGCCCCTCTCCCCGGGAGAGCCAGAGGAGGGTCGCAGGTTTTCCGATCATCTCCTGCAGGTCATACCCCCACATGGCAAGCAACGAAGCGTTGGCAAAGACAATACGCCCCTCCCGGCCGACGATGCAGATCCCGGAGAGCGAGGTCTCGATCACCTGCCGCAACATCGCGGCAGTAATGCCAGGCATCTCGACCGGCGTCTCGCCGGCGACAGAACCCTCTCCGTCCTGAGAGTCCGGATCGCTACCATGCTGCTCCAGAGGAACGCCTGCCGCCAAGCGGTTCGTTGTATGCGGATCCATACTCTGATCGTCCCGGGCGGCAGAACGGAGCCACCCCTTGCCGTTCCGGAAAGATCGCGTACTGCCGCTCTCCGGACTCTGTCCGGGTCTCTCCGGACAGGTTAGGATGATCAATCCCCCGGGCCACGTATTATAGTTTCTGTTTGTGTTGCGCCAACTCCGGCGCGGGGGAGGCCATCTATCCCGTTTGACACCCCTGGAGAGGGATCACGGGAGTCTTCCCCGACAGAGGAGAATCACCGCTTTTACCTCCGAAGATCAGGCGTTCGTCTCCCGCCTCCGCGAATAACTCCGGTACATCACCAGGAGTGCGGTGCCGATCAGGAGGAAGACGGCGAGCGACACCCAGAGCCCCGTCCCCGCCGGAATGAGGTTCGCGATATAGTCGATACCGAGGGCGATGGCAAAACTGCCGATGATGCCGCCGATAGTGATGCAGGAGAGGACCTCCGTCTTCGTCATCCCGAGCATCCTCCCGACGACGGAGCCGACGATGCTCCCCGACCCGTCAAAGGGAACGCTCACGAAGACAATGAGACCGACGAAGTAGAGCCGTTCAAGCCAGGGCCGCCGGTCCAGGAAGGTTCTGCCCGCCGCCATGAACCGGCCGACCCAGGGCCCGATGTAGGGGATGCGCAGGACCAGCGGAAAGTTCCAGGCCATGAAGAGCCCGCCGGCGAAGTCCAGGAATGCCAGGGCAAGCGCGACCAGCCACCAGGGAATGCCGAGAAGGATGCAGACCGGGATGATCGTCTCCCGGCCGAGCGGCGGGACGATGTAGGCAACCATCATCCCTATGAGCAGGAGCCACTGCTCTGCCGGAAGGAAGAACCATACGACAGCAAAAAAGAGCCCGCAGAGCAGAAACGGAACCGAGACCTTCAACCAGCTGATCTGGTCGTCAACCCCGTCATCGCCCCATACACCAATCTGCCGCATGAACCGCCATCACCTGCGGGTGAGTACCCGCGCTTCCCGGGATCACTCCCCCTCACCGGCGGGGCCGGTGGGACGGGGGGGGGCCCGGGTATTCAGGATACGCTCGATGATCTTCGATGAACTGGAAAGTGAGCCGGGATATCCAGGTATCCGGACGACGTCCGCGTCGAGCCCGCGGTCCCGGAGTCTCTGCCGGAGATTCTCCTCGTCGAAATGCTGGTTAAACCCGAGCGTGATAATGTCGGGCCGGATCTCCGCGATCGGCCTGAACATATCGTGGAGGTCGCCGAGGGACGCATGGTCGACCGGCTTTAATGCCCGGACCATCCGGAGCCTTTGCGCCTCCGGGAGGATCGGTCGCGGCTTATGCTTCACGTTCGCGTCCCGCGCCACAATCACGGAGAGTTCGTCACCAAGTTTCCGGGACTCCTCGAGGTAGTAGAGGTGCCCCGGGTGGAGGATATCAAACGTCCCCGTTGCGACCACGCGGATCACTCGACCACCTCAAGGTGCGTGGGGCTGCCGTCCGCCCGGTAGCACCGCCAGTCCCTCTCCGTATAGGGGTACCCGACGATGACGTGATAGCGCCCCACCGTGGGGAAGAACCTGAGATCCGCCGACGACGGCGAGAGGACGCCGTTCGGGTGGCTATGGGCGCTGCCAGCCTGATGTATGTCCAGCGGGAGCATATCGATGAAGAACGAGGCACTCTCTTCCCCGACGATGGTGCCGGGCACCAGGTCGAGGTCCCGGATAACGCCGTCCTGCTCCCGCAACACGGCAACGAACTCGTTCGGATGATGTTCCCGCCCAAGTTCGCAGAGCATCGCAAGCAGATCCCTGCTGATCCCGCATATGGCCATTCTACTGAATAGTAGGGGAGAAGTGAACATAAGCCCTCGCGTTCGGCATCCATGCCTGACCGCATACACCGGCCCGCCGGGAGTCCGGAAGAAAAAAAGTGGGGTCGTTTAAGGGATGACCCTTTCTTCCGGCGGGGCCTCCGTGGTCACGTTCTCTGCCGGGGTTACGTTCCCGTCGGCGGTGACGTTCACCGTCTCAAATATGAGCGGTATGAGCGGTGTGTGGTCGTTATTGACCAGCTGGACCGAGAGGTTGTGCTCGCCCGCCGTCACGT
>JAENZF010000090.1 GCA_016841385.1 Methanobacteriota archaeon | reverse complement strand
GAGGCCGGCGCGACCGTGATGGTCGCAAGTCCTCCTTTCTACCAGCACCCGGAGACGATCGACGACCTCGTCGATATGGTGGTGGCCCGGGTGCTCGACCACATGGGGGTCAAGCACCGTCTTGGATCCCGATGGAGCGGATACGATGCGTGATTTCATAGCGATGATGCGGAAACAGGGCAGGGTCGAGGATATCGAGAGCCCCTGCTCGACCGTGTATGAGGCTCCCCGTATAGCGAGCCGGACCGAGAAGATCCTCTTCTTCCACGACCTCGACGGCCACCGGGGGGTGATGAACCTTCTTTCCGACCGGCGATCGCTTGCAGCGGCGCTCGGCGTGGAGGAGCGGGACCTGGTCAGGCATCTTGCGGCCGCCACCTACAGCGGCCGCGTGGTGGACGGCGGGCGGTGCCAGGGCGGCGTTCCCGCAGACCTCTCCCGCCTCCCGGTCATGAAGCACTTTCCGGGGGACGCCGGGCGCTACTTCACGTCCGGGATCGTCTTCTCGCGCTACGGGGGTGTGGAGAACGCCTCCATACACCGGATGATGGTCCTCGATGACAGAAGGGTCGTTGCCCGCCTGGTGGAGGGGAGGCACACTCACACCCTCCTTAAGGCGGCGCTCGCCCGGGGTGAGAAACTCCCGGTCGCGGTCACCGTCGGCACCCATCCGCTCGTGACGTTCGCCGCCTGCACCCGTGTCCCGGAAGGGAAGGAACTTGCCTACGCGGCGGAGCTGATGGGCGGGGAACTCGCCGTCCGGGAGTGCGAGAACGGCGTCCGGGTCCCCGACGCCGAGATCGTCCTCGAGGGCTACATCGGGGCCGAAAAGACTGAAGAAGGGCCGTTTGTCGATATCACCGGCACCTACGACCCGGTGCGGCAGCAGCCGGTGATCGAGTTCACCCGGATGTACTGCAAGGAGGACCCCATCTACCACGGCATCCTCCCCGCGGGCGACGAGCACAAACTCCTGATGGGAGCGCCCTACGAGCCGAAGATCTACCGCGCTGTCGGCGAGGTGACGACGGTGAAAGACGTCCTCCTCACGAAAGGCGGCGCCGGCTACCTCCACGCGGTGGTGCAGATCCGGAAGAATACGCAGGGCGACGCCAAAAATGCCATCATGGCGGCGTTTGCCGCCCACACCTCACTAAAACACGTCGTGGTGGTGGACGAGGATATCGATATCCACGACCCCCACGACGTCGAGTACGCGATCGCGACACGAGTGCGGGGCGATACCGACATCATGGTCATCACCGGGGTGCGGGGCTCGTCGCTTGACCCGACGCGCCTCTCCGACGGGACGAACGTGAAGGTCGGGGTCGATGCCACGATGGTTATGGGGAGAGAGGACGAATTCAGGAGAGCGGAGTGGCTGTAGTTGTATCTCGATAACGATGACGAGAAGGTGCTCGCCGGTGAGTTCGGTGAGACACGCCAGAAGATGATGGAGATCCTGGTCGCGCTCGGGGGAGTCTACGACGCCGAGAGGCTCGTCCCGATTGCGAGCGCCCAGGTGAGCGGTGCATCGTATAAGACCATCGGGAGGTGGGGGCTTGCCTGGCTGCAGAGCCTCAACGCCCGGGTGGCGGTCCCGACCGTCTTGAACCCCATCGGGATGCCGCAGGAGGGGTGGCGGGAGTTCGGGATCGCCGAAGAGTTCGCCAGCCGCCAGACGGAGGTCATCGAGGCCTACCGGAGGCTCGGGATCAGGCTCGAGTGCACCTGCACGCCCTACTACCTCCGCATCACGGAGTACGGGGAACATCTTGCCTGGTCGGAGTCGTCGGCGGTTGCCTACGCGAACTCGGTTTTAGGCGCCCGGACCAACCGGGAAGGCGGGCCGAGCGCCCTTGCGGCGGCGATCGTCGGGAAGACCCCGTACTACGGGCTGCACATCGTCGCCAACCGGCGGCCGCAGGTCGTCGTCGAGGTCGAGAGCGGCACGGGTCCGCGGGCCGACCACTGGGGCGCCATCGGGCACGTCGCGGGGAAGAAAGTGGGGAACCGGATACCGATCTTTCAGGGGATCCGGCCGGGCCGCGACCACCTCAAAGCGCTCGGCGCCGCGATGGCGGCGACCGGCGCGGTTGCCCTCTTCCACGTCGATAAGATAACTCCGGAGGCCCGGGTCTTCTCGTTCGATACCGCCGATCTCGACCGGGTGACGGTGAGCGAGGACGAGGTCGAAGCCCTCTTTACGGAGAACGATGTCGAGGCGGTCGCGGTCGGGTGCCCGCACTGCTCCGCCGACGAACTCCGCGAACTCGCGGACCTTCTTGCAGGAAAGACGACGACGAAGCCCTTCTACATCTTCGCCGCCCATGGGGTCGCACAGGAGAACTCCGACCTCGTAGCCGCCATCGAGCGGAGCGGCGCCCGGGTGATCCCGGACACGTGCATGGTCGTCTCGCCACGGATGGACGAGTTCGCGTCGATCATGGTGGACTCAGGGAAAGCCCTCGCCTACGTCCCGGGGATGTGCGGGGCGCTCGCCCGGATCGGGACGAGGAAGGAGTGCGTCGAGGTCGCGACGTCGTGAAGGGGGGCTCCGGTCCGCCATCCCCGTCAAACTCTTTTATACGGTGCTTGAACTCCTGCTCGAAGACGCTTCCGCGTCTTCTTACGCGACGGCTCGAAGGCCTTCGGCCTTCTCAAGCTCCGGACATTGTCCGTCGCACCTTCGTGCTCCTGCTCCGTTCCGTTGGAACGTCGCACCCTGCGGCCCGTCGCGGCTCAAAGCATGACGGCTTCTCAAACTCCGTTCGGCCTGAAAGGCCGAACATCGCCCTCGAAAACGCTTCGCGTTTTCTCGAGCTCCGGACGTTCCGTCCGTCGCTCTCCGCAACGTTCATTACGCGACAACCCATAGTCACGCCGCACCAGCCGGTCAGGAAGGTCTTGGATGAGAGAGAAGGATATCGACACCATGCGGAGGTCGCGGAATATCGACGGGCTGATTGGGGCGCTTTTAGACCCGGCCGAGATTGTGCGGCTGACCGCGGCGGAAGCCCTCGGCAACGTCGGCGACGAACGGGCGCTCGAACCGCTTGAGCGGCTGAAATTCTCGGACCCGGACGCGGGCGTCCGGCGGGCCGCGTCGCTCGCGCACGCCCGGGTGGCAGGGAGGCTCGCGGGGAAGAAGGTGGTGGAGGGCTGGCTCCTCGAGACGTAGGCGGGCAGGATCCTGATCATCTTCTCGAACGATACCGGCCGTCCACCCGGAAAAGCATATATACCGCGTGCACCTGCACGTCAACGCGAAAGACGAACAGGAGATTGTTATGGCGACACTGGACGATATCGATGCAATGCGTGATGCCCGGGACGTCGACGGACTGATCCGGGCACTGGACGATGAGGACGAGTTCGTCCGGTCCCAGGCGGCCCTCTCCCTCGGGACGCTCGCCGACCCGAAGGCGAGAGAGCCGCTCGACCGGATGCGAAACGAGGACCCGAGCGCCTCGGTTCGGGAGGCGGCCGGGACCGCGTATAAGTGGGTAGTCGGCCGGCTCCAGGAGGTCGAGGCGACCCGGGAACACCGAACCCCACCGACCTGGTAACACCGGCTCACAGGACGACGAACCTGAACCAGCGGAGTGCCGTCCCAATCCCCATGGCGACGGGGATTCGGGGACGGGACGAAGAGGCCGTCCCGTGAGCGATGCTCGGGATCGCCGCCACTCCTTCTCCCGATTCAGGCCGGCACGGGAAGCGTCCCGGGATCTCTCCCTCTTCGCAGCCGGAGGATCTTGTAGGCCTCCCCGGCGAGCAGCACCGGCAGGCCGAGCAGGGCGAGCAGCCCCCAGTCTCCGAGGGTCAGTGGTGCGGTCCCGAGGAAGGTCTGCAGGACCGGGACGTAGACGACCAGCGCCTGGAGGGCGAGGCTCCCGAGGACCGCGAGGATCAGGGTGGGGTTCGAGAAGAACCCGATCCGGTGGAGCGGGAACCGGAACGACCTGAAGTTCAGCACGTTGTAGAGCTCGAAGATGATGAGGCCGGAAAAAGCCATCGTCCGCGCCCGGTCGATATCAACCGCATAGATGCCGGAGAAGACGTAGATGGTCAGGAGACCGAGCCATACCCCGAGGATGAGGACGACGAGGTAGGCGTTCCGGGTGAGGATGGACTCATCGGGATCCCGCGGCCGCCTCTGCATGACGTCCCGCTCGGCGGGCTCGAGACCGAGCGCGATGGCGGTGAGGCCGTCCGTGATCAGGTTGATCCAGAGGATCTGGATGGGGATGAGGATCAGCGGCAGGCCCAGGAAGAGCCCGCCGACGATCGCGACGAGCTCCCCGACGTTGGAGGAGAGGAGGTAGCGGGTGAACCTGGCGATGTTGTCGTACTCCCGCCTTCCTTCCTCGACGCCGGCGACGATGCTTGCGAAGTTGTCGTCCACGAGCACCATATCGCTCGACTCTCTGGCCACGTCCGTCCCCTTGATGCCCATGGCTATCCCGATGCTCGCCTTCTTCAACGCCGGAGCATCGTTGACGCCGTCGCCGGTCATGGCGATGACCGCGCGTTCCCGGGCAAGGATATCGATCACCCGGAGCTTGTGCTCCGCCGTGACCCGGGAGAGGACCTTCGTCGTCCGGAGACGCTCCTCGAGTTCATCGTCGGTCAGTGCCTCGAGGTCGGCCCCGGTCAGCGCTCCCTTGCTCGAGAGGCCGAGGTCCCGGGCGATGGCGTAGGCGGTCAGCGGGTTGTCCCCCGTGATCATGATCACGTCGATCCCGGCGCTCCGACAAAGCCGTATCGCCTCTGCCGCTTCGGGGCGCGGGGGATCGACGATCCCGGCAAACCCAAGGAAGATCAGGTCCTCCTCCACCGTCTCCTCGGTCCATTCGAGACCGCCGGGGAGCGGGCGGTATGCCGCCCCGAGCACCCGGAGCCCGCCGGACGCGTACCCGGCGATCTCCGCGAGGATCGCATCGCGGAGGTCTTCTGTGAGCACCACGACCGAACCTCCCCGGAGCAGCCGGGACGAGCGGGAGAGCAGCACCTCCGGCGCCCCCTTCACGTAGGCGACGTCTCCCTCCTTTTCGGGGTAGATGATCGTCATCCGCTTCCGGGTGGAGTTGAACGAGAACTCCCTCGCCGCCTCCGGAGCATCCTCGCGGGAGAGGCCGGCTTTGGCCGCCGCGACCACGAGCGCCCCCTCGGTCGGCGTGCCGAGGATCCGCCACCCCCCCTCCGTGAGAGAGACGGTCGCGTGGTTGCAGAGGAGCACGGTGCGGAGGAACCGGGCGAGCCCCGGGTTCGCGATGGGGTCGACGGGGCTCGCCCCGACAAGGAACTCCCCTTCCGGGGCATAGCCGGTCCCGGTCACCGCGACCTCCGCGTCGGGCGTCCTCACCCGGACGACCGCCATCTCGTTCCGGGTGAGCGTCCCCGTCTTGTCGGTGCAGATCACCGAGACCGCGCCGAGAGTCTCCGCTGCCGGGAGATGGCGGATCAGGCAGTTCCTCCGCATCATGCTCTTGATGCCGAGGGCGAGCGTGAGCGTCACGACCGCCGGGAGACCTTCCGGGATCACCGCCACCGCGAGCGAGACGCCGATGAGGAACATCTCGAGGAGTTCCCGCTGCTGCAGGAGACCGACGGCGACCGCAACCACCGCGATCCCGATGGCGATCAGCCCGAGGTCCCGGCCGAGGCGGTCCATCTGCCGGGAGAGGGGTGTCGTCTCGTCTTCGACCCGCTGGGAGAGGCCGGCGATCATGCCGAACTCCGTCTGCATCCCGGTGGCGACGACCACGCCCCGTCCCCGCCCGTTGACGACCGTCGTGCCCGCAAAAGCCATGTTGCTTCGCTCAGCAAGGCTGGTCGGGGAAGGGAGCGACCCCGGTGCCTTATCGACGGGCGATGACTCGCCCGTCAGCGGCGCCTCGTCCACCTCGAGCGACGTCGTCTCGACGATGAAGAGGTCGGCGGGCACCCGCTCTCCCATCTCGAGGACGACGAGATCCCCCGGCACGAGCCCGGACGCATCGATCTCCTGCTGCTCTCCGCCGCGGATGACCACGGCCCGCTGGACGAGCAACTTCTTCAACGCCTCGATCGCCTCTCCGGCCTGCCACTCCTGGGAGAAGCCGAGGACCGCGTTTAAGACGACGATGATGAGGATGGCGGTGGCGTCCAGGTACGCGCCGACGAAGAACGAGACCGCCGCGGCGATGATCAGGATGACGATCAGGACGCTCTTGAACTGCCGCATAAAGACCTGGAGAGGCGTCTCCCGTGCCTCCCCCCGGAGGACGTTCTCCCCGTAGCGCTGCAGCCGCTCCTCCGCTTCCTCCGCGCTCAAGCCCGATGGGCCGGTGCCGAGTTCCCGCCCGATCTCCTCGAGCGAGAGGCTGTACCAGTCGGGCAGAGGCCTTTCTCCCGTGGGCCCAACCTCTCCCGGCTCCTGAGTCGGCACGGCCATACATCTCCGGTTCCGTCTCGCGCTATAAAAAGGTATAGAGAACGCTCCGACGTCCACAGAAAGGTTGCAGTGGCGGGCGGATAGCCCCGGGCCTGCCGTCCTGCCGGTAAGATTATATCCGGCCGAACTGATCGGGGGCCGGGTCGGGGGTCCGGCCCGGGGAGGAATGGTGATGAGCAGAATAGCAGTCCTGATCACGGATATGTTCGAGGATGTCGAGTACACGCGACCTCGAGAGGCGTTCAGGGAGGCCGGCCACGACCTCGTCCACGTCGGCCTCTCCGCAGGAGAGACGGTGCACGGGAAGAAGGAGCAGACGCCGGTCACGATAGACCGGGCCGCATCAGACATATCGGCGGACGACTTCGATGCGCTCTTCATACCGGGCGGCTACTCGCCCGACAAACTCCGCGCCCACGATGCACCTGTTGAGTTCGTGCGTGCGTTCATGCAGAGCGGCAAACCGGTCCTCGCCATATGCCACGCGCCTCAGCTCCTGATCACCGCGCAGGTGCTCGAGGGCCGGAAGATCACCGGCTGGAAGTCCGTCGCCCAGGACATCAAAAACGCCGGTGCGGAGTACATCGACCGGGAGGTGGTGGTCGACGGCAACCTGGTCTCGAGCAGGAGACCGGACGACATTCCCGCGTTCATCGAGGCGTCGCTTGCGAAACTCGAGGAGACCGGCGGCGGGAAGGTGAAGACCGCGGCTGCAGCGCAGCGGTGAGGCCCAGGCCCCGCCGCACAAACTCTTTATGGATGCGGCCCGCACCCACTCTTCAGGATGAATCCTGCAGGTCTGCCGGGGGACTCACGGGAATGGTGCAGGCTTGCGATCATCGCCCTCGTCACGGCGATCTCCGTTCTGCTGGGACTCCTCTTCGGCACCGGAGTTGCGTATACCTACTTCTTCTACCCGGTGCTCGTCCTCGCCGCATTCTGGTACCGGAGACGGGCGGTATACCTGGGGTTCGTGATCGCGGCGCTCCATATCGTCGTGGAATACGTCTTCCTCGGGCCTCTGACTCCGGATACCCTCGTGCGTGCGGGGGTCTTCATCATCGGCACATACCTCCTCGGGTACCTCTTCGACATCTCGGGCCGGCGGCACGACGGCCTGCACTTCCGCATAGGTGAGCCCGACGCACCCGCATGCGACCGGGATACGAGAAGGCTGATCGCCAGGTTATCGAGCCGGAACCCGGATACCCGCTATCAGGCGGCCGGATGCCTCGGTGACGCGGGCGTTCCCGCTGCGGTCGGGCCGCTCGCCGCCCTCCTCGCCGACCCGGAGAGCGGCGTCCGCTGGAAGGCGACGGAGGCGCTCGGGAGACTGGGGTCTCCGGCCGTCGGCCCGCTCACGGAGAGCCTCGAGAGCGAACACGTCGACGTCAGGTGGATGGCCGCGGTCGCTCTCGGCGAGATCGGTGATGCGGCGGCGCTTCCGGCGCTGATGGCGGCGCCCAACGATGAGGACACCTACGTCCGGAGCAGGGTGGGCCTGGCGCTCGGGGCGATCGGCGAGGCCGCACGAGAGGAGCTCATTGCCAGCCTCCACGACGGAAACGGCCGGGTCCGGTGGGGTGCGGCGCTGGCGCTCGGGAGCATCGGCGGAGAGAGCGCCATCGAAGCTCTCCTCGGTGCGCTCGGCGACCCGGACGTGGACGTGCAGCGGCGTGCCGCGGGTGCGCTCGGGGATATCGGCGAGCATGCCGTCCCCTCCCTCATCGAGGCGTTCCGCGCGGACGAGGAGGAACTCCGGCAGGGGGCGATCGCAGCCCTCGGTCTCGTCGGAAGACCTG
>JAENZF010000089.1 GCA_016841385.1 Methanobacteriota archaeon | reverse complement strand
ACTGATACCTTCATATAGGTATCAGTGGATAGCGATACAACCCGGAGACTGTCCTGTATTCCTTCAATGAATCACTCATATAAGGCAATTCAAAAGATGGACAACCCGGATCTTTCAGACATCAAAATCCGTAAAGAGATTCTCCGATGCCGGGATCTTCTCGAACACCAGGGCCTCGATCCTTTCCCCGTAGTCCGGATGGACCCTTGCCAGATCCTTCAAAAATGTCTTCTTATAGCGGCAAAGGGCCATGCTATCGCTTCTTCATCTGCGCATAGTACTCTTGCGCCTCGTTGAGCGAGAGGGATTCTTCCTCCTCGACCTCTTCCATAGAGAGCGCAAGTCCGCAGTCTTCGAGGAGTTCTTCGATCATTCCGAAGGTCATCACATCAAGAACGACCCTGATCTTTCTATCGTTATCGGTTAGATCTCTGCCGTTTGATGATGATCGCTGCTCATCACCCTGCCGCTTTCTCCCGCGATCCTTGTATGGGTTATCCTGGGAGAGCGAGAGTGGAACGATAGATGTTGAGGTATTCCGGTGCTCTCCCGTATCCGGCTGGATGGGAATGCTGCGGGGAAGACGGGCTACCGCCCATCCCGAACGGAAGGGGTTTCTGAGACCCGCCGTGGGGGAGTTTACCCCCATCGATATCTACCCCGGTAAAAAGAGGCCGAGTCTGGCCCGGCACCGCTTCAGCGTGCCGCTGCCGCCATCGGCTTCTTCTTCTCCTCCATTTCAGCAGATTCGACCGCGTCCCGGAGTGCCGCTCCGGCCATCACGAGCGCCTCCGGGGTGACCATGCCCTGGGCGATGAGGTATCCGTTGGCATCGCGGAGTGCCTGCTTGAGTTCCTTCGCCCAGAGGTGCTCGATGAGGAAGACCGCGGCGGCGCTGTCGTTCGGGATGTCGTCTGCGATTCGCTGGACGTTCTCCTCGGTCATGCCGAAGGTCCGCTGGGCAGCCGCCATGGTGCCGGTCTCTACGCCTCTCCGTGCTCCTTCTTCCCCGCCGGCGCCGAGGCCGATGAGCGCTCCGACGGCGGCGCCGAAGCGCTGCCGCTCCGCCTCGTCGAGCTGCGTGGCCTCCATGGCGCTGACGTCGCCGTTCGCATCCTTGTACACGAACCGGAGATCGATCAACCTGATAACACCCGTCTCCATTGCCGGCTCGAGCGCCTGCCGAATCTGACCATGGAAATCCGGGTTCTTGAATCCGATGACCAGGAGCTGCATCGGACCATACATCACTTCTGCCATTCCTGTATTCCCCCTTAACAAAATTCATAGGTTGCTTGCCCGCACCCAGCGATTCACTGCTCTCGTGCTGCAATACGAATGCACCGGCAGAGTGCTTCTGCCTGCGATCTTTCGTACTTCTCTCCGAAAGTGTGCACACCGGAGGCGGGTCCGAACCACGATGGGCGAGATAATATAAAAATGTGATTATATAAATTAGGGAACTCCAAACTTCTGAAAAGGCACCGATTTAAGAGCCCGGCCTACCCATGCCCTTCCGACCCTTCAATGCGGGGCTGTCTCTACGGATCCGTTGATTGCCTGTCGTTCTGTTCTTCTCCCATAGCGGCCTAATCGTGCGTCATTTGGTCGATCGCCGCCGTAACGGCGAGGATGAGCGCATCGTCATGCCCCGGCTCCACTTCCACGCCGTACGTGTCCCGGACCCGGAACCATTTCTTCGAAACCTCGGCGACACGCTCCCGCCCGGCATCGATATGGTACTCGTGGTCAAGGATGTTGCCCTGCACATCCCAGTCCTGCTCCCCGGGGATACTTACCGTCCAACGATCACGGACCGGCGTGATCAGAGCCTTCTTGATTGTCGCCGCCGTCCCACCGCCCCCCCGTTCGATCTCCATGGTGTCTTTGATATGGAGCATCCGCTCCTGGATCTTGTAGAGGTCCTGCCCCTCCGTGTTCTGGATTATCAGGGTGTTGCGCACGCGCAGCGCTTTGCCGTCCACTTTAAATGCCCTTTTTCCGGCACTGTCCTCGATCCAGAAGTCATCCCCGATGGAGACGAGTTTCTCGCGCATTTTGTACTGGTGTGCGCCTTCCTCACGGCCTTCCCGGGCTGCTCTTCTTCGCATCATGTTCTCCACCTCACAGAAACACTCAGGCCCGTTACTCCCGGGCCATCATCGCGGCCGCTTCTTTCTCGAGGTGAGCGTACGGCTCCCCGGTGACATCCACCATGATCTTATGAACCGTCCCGGTAAACGCCCACGGCCGCTCGCCGGGATAGTCGTCGGTCACGGCATCTCCCTGGCTCAGTCCGACGGAAAGCCCTTTGCCGGCGAGATCGAAGTACGCGGGCTGGGTCTTGATCCGTCCCTCGCCCACTTTTTGGTCGTTGATGTAGAGCGCGAGCGTCCCGTGTGCGGTGCCCTCCGGCTCCTCGCTCTCCTTGGTGAACGCAACGGAGAGCGTGGCCCTGCCGGCAGGGACCTCGGCGTCCGAGGCGATCACCTGCTCGGCACCGACGAAGTTGTAGACATACCGGGGTCGGTTATCCTTGATGTAGAAGGCATGGCCCCCGAACCTGCTCCCCATGGTGAAGAGGACTCCTTCCGCACCGCCACCCGGTATCTCGACGTCGGCGGCGATGGTGTAGGACCGGTTGCGGATATTCACCGCCACGCCTTCAGGGATCGGGGCGGTGTTCGGGTAATAGACGAAGAGGTTGCGTTGCGGCGCGGGCTGGGGGCGGGGGCTGGTCAGAACTTCCGGTGCAGTGCGATCTTCGAGCGGCAACCCCTGGTACTTACCGGCCTCGTGCCACCAGAGTGCAATCAGTTCGAGGAGCTTGCGTGGCTGCTGATCGGCCAGGTTGCGGGTCTCCGAGCGATCTTTCTCGATATGGTAGAGCTCCCAGGTGTCCTCGGTGAAGTGGCCCCATCCGGCAATGGTCGGATGGGTGGTGACCGCCTTCCAGCCGTCGTGCCAGATGCCGCGGGAACCGAGCATCGAGTAGAACTGGGTGTGCCGCTCCGTGGGAGCATCGCCCTTTGCGAAGGTATAGCGCATGCTGATGCCCTCGACGGGCCACTGGGTATACCCCTTCACGGTATCGGGCATCGTGATGCCGATGCAGTCGAGAATGGTGGGCGCAACGTCGATGGCATGGTGGTACTGGTGGCGTCTCTCCCCTTTTGCCCGAATGCCCTGCGGCCAGTGGAATATGCAGGCATCCGCGATGCCGCCGGCGTAGCAGTAGCGCTTCCACATCTTGAACGGGGTGTTGAAGGCCATCGCCCACCCGGAGCAGTAGTGGTTGTAGGTCTTCGGACTCCCGAGGTCGTCGACCAGCTGCAGGTTCTCTTCGAGAGAATCCGGAATGCCGTTGAAGAATTTGTTCTCGTTGACCGAGCCGTTCGGCCCGCCCTCGGCGCTGGCACCGTTGTCGGAGACGAGAACGATCAGGGTGTTGTCGAGTTCGCCGCTCTCTTCGAGGAAGTTGATGAGCCGGCCGATCTGGGCGTCGGTGTGGGAGAGGAACCCGGCGTAGACCTCCGCCATCCGGGTGAAAAGTCTCTTCTCCGCACCGGAGAGCGAGTCCCAGGGCCTGACGCTGTCCAGTTCCGGGTATGGCTTCCCGTCGGGGCCCGTCCTGGTCTCCGGTGTGCCGATGGGGTTGATCGGCGGCAGTTCCGTATTCCCGGGAACGATCCCCATCTGCTTCTGCCGTGCAAGCACCAGCTCGCGGTAGCGCTCATAGCCCATGTCGAACCTGCCCCGGTACTTCTCGATCCACTCCTTCGGAGCATGGTGTGGAGCGTGGGTGGCGCCGGGGCAGTAGTACATGAAGAAGGGTTTTGCCGGGTTGATCTGCCTGGCGTCCCGGATGAATTCAATCGCCGTGTCGGTCAGGTCTTCGGTCAGGTGGTAGCCTTCTTCGGGCATCGTCGGCTGCTTGACCGGGTGATTATCGTAGACCAGGGCCGGGTAGTACTGGTTCGTCTCGCCGCCCAGGAAACCGTAATACCGTTCGAATCCCCGACCTCCCGGCCAGTTTCGCTTGTTCGAGGCCAGGTGCATCTCTTCCTGCGGGCAGAGGTGCCATTTACCCAGCATATATGTGTTGTAGCCCTGCTCGACCAGCACCTCTGCGAGGGTGGCGCACTCGAACGGGATGTGACCGTTCGAGTTCGGAAACCCGGTGGTCGCTTCTGCGATGCAGGCCATCCCGACGGTGGTATGGTTCCTGCCGGTCAGCAGGCATGCCCGGGTCGGCGAGCAGAGTGCTGTCGTGTGCCACTGAGTATACATAAGACCGTTTTCTGCCAGGCGGTCGATGTTCGGTGTTTCTACCAGTCCGCCATAACAGGACATGGCTGAGAACCCGACATCGTCGAGGACGATCATCAGGACATTCGGGGCACCTTCGGGCGCCTTTGGTTCTTCATACGGTGTCCAGTCCGGAACCGAATCCCGGGTATCGACATTGACGATACCTTTCCATTGTTCAGGCATACTTTCTCCCCCCTCATCAGAATCGGTGAGCAGGGTCCAACAAGACCTCTTGTCATTTATATAATTGCCCGTGAATATTTCGGTGGCGACCTGCCGCTACCGTGAATCGTTAATGGCTCATGCCTCCGCAGCATTTCTTATACTTCAAACCGTTCCCGCAGGGGCAGGGATCGTCGCGGCTGATCATTTTTCCCGCCTTTTCCCGGATCTCTTCTCCTCTGCAGAGGCCATCATTGCTCTCTCGACCGTGCCCCCGGTCACCAATCCCTATGTGAGAAGTTACAGATCTCTGGAACGGCCGTGCTTTCGGATACCGGGCAGATCATGGGCGCCCAGTTTTTCTCTCCCTATTCTGCCCTTGTTTGAGTGATTGCTGCTCTTTTCGACGAGTAGGTATTGACACGACCTCCTCATTCTCAGAGGCATCCGGCACCAACCGCTCCGCATGCCGGGCGTACCACTCGCTCAGTGGGTTAGCGGATATACCGTGTGCAAAGACGCTCAAGAGCACGGTGGTGGCTGCAACCTGCCCGACGAGGCCGAGGCCGGGTATTTTCTCTTCTTCGATAACGGCGATGAGTAGTAGAACAACCGATGCGAGCCCCCGGGGGCCGAACCAGCCCATGAAGAGGACGGTGCTGCCGGTCAGATTCGTCCTGATCAATGAGATCGCAATCGGGATCATCCGAATGAGGGTCAGGCTCAGCACCGCATACAGTGCTCCCCGCCAGTCGAGACCTATCAGCAGGTGGGCACCAAAGAAGCCGAAGAGGAAAAATACGGCAAGGTTGAGGATCTCACCCTCCGTTTCGGTAAACTCTACCACCTGCTCTCCGATGCCTCTTTCGACCGTGGTTGCCGTCAGACCCCCGACAAAGGCAGCTACGAAATAACTCCCTCCCATGATCTCGGCCAGAGCCCATGCGACAAGGGCAAGCGCCACGAGCGACATCCACCTGAACGGGCCGCTGATCCAGCCCCGCCGTGCTGACCGGGCTGTCAGCCAGCCCCCTGCCGCGCCGACGATGAACCCGACGGTTGCTCCGACTCCGATCTGCTGAAGAACGATGACGGCAAGCGCGCCCAGCGGTTGTTCGAACACCGCTCCCGCCGCCAGTGCAAGAAAGAGGAGGAAAAATGGGACAGAAATGCCGTCATTTAACCCGCTTTCGACGTTCAGAGCCTGGCGGACACGTTGTGGGATTGCAGTATTGTTTATGACCGCCTGGCCAAGGGCTGCGTCGGTGGGTGCAAGGATGGCTGCGAGGAGGGCAGCCTCCCAGAGCGAGAGATCGATCAGGAGGAAAACTGCTGTGGCCATTCCGAAGGCAATGGTGAGGGGGAGACCGATGGAGAGCATCCTGCCCGGCAGGGATGCTCTCCCTCTGAGGGCTGCAGGGTTGATGCGGGATGCATCGACGAAGAGCGTGAATACCAGAGCAATCTCAGCGACAATCAGGGTGAACTCGGTGACGGGACCAAGTTCCATCAGTTGCAGGCCTTCAGCACCCAGAACCAGGCCTGCCGCCACGAAAATCATCTGTGCCGTGATGTTTGCACTCTCTGCTTTCTTTGAGACGAGGGCATACGCGAAGACGAGCGTGGCAAAGATCCCGAGGAGGATGGCGATATTTGACATAGACGTTCCTGTGCTGGAAAGGGTGCCGACGCACCCGACGATGCCGGCATAAAAAAGAATGCCGGAGAGGTTTGACGACACGCCGCCCGGCGCTCACGTGAGGGGTGGCGAGGCCTCCGCCTGTTTTCTTGCGACAGAATCACCGGACGACTCACGCATCGTCCGCCCCGGTGCGCCAGACCATAATGTCGTGCTCATCGTTTCCCTGTACGTGGTGACGGTGTCGATACCACTGTCCTGCGTCGTATTCTCGATCAGAACAGCAAATCTGCCGGGGCTGACCGTTTCAGCAAGGTCTCTGGTGAACTTGTCCTCGATGCCGTGGCCGGGGCGCCTATGCTTGTATACTGTGATGGAAGCAAAATATGCTGAAAATATATATGTGGTACGGTAGACACCCCCGCTCGGTAAACATATGGGAAGAGCAAGTTCATCTGGAAGAGTGTAGCGCTCTGTAATCGTGGGAGATAATCTATAGGGTAGTATCGCACCGTTAACGGCTCATGCGCCCGCAGCATTTCTTGTACTTCAGCCCGCTCCCGCAGGGGCAGGGATCGTTCCGGCCGACTTTTGCCGGCCTATCAGACGCCTTCGGCTACCAGTCTGTTCATCTCTGGCATTTCGAAACGCGTATCTTCTGGACATGGGGGATTCCAACTTCGCCGAAAGCCGTATCGTCCCACATGATGTGGATGATGTTGGGGGGACTGCCGTGTTTTTCGCGCAATCGGGGGAGCCTCCTGTCGAGTTCATCGTCCCCGGCAGCCCACCCTTCCTCATGGCGCGCCTCAAGGATGCACTACTCGGCGTCGTGGACAATTCCGTTCTTCTTTTTCACTATCCTCACCATCTTTTCTTCTCACAACTCGTCGCATTCCCATCCCTTCTGATGAAAATGCAAGCCTCAATCCGTCCCGAACGCCCTCCTCACCCCCGGCAGCATGATGTAGATCAGGATCAGGGCGCTCAGGAGTACGGCCACGTTATTGTCGTACCATGCACCGCCGGTGAGCATTGTGATGAAACTCATGAGCAGGGTGAAGGTCGTGATGATCAGCAGGAATATCCAGCCCTGACGCTCAACCTGCCAGAGCATCTGGGCAACCCAGAACCAGATGTAGGCGAGCAGGCCGTAGAGCAGCGCATACCAGAGGTTGAAGATGCGTATGTCCAGCAGTCCCAACCAGGGGAAGAATCCCAGGAACCGCAGCGTGATGATGACATTTATTACCGCTAAAATTCCGGCCAGTATGGCCAGGATGGTGACCCCGAGGGGTCGTTCTACATATTCTGCCATTACATTCTCTCCTTTTCGAAGTACTACTCGGTGTCGGGGACAATCTTCCGGTTTGCCATGGTATACCTCCAATTGAAGCGTGATTGAGTCCCGATAGCCACCCCTGCATCTGCCGGAGGTTCGATGCAATAGGAGAGATGATCGCTTGAGGTGACCATTCAGCTGTCACTGATGCCCTGGCAATGTCTTTTGGCGGCAGACGCGATGCGGAAGGGGATAGGCCAGTAATATTTAACCCGTTATATATATGTTATCGGATGAGGAAAAGCCAGATAAAATGGTCAAAATTCGCTGGTTTGGCCTTTTATTCCTTCGCATCCTCCAGATCATATTTTCACGATCGTTCATTCGTCAGCGAAGGACCTCATGCTCACGGTTTGGATCATGGGGATCGGACTGGTCCGAAAACGATGAGAAAGATATCGATAAACCGTTAAATCAGCGAGAGTATTCTCCTTTCGGCTGCAGATCTGGCCTTCAGGACTGTCGGCCAGGCCTATCGTCTTTCTTTATCTGAATCCGGGAACGTACGCCTGATGGAGAATGGAGATTTACTATATTTTCGCCAAAAAATGTATTTTAAACCTGATGAGGAGGCAATCGACCTGACATTGCATCGTTAACGGCTCCTGCCCCCGCAGCACTTTTTGTACTTCAGCCCGCTCCCGCAGGGGCAGGGTTCGTTCCGACCGACTTTTGCCGGCATTTTCCCGGTTCT
Source organism: Methanobacteriota archaeon (assembly GCA_016841385.1). Classification (GTDB taxonomy): domain Archaea; phylum Halobacteriota; class Methanomicrobia; order Methanomicrobiales; family Methanoculleaceae; genus Methanoculleus. Next base: position 233 of record JAENZF010000089.1, on the reverse strand, counting down.
CTTCTCTTCTGCAGCAAGCATCGGCATCACCTCATCCGCAGGCCGCCCCTGCCGGAGCAGGTCGGCCATCATCCGCATCGGGCGGTCGGCGTGGGAGAAGAAGATGCGATAGCCCTCGCAGAGGTAGTTTAAGCCCTCCTCTCCGTCCGGTGTCCTGGTGAACCGGTTCTTTGGGCACTCCCCGTTGCAGATAGCGAGGAAGTCGCATTCCCGGCAGTACCGGGGAAGCGTAT
>JAENZF010000088.1 GCA_016841385.1 Methanobacteriota archaeon | reverse complement strand
CGACCCGGTGGGCGGCACCCTCCGCACGAGCGGGTCCGAGGGCTGCCGGGCGCGGACCGCCGCGGCCCTGCTGAAACTGGGCGATCCGGTGGGTGTCGCCGAGGTAGAGAAGGTGTTCGAACAGTCGGACGAGACGTTCGTGGGCCTTGCCATGGAAGCCTTCGAGGGGACGTGAAGCGCCCTCCACCGGAGGCATACCTTTTTTCGGCCGTCCCGCCTCAGGGACGGATGAGAAACTACTAATAGCGCCGTAAAATAAGAGATCAGTATGCAAGGGCGCCATATCCTGCTCATCATCCTCCTTGCGGCCGCCGCCGTCGCCGCAGGTTGTACGGGGACCGAGGATACCGCGAACGCACAACCGGTCTCCCCCACCCCGACACCGGCGCCGACAGAGACGCAGGCGATAGGAGCGGGCCTGCCGGCCCCTACGCCGGCCGGACCCATCCGGGGGGATAAGGTGCCGCTGAGCGTGGGGTTCGTCGACCCGCAGACCTACCACATCGCGACCCCGACGCCCACAACAACGATGATGAAACCGCCTGAAAATATCCAGGTCTCCGGCGGCATGACCAGGTACGCGATGGTGGCCTGCACGGACCTTCCTTCCGTTCCCTCCGTTCTCGCCACCGAAGCCTACCATATTCCCTTCCCGTACTGGGCAGTCAATGTGAGCGCAACGCCAATGGGCGATTACCCCTGGCTTGCAATCGAGATCCACGAAAAAGACGACCCCAACCGGGACATCAAGACCATCCGCTACTCCCGGAACGATTTCCCGTACGAGGACAGCGAATTCAAGGAAAAGAAAGAGCAGTTCACGATTCTCGAGGGGCACGGGAATTATTACTTTATCGTTCGTTCAGGGTCCTTAAAAGCGCTCGAGATCTCCATCCTGGTTCCGGAGAAGTACCTCGTCTAGGCGGGAGGGATCCATCCTCCCTCTTCTGCGCTCCGGAGCTCCCGGTCGTAGTCTTCAATCGCGGCAGTGTACTCTCTCCATGCCTCATCCGCCCGGGCGAGGTTCTCTTTCGCCGTGGTATAGGCTTTTGCGTCGTAGGCGGCCGCAGCCGACGACCAGAGCGAGAACGCGCGGTTCAGGTTGTCGAGCGCCCCGATGTAGGCAGACTGCGCTCCTGCATATGCTTCCGGGACCCTGTCGGCCCCGACGATCTGCCGGTGGTAGACCGTGACTCTCGTGCCGTAATCGGCGACGGCCGCAAACTCCCGCATGTAGGCGTCGCATTCGGCGACCGAGAGGTCATCTGAAGAAGAGCGCATAAGAGAGGAGGCCTTACCGGAGACCAGGGAGAGGTCGGCCTCCGATGCCGCCACATGGCTGCCGAACGTCGCAACCTGCCGGTCTCCGGTGTAGTCGAGGAGCAGCATCCCCCCGACCAGGGCGATCAGCACCACGAAAATCGCCGTCCCGGCTGCAGTGAGCGCCTGCTTCCGGCTGATGGCAACCTTCGGGAGTTTGGGCTTTGAGAGTTTCGGAACCTTCAGGTCCATGGGCCTCACGCTCCCCCCGCCGGCAACCGGGCCGGGCGGATGCGGTATTCATTCGGCGTGGGGATGTAGCGGAGAGGGATGATCTCCGGTGTCCCCGACTTCACGCCCGGGATACCCGTGCCTTCGGCGTCTCCGATGGCGAACGGTTTTCCCCAAAACGTTGAGTTTCCCGTGGATATCGTAGTGTAATCCGTGCCCTCGACGTAGTAGTAATGCTTCCCCTCGTACGTGAAGTATTTCGGCGGGTACTTCGCGTAGTAGGGGTTGAACTCATTCATCCGGATGCCGAGGGCCATATGCTCCGGGTACCTGAGCAGCACCGTGTCGTAGCCGAGAGCATCGAGGAGCCCTGCCATCAGGATAGCCGCATCCTCGCAGTCTCCCCTCCCGTCTACGAGCATCTCGACGGGGGATTTGGAGTACCCGGCTTCCTCGCCCTGGCGCACGGCGTAGCGGGGGATGGCCCCTTCGATGTAAGAGTCCGTGCTGCTATCGAGCTCGTACGGGATCTGCTGGACGAAGAAGATGAGGTCCATCAGCCGGAAGTAATCCTCCTCCGGGTTTCCGGCGGGAGGAGCGACCCGGCGGGCGAGGTCCTCGAGGATCGGCCGGTCGGCGTCCGCAATGGCATACCTTCCCCAGGCGAGCGGGTCGGCGACCTGGGGGGTCGCACGGTGCGCAAGGAAGAGTGCCTCCGGGACCCGGACCTGCGTCGTCTGGACGCCGCCGTCGATCGCCGTCCAGCGGAAATTCCGGGTGTAGGCCGCACCACCCTCCGGGAAGGGAGGCACTACTGGCGCCGGTGTGGGCGGGACATACACGGGTAGTGTCAGGACCGGCGCCGGTCCGGGGGAGAGGAAGCCGATCGGTTCTCCCAGGAACACGGGTTTCACTACGAGGGCGACGATCAGGATCACGAGCCCGCCCGCGAGAACCGGGACAACATCCTTCCACTCCATATCAGAACCTCAAACGATGGCCTCTGGTAGAGATGTTTGCTATCCACCGTTAAAAAACGTTAACTGTTTCGCTCAGGGGGACGTTTATTCCGGAACAGATTAGTATGCGATGAGATTCGTGGAGCAGCGCTGCCCTGGTGATCCAGGCTTCCATCATGCTTGGCTCTCGTCGCAGATCTCTAACGCCGGCGGGTAGACGACGGTCCCCCCGGCAGTGCCGGCGGCGCCGGGCTGGAGGTCGAGCACCATGAGCGCTTCGTCCGGGACCGGGAAGGGTGCCGTAAAACCCTTCTCGCGTGCCGGCGGCTCGGCTACGGCATCGTCATCGTCATTGGGCACCCCGAGTACTACCCCCGGTTCGGGTTCTCTCCAGCACGCGAGAAGCCCCGGAGGACGAACGCGGACCCGACCCCCCTGCCGCTGGAACGGGGGATCCACCGCCACCGGGGCAAGCGCGAGAACCGTGCCGCCGCCGGTCGTCCCGACGGGGGAGAAGAGGATATGACCGACGACCCGGCCGTCCGTCTCCGCGACAAGAGAGAGTGCGGGAGCGAACCCGGGTGACTCCCGGAGCGCTTCGACCAGCCGGGCCTCGTCGCCGCGCGAAAACGCACGCCGGACCAGGCCATGGACCGCCGGGTAATCCTCTCTCTTCAGGCCGGACCACTATCGGACGGGATCCCATACACCCGTACGTAACCCCTCGTTACCCCTTGAATCTGCCAGAAAGGGGTTCTGTGGGACAGACCCCCTCGGTGCCGGCCATCTGCTTCCCCGGCTCGGCCGCGTACATACAGACCGAGGGGTAGTACCTGGTGACGTAATCCTTGAGCATCCGGAGGGAGCAGTACTGCGGGGCGATGCTCTTTATCGACTCCTTCATCACCCGGACCCACTTGTGCGGGATGTTATCCATTGTCCGCGAGTAGTAGAGCGGTGCGACCTCGTTCTCGATGAGGTCGTAGAGTGTCTCCGCATCCGCCTGGTTCTTTCCCGCATAGGGGACGTGGCCTTCGATACCCCAGCCGTTCCTGCCGTTGTAACCCTCGACCCACCACCCGTCGAGGACCGAGAGGTTCAGCACCCCGTTCATCCCAGCCTTCATGCCGCTCGTGCCGCTCGCCTCCATGAGTGGGACGGGGGTGTTCATCCAGACGTCCACACCGTGGACCATGTAGCGTGCAAGCTGCTCATCGTAGTCCTCGATGAAGGAGATCCGGCCCCCGAACCGGGGATCCTGGGAATACTGGTAGATCTCCTGGAGGATACGCTTGCCCCGTTCATCAGCCGGGTGGGCCTTCCCCGAGAAGACGAACTGCACCGGTCTCCAGCGGTTGTTCACGATCCGGTCAAGCCGGTCCAGGTCCTCAAAGATGATATCCGCCCGCTTGTACTCGGCGAACCGGCGGGCGAACCCAATCGTCAGCGCCGAGGTATCGAGCATGAGCCCCTCGGCCGCGAGGTTCGCAGGCTCGTCACGGAGGTTCGCCCATTTGAAACGCTTCCGTTCCCGGATGCGGGCAAAGAGTTTCATCTTCAGCCACTGGTGCTCGCGCCAGAGTTCATCGTCCGGGATCTCGTCGACCACCTCCCAGATAGCCGGGTTATCGTAGTCCTCCCGCCAGTTCGGGTAGACCGAATCCATATACCGGTCGAAGAGCGCCTCGATCCGGTGGTTTAACCACGTGGGCATGTGGACACCGTTCGTGATGGCGTCGATCGGCACCTCCTCAACGGGGAGGTCGGGCCAGAGGGGCTGCCACATCTCCCGGGCGACCTGGCCATGTTTCTGCGAGACGCCGTTGTGGAAGCGGCTCATCCGGAGCGCAAACGCGGTCATGTTGAACCCGCCGCCCGGGTTATGCGGATCGTCGCCGAGCGCCATGAACTCGTCCCAGGTAAGGCCGAGCGAGGGGCAGTAGCTCCGGAAGTACTTTGCCATCAGGTCTTCGGGGAAGACGTCGTGGGCGGCGGGGACGGGGGTGTGCGTGGTGAAGACCGAGGTGCCCCGGACCTGTTCACGTGCTTCATCGGGCGGCATCCCGGCCACGAGCCGTTCCCGGAGCCGCTCGAGGATACCAAACGCAGAATGGCCCTCATTTAAGTGCATCGCCGAGTAGTCCACGCCGAGGGTGTGGAGGACCTTCCGCCCGCCGATACCGAGCACCAGCTCCTGCCGGAGCCGGCACTCGAGCTCCTTTAAGTAAAGGCGGTGTGAGATGCTCCGGTTCTCGGGGAGGTTCTCGTCGATATGGGTATCGAGGAGGTAGAGCGGGACGCGCCCCACCTGCACCTTCCAAACCGCGACGTAGATGGCAGGCTCGATCAGCGGGACCTGCACCACAAGCTGCTTCCCGTCGTCGTCGAGCACCCGGAGGACCGGCGCGGCATCGCGGTCCAGGATCTCCGCGACGTTCTTCTGCCACCCGTTCCCCTCCATGTGCTGGTGGAGGTAGCCTTCGGCGTACATGAACCCGACGGCGACCGTCGGCACGCCGAGATCGCTCGACGACTTGACGTGGTCGCCCGCGAGGATCCCGAGCCCCCCCGCGTAGAACGGGAGCGAATGATGCAGCCCGAACTCGCTTGAGAGGTAGGCGATCGTCAGGGGTGCCCGTCCGGGATAGTGCTGCGCAAACCAGCTCGTCCCCGGCACCATGTACTCCCGGAACCGGTACATGATGATGTCGTAGCGGCGGAGGTACTCCGGGTTCGCTGCCGCCCGCTCGAAGAACCGCGGCGGCGTGTCGAGGAGCATCCTGACCGGGTTGTGGCGGCTCATCTTCCACTCCGCCCGGTTCAGCAGTTTGAAGAGCACCTTCGCCGTGGAGTGCCAGCTCCACCAGAGGTTGTACGCGAGGTCGACCAGCCCGAAGATCCGCTCCGGTACGTGGGCGAACCGGTCGTAGGGTATCTCCGTCTTCATCCGACCGGCATTATCTGCCTCACCAGATAAGTGCTTCTGTCACGGGGGGCGGTCGGGCAGGAACCGGCTCACCGCCGCTCTTCGCGCTCCATGATCTCCCGGATCTTTCGCTCCTCCCACTCCCTGCCGAAGACCCGGCCCCCGACAAAGACGCCGAGCGCGTGGAAGACCAGGCCAATCCCCCAGAAGATGGTCACCCAGTAGAACCAGAGCGCCCCGGGGCTGATCACCATGTTGATCCCGAAGAGGAGGAGGTTGACGGCGATGTAGGCCGCAAGGTGCATGTAGAACCCCCGAATCTCATCGACCCGGTTTTTCGCGCGGGCGTACCGTTCCTGTTCGTCCATGAAGTTCGGTAATCAACCCGGACTCTTATACCTACCGCCTGACGCAGACCCGGGGCGGCAGGTGTACAACGGCCGATCGCGGATATACTGCAGGAAGGCTATCGCCGTCCCGCACCGGCAAGACCTGCACGACGTTCGGGTCCCTGCGGGGAGAATGGTGGTGACTGTAGAGATAGTTTCGGCGGATTCTACCGGCAGCTGACCTAAGAGAATGGAAAGATATTATATGCACCTGTTGCCGATGTTCCTTCACCAGAAATCCGGAGGAGCGTGACTTGAGTGCGGCAGATGATCGAGGCAAATGACCTCACGAAGGAATATGGCAGCGTCACCGCGGTGAACAGGGTATCGTTCTCCATCGCAGAAGGGGAACTCTTCGGCTTGCTCGGGCCGAACGGCTCGGGCAAGACGACGATGATCCGGATGCTGACCGGGCAGATCCGGCCCACGTCCGGGTCAGCCCGGGTGATGGGGCTTGATGTGGCGAGAGATCCCATCCGGGTCCGGAAGCTCGTCGGGATCATCCCCGAACAGGAGACGCCGCCAAGTTTCCTCACCGCCGAGGAGTACCTCCGCTTCGTGGCCCGCATCCGGAACCTCGACCGCGTCGACGAGCGATGCGACCGCTGGTTCGACCTGCTGGAGTTCCGGGAGAAACGGGACGTCCTCTGCAAGGATCTCTCGCGGGGCACCCGGCAGAAACTGATGTTCGCGCAGGCCTTCCTCCACGAGCCGCGGCTCGCCCTCATCGACGAGCCGCTGATCAACCTGGACCCCATCATGCAGCGGACGGTCAAGGACTTCCTGCGGAGTTACGTCCGTGACGGCGGAACCATCTTCTTCTCCACCCATATCCTCGAGATCGCCGAGGAGATCTGCGACCGGATCGGGATCATCCACAACGGAAGGCTTCTTCACTCCGGCCGGATCGAAGACCTCGTCGGGTCCGGCCGGCACCTGGAGTCCTTCTTCCTCGACCTGGTGAAGGGTGATACCGGTGCCTGACCTCTTTCTCGCGATGATGAAGGAGGAGTGGCGGATCCACTCGACGATCTTCGGGAGTCTCGGGTTCGCGTTCTTTCCTGTGGTGGTCGCCGTATTCGCCTTCCTCGGCTCGCTCGCCCTCCCGCTCTTCCGCGACACTCTCCCGTATGCAACGGTAGCGCTCCTCGCGCAGATTCTCTTCCTGATGATGGGCGTGATGGTGGGGTCGTTCGGGCTCATGGGACGGGAGTTCATGAACCGCCGGTTCGGGCAGGCAAGCCTCGTCGCCTACGCCTCCCGGAGCCTCCCGGTCTCGGAGCGGCGGATATTTGCCGCGTTCCTGGTGAAGGATACGGTCTACTACATCCTGCTCTACGTTCTCCCGTTCGCGGCGGGGTTTGCCGCGGCGACACCGTTCATCGCCCTCGACCCGATGGTTGGCCTCCTTGCATTCGTCTCCCTGACGCTTGCCTTCCTCGTGGGACTCTCTATCGTCTGCTTCCTCTCGACCCTCTACGCACACTCCGTCAGACTCCTTGCAGGAACGGTCGTGGTGCTCGCGGTGCTCGCGCTTGCGGGGCTCCGTCTCGGGGCGATCACCGTCTCCACCGCCCTCCCCCCATACGCCTTCTTCATCGACCCGGGCCCGGGACCGCTCGCGCTCGCGCTCCTCCTCATCCTGGTCCCGTCGGCCGTATCGGTCCTCTTCGTCACCGTCGAATATCCGGACAGGACAAAACGGTTCAACAACTGCCTCGACCCCCTCGCGGAGAGGCTCCGCGCCCTCGGGAGTGCGCACTTCATCGCCAAGGACGCCCTCGACCTGCTGCGGAGCGAAGGGGGTGCCGGGAAGGTGATCTTCTCGTTTCTCCTTCCCCTCGGCCTCGTCTGGGTCTGCCTCTCGGTCCTGATCCGGTTCATCCCGGGGATCGACCCGCTGGTGGTCTTTGCGGTCCTGCTCGGGGTGATATCGGCCACCATCTACAACTGGCTGACCGAGTTCGACTCCTTCTCGTCCTACACCTTCCTGCCGGTGGAGGTCTCGGAGGTGATCGACGGGAAACTGAAGAGTTACGGCCTCGCGAGCCTCCTCCCTGTCGCGGTACTCGCGCTTGCGGCGGCCACCGGCGGGGCGGGGACCTTCCTCCCGGCCCTTGCCGCGTTCCTCTCGGTCTCGGCCTACACCCTCGCGGTGACGGTCTACCTCACAGGGCTCCACCCGAACGTGATGCTTTATTCCGCCGGGGTCTTCCTCCGCTACCTACTCGCGATAAGCCCGGCGCTCCTCCTCCTCATCTTCGCCTCGATCTTCGACCCTGCGTACGCAGCCTTAAGCCTCCTCCTCGTCCTGCCGGCGGCGCTCCTCCTTTCCCGCGGGCGGACGAAGTGGCAGGCGTGGGAGATGCCGGGGTATTGAAACCCCCGTTGCACCTCTCACTTTCACCCCCCGCACGGCGCGGCTTTTAGACCCGTGCGGGAGACTCCGGGAGTATGTTGCAGAGAGCAGGCTACCTCCAGAACAGCAGGTGCGCCGCGGCCGACGAGGGTGGGAGACCCTGCCGGATCGTCGAGATCGCCCTCGACGGCCGGCGGTTCGGGGCCGGGGTCGACGAACTCCGGCAGGCGCTCGGCGGCCGGCGCCCTGCCCGGGTCGGGCTGCTACGCGATAACTGGGGTCCGGTTCTCGGGGATACGGTCGGCCGAGCGGA
>JAENZF010000087.1:5899-8680 GCA_016841385.1 Methanobacteriota archaeon | reverse complement strand
TTCAGCCCGTGCACACGCGGCGCAGCGTGGAGATATCGACGTGCGAATATATCAGTTCACCATATCCGAGCCCGTGCAGGCAACCGGATGCCCGGAGGTGATCCGGGATCGTTCCCGGCCGGATGCGGTGTTTTTTCCCGGCCTGCCGTTGCTGCACCGTCCGGCTCACGGTGCCGCCGTCTTCAGGTAGTCTTTCTCCGCGGCGATCGCCCGTTCCCGCCAGTCGGCAACAACCCTCGCATGTTCTTCGAACCGCGGAGAGATGAAGAGCCCGGTGCCGCCGTCTTCAAGCGTCCAGACCTCCTGCCCCGGCGCGAACCGGCCCATGATCTCGTTCTCAACCGCGTGATAGACGATCGCATCGATCTCCTTCACCACCGACGCGACGACGAGGTTCGGGGCGAGGTAGGACTGGTCGGTATCCTCGCCGATGAGATAGACGTCCCCGGTCTCCCGGGCGGCATCCACGATCCCGGCGTTCGAGGAGCCTGCGATCATCAGGATGATGTCGACACCCCCGGCACGGAGCTCCCGGGTGAGCGCACCCGCACGCTCCGGCATGCCGAACCCCTCGAAACTCTCGCCGACGTAAAGCACCGTGACGTTCACTAACGGGTCGTATGCCTCCGCTCCTGCACGGAATCCCTCTACGAACGGATCGATGACGGAGACGGGCGCACCGGCAACCGCACCGATCCTGCCCGTCTCCGTCATATTCGCCGCCATCACGCCCGCGAGGTAGGACGCCCCGTAGGGAACCATCACGACGTCGCACGCATTTAAAAGGCCAAAGTCCGCCTGCTCGAGGGTGAAGAACCGGATATCGGGATTTGCCTTTGCCCACGCCCGGGAGGCGTCGGTGAACTGGAACCCCTCGGTTATCACGAGGTCGGGTTTCTCGGTGAAGTTCTTTGCAGAGAAGACGGCGTCGAGGAGCGCAAGATCGTCGTACGAACACTCCCTTTTCGCGAACGAGAACGACTCCTGTGCCCGGAAAAGGCCCCGGTACGCGGAGTCCGCGAACGACCGGTCGCCCTTCACCAGCGGGTAGACCATCCAGACTACCGGTTCATCGCCGGTACCGACGACCGGGTCGTACGAGAGGCCGGGGAGCGCCGGGGATACGTCCGCCGAGGGGACCGGGGTGCCCTCACAGAACGCCCCGCCTTCGACGGTCCAGCGGGTGTAGTATCCGACGAGCGGTCCTGCAGAGGACAGTTCACCGAACCGGAGGGGGCCTGAGGCGCCGGTGACGGCCGGGTGCTCGCCCGCACGGATCATCGCCATGGCTTCGCTCGCTTCCTGGGGATCCCAGCCTTTGGCGATGCCGTCGCCGGAGACGACCCACCGCAGGGAGGCGGCAAGCGGTTCGGCCGGGGCCGCCTCCTGCCGTGCCGCGGTATAGACGGCGAGGAGAAGCGCATCGTAGGTCTGTGCGGCAAACGGCTGCGGTGCCTCGCCGAAGGCCTCCTCGTAGGCGATCGCATACCCGGTCGAGGGGTCGGGGGAGAGCGACGTGCCCTGGATGCCCTCCGCCCGCTCGCCCAGGCTCGCGAGCAGGTACGGCGAGCGGCCGGCATCGGTCAGGAAGAGGCCGGCGGGCGAGCCCGCCGCGGCGAGCGCATCCGCGAGCCCGGCCGCCTCTTCGGGGTACACGGCGGCAACGACCATCTCGGGCTCTTCCTCCCCGATCCGTGCGGCAATCTCCGCAAAGTCGTCCGATGCATCGACGGATACCGCTCCGGTGATCCGGATCCCGTTCATCGCGGCCGCTGCCGGGGCAAGCCGTGCAAACGTCTCTCCGTAGGATGTGTTCGCGGTGACGAGAGAGACGTTCCGGACACCGGCCTCCCGGAGGGTCCGGAAGATTGCCTCCAGCTGCCGGCCGTCGGCGGGACAGGTCCTCCAGAAGAGGTCGTTCTCTTTGAATTCGGCCGTGACGAGCCCAGTCGTGACGCTCGGGGAGATGAGGAGTTTGCCCTTTTCCGTGACGAGAGGAGCAATCTGCATCAGTTCCACGCTTGTCGCGGGGCCGATGATGATATCGATATCGTCGCGCCCGGCCAGTTCTTCCGCATATGCGAGAGTGTTGCCGGCGCTCGTGTCCCGGTATACGAGCTCGATCGTGCGGCCACCCTGCCGGTTCATCGCATCCACCGCCCAGGCGAGTCCGTCCGGGGAGTGCATGGCAAACGGCCCGCTCCCGGGCAGCAGGACACCGATACGGACAGGATCGGGATCGGTCGCAGCGATGCATCCTGCGGAAGAGATCCCTAGCGTGACGATACAGATGAGTGTGAGGACCGAAAGAAGGGCGGTTCTTGAGAGCGGTGGTCGTGCAGTCATGGTAACGTCCGGGCGCCTGTGATCGGTATACTTCGCCGGCGGTTCAAATATGCCTTTTGTTAGGTTTTCGACGCCGGATAGAGCGGGATCGGGTGTGCGGCGGAGTAACCTTCAAGAGTGCATTGCCGGTATATCTCCCGCTACCCCGGCGTGCAGATTCGCTCCCTGCTGCCGCAAAGTAGCGTTCTTGTCTCCCGGGAAACTTGAGCGAATCCGGCACGTTCGGTAGACGCCTGCCTGTCCGATGCGGGACTTCAAGCACGCCCGGGTGCTCCGGGTCGCTCGTTCGCACATTCTGCCGCGTAAACCGGAAGGCCCGGCGTCCTACACGGTCAGATAGCGCCCCTGGATTGAATATTCGTGAAATACATCGCCGGAATGCTGATGCAATGCTACAGGGATGTGCTGGGTATATATCTTAAAAGTGACAGGGAT
>JAENZF010000087.1:0-5799 GCA_016841385.1 Methanobacteriota archaeon | reverse complement strand
TCGTAAAACCGTTTCGAAGGAAGGGAGGCGGAGAGATCGACTCTCGTGACTCCACGATGGAGCGCCTCTCTCTCCAGGGCGTGCATCAGGAGGGCGCCGTATCCCCTGCGCTGGTGGGAGGGATGCACGAATACCCGTTTGATCGTCGAGCCAAGCAGGGTCCCGGTGCCGACGATCCGGTCGGCGGGTGCAAGGACAAAGGTGCAGCCCCGGTCCGCATCCTCAAGGACCTGCTCTGGAGTGTGGCATGCGAGGAAGAAGTCTATCGCCTCCCGCGGGTATACCGGCGCGTACGAAGCCTCTATCGTCGCATTGACGAGCCTGCTCACGTCCTCTATGTCCCCGGGACGGAATCTCCGGAGAGTGATATCCCGTTCGGCCATGATCCTCGCAGGGAGATAGTCCTCTTCACGCGATAATCGTTCCGTGGTGTCCATTCCCGTTATCCGTCATCGAGCAAAGTACCATCACGAGCAGGAGTTACACCTGCACGATCTGCGGGGTGCGTTGCGATGAGAAACCTGCATTACCGTGTCCTCCTCCAAAAGGAGCCGGAAGGCAGGTGCACCGGCAACCCGCTCCCGGCCGGGCCGATGTACCCGACGGGCTACATCGAGCGGACGGGTACCGGGACAGGCGAGATGATCCGGGGCTTCCGGGAATACGAATAATACGAAGAACACTTTCACCCGCACGAATTATTTCGAAAACATTATCCGACAGTACTTTTTCACAACTTACGATCACAAATGAGAGCTCTAACACTCATCCTTCTGGTTGCTATGTTTTGTCTGTGTACCACTGCATACGCGGCAGTCGCTGAGGACATCAGGAACGATGCCACCGAATACACGGTTGCCGCCAATCTGGAAGCGAACAATACTTCCGCATGGAGTAATAACGAAGAGGACTTCGATTTTGCGACTCGCGGATTTATCGCAACCGATGATACACTGATTATTCCATCGGACATTCCGGGTATTACCGCATGGGATGCCGATGCATTTCGTTATTTCGAGAATGGTACCCGTTCAGACACCATCAACCCGCTCCTGTACAGGCAGGCCCAGCTGAACAACATTAACGGCCTCTTTATGGTCGCCCCCGATATCTACCAGATCCGGGGATATGACATTTCGGTGATGACCCTCGTCAAAGGCGACACCGGCTGGATCGTCATCGATCCCCTGGCGTCGGTCGAGACGGCAAGGGCTGCAATGGCACTGGTGAACCGGACGCTGGGTCCGTATCCCGTAAAGGCGGTCGTCTATTCCCACCCCCATGTCGACCACTACCAGGGAGTCAAAGGGGTCACCACCGAGGAGGCAGTCGAGGCCGGCGATGTCGAGATCATCGCTCCCGAACATTTCATGGAACACGCATTAAGCGAGAACGTGTATGCAGGAAATGCGATGCAGAGAAGGGCGGTATACCAGTACGGGCTCCATCTTAAAAAGGACGAGAAAGGACTCGTCGATATCGGTATAGGGAAGTATGTCTCACACGGGACTGCTTCCCTGATAGCGCCAACGATGGATATTACCCACACCGGGCAGGAAGTCACCATCGACGGTGTTTCTATGGAGTTCCAGTTCATTGAGGATACCGAAGCCCCGGTCGAGTTGAATGTCTGGTTCCCCCGATATAACGCCCTGTTTGTGGCTGAGGACTGTACGGCAACGCTTCATAACGTGCTGACCCTCCGGGGTGCACAGGTGCGCGACCCGCTTGCATGGTCGCAAAGCCTGGACGAAGCACGACGGATGTACGGGGACAAAGCAGAGGTTATGTTCTCGGCCCATAACTGGCCCCGGTACGGAAACGACAAGGTCATCGAGATCCTGGAAAACCAGCGTGACATGTACAAGTATATCAACGACCAGACGCTGAACCTCATTAACAAGGGCTATACCATGGACGAGATCTCGAACATGATAGAACTTCCCGAAGACCTGCAGCAGTACTGGTATACCCATGGGTTCTACGGTCAGGTCTACATGGGTGTGAAGGCGACGTACCAGAAGTACCTCGGCTTTTACGACGGGAACCCCGTGCACTTAAACCAGCTCCCCCCGGACGAGTTTGCAGCGAGCGTCGTCGAGTACATGGGCGGAGCAGATGCAGTCATGCAACGCCTTGAGAAAGACTACGACGCAGGGAACTACCAGCTGGTCGCCTCCATCGCGAACTACCTCGTCTTTGCAGACCCCACCAACATGGAGGCAAGGGAGATGGAGGCCGCTGCTCTTGAACAGAGGGGATACCAGGAAGAATCGGGCACGGCCCGGAATGCATACCTGACGGCAGCATCGGAACTACGGGGTACCCTGCCACCCGCCCGCCGGTCGATGATATCCGAGGATATCATGTCTGCGATGGATGTCGGTCAACTCCTTACGTACCTGTCTGTCCGGGTCAATGCGGAGAAAGCAGCAGGCGATCAGTACCTGATGAACCTCAGGGTCTCCGATACCGGCGATACGGCTCTTATCCAGGTGAAGAACAGTGTTCTTGTCTACTGGGTGAACGAGTCTTCACCGGCGGCGGATGTGTCTGTCGAGATGCCCAGAAAGACCCTCGAAAAACTCGCACTGAACCCGTCCGCTTCACCGGCAGACGTTGCGGTGACGTCCGGGGATTCCGCAGTGTTCGATGAGTTTATCGGGATGCTTGATGAGTTCGATCCCGGATTCAATATTGCGATTCCATAATTTTCCCGGAATGATCGGGGTGCAGGTCAACCTCACCTTCACCCTTTGAATACGATTGTGCTGTCCGGTTTTGATTCCTGACTTTGCCGGCATTTCATGAGAAGATTGTATGGAAAACCTGCGGTCGATATCGATCGGTGCCGGGAAAACCCGCATTCGCTGAGCGATCAGACTGGCGATTGAGGAGCCGGGAAACCACCGGGAGAACTCCCGGGTGCAGATCGAGCTCGGTGCGATCTCTGCGGGAGGGGAAGGCGGTGAGGTGATCCCCATTGATCTACTGCAGGAACCTGTGGTGGCGGCGGGGGAGAGCGTCCGGTATTCGGACAGCGGGGTTCGTGGCGAACCTGCTGTGGCTGATACACGGTATCAGGAATGCCGATCCGTATGTGAGTATTTTACTGGATTACGGCAGTCCCGGGGTTGAGAAACACTATAGTTCGGGATCCGGGCGGCGGTAAAGGGGTTGTGAACTGGAGGTAGAGTTCGTCAACAGCCCTGGCCCTGTCAATCCTGCACTATTTTTGATATTGACGAGAGCCAGGCGCGGGGTCCTTCGGCCCGGGTGCGGCTCTCGAAGGTCGCCGGCCGGATGTAATTGATGGACCACCCATCCCGGAAGCTATCCTGTATCTCTCTCTTTGTTACCCTCCTCGGACCGTATCCGCCGGGCTCCAGGTCGCTGAAGCAGAGCATGAAGTATTTCCCGTCAGGCTTCAGGACGGCTGCGAGGTTATCCACGAAGACCGGGCGGTCTTCATCGGACAGAGTATGGAAGAGTCCTGAATCTGTTGCGGTATCGAACTTCCTGTTGAGCATGGAGAGGTCCAGCGCATTCAGGACGAGAAAGTGCACCTGGAGTCCTCTTCCTGCAGCCTTCTCCTTTGCCTTCCGGATCGCCAGGGGGGCGGAGTCGACCCCCCACACTTCATGCCCTTCACCTGCAAAGAAGAGGGCATGCTCCCCCGTTCCGCATCCTATGTCCAGGACAGAACCGGTAATCTCTCCCTGCCTCGCCAGCTCAACGAACTCCTTCTGGGGCCGGCCGATGTCCCAGGGAGGTGTGCTCCGGTATGCCGAGTTAAAAAAGTTCATGTTTTATCATAGATTCGGATGATAAAGGCATGATCGGTTCTGTAACACGTTCAGACGGATCGAACAGGAACTTAACGAAATATCAAGCGGATTGAATAATAGTGCGCGAGTTACAGGTGTGATGGAGCGGTCAGCAGGGGCCGGCGATTCGGGGGACATTGGCGTGAAAGGGTATTCTTGATGAGCGTTCCACATCCGGTGCAACTGGGGTTGGGGGAACAATCCGCGTGGTGGATACACGGCGGAGAGGTCCGGGTCTTAGCTCTTCCCCTCAACTCCTGGAAATGCCGGGCACCCGGTAACGCAGAGGCTGCACCGGATCGTTGCCGTCCTGGCGACCAACGGCGCAAGCGGGGCCATACTCCTGAGCAGGAACTGCCGCCGGAGCAGCCACTTCACGACCGGGACAACCGGGGGCGGGACCCATGCACGTACGGTCCGGCACCGGAACGCGTCGACACCGTCCGGGCCGATCGCCCCTTCCGGGCATGCCCGGATGCAGGCTCCGCATCCCGTACAGAGCGGCGCAGGGTTATCTCCTGCCACGCCGCCAATTCCTGCCCCCTGAACCGGGGATCCGGCCACGACGCCGCTCAAGAGCAGTCGCGGACCGAAGCGGGGATTGAGGAGAACGGTATTCTTTCCAATCTCCCCAAGCCCCCCGGCCGCTGCAATATGCTTCAGCCGGACGACCCCCTGCACCCTCCCGTCGACAATCCGCACGGGCAGGTAGAGCGGGATAGGAAGGGACGGGATATGTTCCGCATCCAGGCAGCCGGCGAGCCGGACGGCAGCGTTGTCCAGGCTCTCTGCAATCCGGAGCATCTCCCGGGTCTTCTCTTTTTGCGGCATCCGGTACACCGGGACCGGGACTTCCTTCCCGAAGACGATCACGGATCGGGCAGGCGGGAAGAACTGCAGCACCGATGCCCTGTCCGCATCGGGGAGATCTTCGATGCCGACCCAGGAGAAGACGTCGATCCCCTCATCCCCAAAGAACGTCTCAAGATCCATCCCGGTACTTCCTGGAATGCATGGGTGTGAATGCCTCATCAGGGTATTGGTGAGGTCCCGGGAAACCTGGTAGCCGGCACCAGACGTACCGCCTGACTGAGAAAGGCCGGGCGACGGTGGCGAGACCCGGGCCTCACCTGCGGGAGTACTCTTTAGTGGACCTTCTCGATCGCCATGATCTTCTCGATCTTGACGATGCTCTCGATGACATAAAATACCGTGAAGGACCTGCCGATATGCAGGCGATAGACTGCAGGAGGGTGGGGGCACTCGAGTTTTTCCCTGTTTCCTCCCGGAAACGGGTCTTCCTTGAGTTCCATCGCCCGATCTTCCTGACGAAACGGTCCTGTGAGAGGCAACGATCTGGAAGACCAGCACCGCACTATTGGAGGTAAGCCCGTTCTGTGAACTCTTCTCAATGCCGTGGGTGTGCGGGAACCCGAACGCCGCCGGGGTCGTCGTGAGCGGGACCACGCCCGTCATGTCGCCGTAGGCGACGGCACGGCAGGGCGCGAACCCGCTCTGTTCATGCCCCCGTGCGTCGGTGAGGTCGACGAACCGGATATCGCCCCTGCTCCGACGCATCCTAATGCCTCATCGACCGAATACCGGTCCGCTGCCACTCCTGCAGCTCGGTCCGGAGCGCCGCCGCCTCTTCGTCCCCACCGACGAAGAGGTACTGCTTCGCCGGTAAAAAAGCGAGTTCTACAAGCTACCTGCCCGCCTGCTGGCCTTCCAAGAGACGGGGCATCGTATGACCGGCAGACATGCATCCTCAATAATTATTTATACCCTAAATCGGTATGCACCGCCGGATAGATGAGCAGTTTCTGAGGAAGGGAAGCAGCATTCTATCATTTTGAGGAGGAGCATATGAAAATCTATATTGGAATGGTACTGGCGGTCCTGGTCGCCCTGCTCTTCTGTGCCGCGTGCACCACGGAGGCACCGGGAGGCGGCAACGAGACCAGCCCGGCAG
>JAENZF010000086.1:1558-8908 GCA_016841385.1 Methanobacteriota archaeon | reverse complement strand
TGAGTTCGAGGAGCGCGGTGTCCTCCTTCCGGATGGCGACGCCGAACTGCTCCTGCTCCGACGTCTCGACGGACCCGATGGTCTTCATCGGCATACCTTTGATGATGTCCTGCAGGGAGACGTCGTCATACATGACCGCGTCGATCCTGCCTATCTTGAGGTCGCTGACGGCAGCCGGTGTGTCTGCGTAGCGTTTCAGGTTCTCATCGGGCATCTTTCCGGTCTCGATCAGGTTCTCCTCGATCCAGTCCGCGGCGGTGCATCCCCGCTGCGTTCCGAGGATCGCTTTTCCGGCAAGAACGTCCTCAAGCGTCACGTTCGAATCCTCGCGGGCCACGACGTCCTGGTTGATTGCCCAGTAGGGGTTGGTGAAACTGACCATCTCCTGCCGTGCAGGGGTGATCGACATCCCCGCGTAGACCATATCGATCTTCCCGGCCTGGAGGGTCGGGATGATGGCGTCCCAGTCGACCGCCATGAACGTCACGTCGATGCCCTTCTTCTCGGCGATCCACTTCATGGAATCGACATCGAATCCCTGGGCGTTCCCATCTTTGTCGATGTAGCTAAAGGGAGGATACGCGCCGTCGATGCCGACGATGTAGGAGTCTTTCAATTCCGCTCCGCCGGTCTGCTCGGTCGTGCCGGTGCACCCCGCACCTGCGACGGCCAGCACCGCGACTAAACAGGCGAGCAGCGTAAGAATACCATGCGTTCTCATGAAGAAGGAATTAGTTAGATAAGTAAAATTAACCTTTTGATTTGCCCCTCCTGAACGACCGGTTCAGCCGGAGGAGCGGTGACGGCATCGTGTCCGGGGATAAAGCCTTCAGTCCTGCCGTGGGGTGCCACGGAGCACCCGCCTGTTCCTCACGGCGGGAGGGCTTCCGTCACGTGCGGTCTCCAGGGTATCGCACCGAGGATCCCGTCGATCCGGCTGATAAAGCGCGTTCCTTCCATTCCTGCAGCGAGGACGATAGTTATTTATGACAATGTACCCCCTCCGGGAGCGCTCCCGGAAGGGAACAGAGACCCGGTGGTGAGAAGTATGAAAGGGATGAAAGAATCCGCCATGGGCGGGATGTCAAAAGTCGCCGGGACCATAAAGGAACTCGACCCACAGATCATCGAGGCGAGCACCTCCGGCATAAACTTTCCCGCATCGAAGAACGACCTTATTTCCCGCGCGAAGGGGAGCCAGGCGCCTCAGATCGTTCTCGATGCGCTCAACCAGTTTGAAGACCGGCAGTATAACGATCCGGAAGACGTGAAGTCCGAGTTCAACAAGATCCAGAATAAGTAACTTTTTTCTGCAGGTGCCGGAGCCGGCACCTGCCGAATTCACCCCCGACCGACCGAAACCGTTTGGTCCGGTGGCACCCCTGCAGGGCGTGTATCGGTATGCAGGTGCACGGTGGACAGAGGCGAGTGGAGATGCCGGAAGAAGAGAGACTCTCCATTCATCAAGATATTCCAGGAGAAGTCGTACCGGTCTGCAGCGGACGAGCCAGGAACCTGGAAGGGTCAAGTGCCTCTTTTCACCGCAAACGTCGGGCCAATACCGGCCTCGACCCCCGTCACCTATATCCGATCCCGGGTGCATGGCGTGGCATGCTCATCATCGGACACCGGGGAGCAAGGGGTCTTGAGCCGGAGAACACCCTGCGGGCCCTGCGGAGGGGCATGGCGTGTGCCGATCTCGTCGAGGTCGACGTACGCCTCACGAGAGACGGCATCCCGGTCGCAATCCACGATGCAACCGTCGACCGGACAACCG
This sequence comes from Methanobacteriota archaeon, assembly GCA_016841385.1. Lineage (GTDB taxonomy): Archaea > Halobacteriota > Methanomicrobia > Methanomicrobiales > Methanoculleaceae > Methanoculleus. The sequence continues at coordinate 7,131 of JAENZF010000086.1, read as the reverse complement.
ACGGGACCGGCCCGGTCAAGGGGTATACCATCGAGGATTTATCGAGGCTGGACGCAGGCGAGGGCGAGACGATCCCGATGCTTCTGGAGGTCCTCGACCTCGTCCAGGGGGAGAAGGGGCTTGTCGTGGAGATCAAGGAGCCCGGGACCGAGGCGATCGTCGTCTCGGTGATCATGGACCGGATGCCGGAACGGCTCTTCCTGGTCTCGTTCCACCCCGAAAGCGTTGCGATGGCAAAGAGGCTCCTTCCCGGGGCGCAGGCGGGCTTCATCTACTCGGAGGAGATCGTCGATCCCGTCGGGCTCGCCCGCTCGGTGCAGGCGGAGATCATTCTCCCGCGGCGGGACCGGGTATCACGTGAGCTGGTGGAGCGGGCGCACAACGCCGGGCTGCTCGTCGTCCCCTGGCTGCTGAACACGGCAGACGACATCGACGAAGCGATCCGGATCGGCGTCGACGGTTTCGCGAGCGACGACCCCTGTGCCGCACGGCGATACCTGCAGGCCGGAGCCACACCCTCGGCGAGGTGACGGGCCGGTCAGACGAGCATGCCCGGGAAGTGTTTGAGGAGCCACGCCTTCACATCGACGTAGAGACTCTCCGCCACCTCATCGAGGGTGTGGCCCGCTCCTTCGTAGATGACCAGCCGTTTGGGCTCGTGGGCACGGCGGTAAACCTCCTCTGACGAGCGATGGGGGAGGACCGGATCGGCGTCCCCGTGAATCAGCAGGATTGCCGCACGGCCGGCGAGGCCGGCGACCGGTTCGGTCCCGTCGGTCTGGGTGGAGATGGTGACGACGACCCTGACCGCAGGGTCGTTCGCAGCCGCCTGGATCACCACCGCTCCCCCGAGCGAGTGCCCGACCAGCCCGATTGCTGAGACATCCCGGCTCTCAAGGTAGCGCGTGCCGAGGATCGTGTCGACGGCCGACTCCACGAGGTCGTTCGGGTGCCGGTACTGCACCCGGAGTGCGCTGATCCTGTCGTTTTTGAGGTCCTTTGCCAGCCGCGGGTAGAGTTCCCGGCCCGGGGTATCAAACCCGCCGCCGGTTCCACCGACCATAACGACACCGTTCCGGGCCCCCTCCGCCTCGTAGTAGCGGCAGGTGGTCGTCCCCCGGTCGGTCTCGATCTCCACAATCTCGTAGGCCTCGCCGGCCTGCGGTACCCGCCTGACCTTCGTGGGGCGCACCTCGACCCTCGTTGCACCCACTTCAATCGCAGCCGTCCCGAGCATGGGGGGCAATAGAGATTGAGTCTATTTGTCCTTTGCGGCCGGAGCAGGATCGGATCGGCAGGGACCCGGTGCGGTTCATGAGGGCGGGCGTTCTTGCGCGCCCGGGGAAAGAGCGATCCCGCGCGCCGCAGGTAGCGTTCCTCCACAAACCTGTGCGGAAAGTACATTACTATTGATTATAAAATTATAAATTATAATGGATAAAATTGGCCACAAACTCTTCCAGCATGCTGGCGACTCTCCTCCGGTATCCGTTACAAGCGAGTCCGCTGCAATCCCCGATACCGGGGAGTCCGATGCCGACCTCCTCGACGCCTACTCCCGGGCCGTCGTCCGGGTCGTTGAGTCCGTGGGGCCCGCGGTCGTGAGCGTGGTCGTGGGGAAGAACCTCCAGGGCCGGCGTGGCGAGCAGATGGGGGCAGGCTCAGGCGTGATCGTGGCACCGGAAGGCTACATCCTGACCAACAATCACGTGGTGCAGGGAGCGGAGAGGATCGAGGTCCACATGGCGGACGGGACTGCGCTTCCCGCACGCCTGGCCGGGGCCGACCCGGCGACCGATCTCGCTGTACTCCGTGCCGATACCGGGGGTCTCCCCTACGCGCCGTTCGGCGACTCCGGGGCGCTCTCGGTCGGCCAGCTCGCGATAGCCATCGGCAACCCGCTCGGCTTTGACTCGACCGTCTCGACGGGAGTCCTGAGCGCTCTTGGGCGGGCGTTCCGGAGCCGGGACGGCCGCCTTATCGAGAACATTATCCAGCACACCGCTCCGCTGAACCCCGGCAACTCCGGCGGTCCGCTGGTGGATTCGCGCGGCCGGGTCATCGGCATCAATACGGCCATCATCCCGACGGCGCAGGGTATCTGCTTCTCGATCCCGTCCAACACCGCCGCCTGGGTCCTCCCGCAGCTGGTCGCCGACGGCAGGGTGCGGCGCGGATACCTCGGCATTGCCGGTCAGTCACAGCCGCTCCCGCAGCCGCTCGTCCTGGAGCTCGGGCTTACCGGGAGCCAGGCAGTCGAGGTCGTCTCGGTGAACCGGGCAAGCCCCGCCGGTCGGGCAGGGCTCCGGCCGGGAGACCTGATCATCGCGATCAACGAGACTTGCGTGGGGTGCGTGGACGACCTGCACCGGTTCCTCGCCACCTGGCCCATCGCGGAACCGGCAACCCTGACGCTTGTTCGGAAACAGCGGCGGATCACGCTCCCGATCATCCCGGCGGAAGCGATCGCGTGTCCCGCCACCGGGTGAGCGAGGGGCGGTTACGGGATCCAGGTGATCCGGGGTTCCCGCCGCTCCGGTTTCGGCAGGAGGGGGGCGGGATAGCCGAAGATCAGCGGCGCCACGACCTGGTGATCGTCCGGGACCTTCAGCGCCGCGAGGATCTCAGGGTTCTGCTGGATGAGGGTCGCGGATCCGATCCAGCAACTGCCGATGCCGAGCGCCCAGGCGGCAAGCATCATATTCTCCGCACAGAGCGTACAATCGAGGACGCTTGATACGACCTCCCGGGCCCCGAGGACCAGGACCAGCACCGGGGCGTTGTAGAAGATGTTGAACTCCGGATTCTTGAGCGCCGCGAGAAACTCTTCCGTCCCCGGGCGGGACTCCTCGCCGATCTTCTCCACCAGGTTCGGCTTACAGTAGTCGGACGCCCGCCGCATCAGGTCCCTGTCTCTCGCGACCACAAACCGCCAGGGCTGAAGCCCAAGAGCGGTCGGGGCCTGGATGCCCGCGGCGATGATCGCCCTGAGGGCCTCGTCCTGGACCTCCTGGTCGGTGTAGTTCCTGACGCTCCGGCGTTCCCGGATCACGGAGAAGATCTCGATTGGCTCTGTACCCGTCACCATAAAATCCCTACGGCTCGCCGATGGTATTTATATCTTGAGTGAACCTGCTCCGGCCTCCTCCTCCACGGCCCACCGGAACCCGGCACCCTGTACCCGCCCGCCGGCTAATACGCGCGTTTGCGCTACCCTACGCCGGAGATCGGCGGCGGGAGAACCTATTAACACCGGCTATCCGCGCTGGATCCGGTGCGCACCGCCAGGGATGCTTCTGTCCTCCCCGCCGGGTCTCTTACCGGGGTGCTGTGAAAGGACCCGGCCTTTCAGGAGACCTGGAATGCCGCTGAAACTCCCGGAAGGTCGAGGAAACCTGATTTCTGCCCGAGAATCGGATAGTAATCCTTTTTATCCCCCTGGAGCACAGTCACTACAGCGACTGCATTCCAGCGCCGGTGGGAGATGACAGACTCGCATCAGGACCGGGCACCCCGTGACTCTGCGGTGCTCAACGCTCTCGAAGACGGCCTTCTTGTTGTAAACGACGACCGGAAGGTCAGCTGGTACAACCCGGCTCTCGCACGAACTCTTGCCATCCGGCAGGGAGACGCCATCGGGATGGACGTGAGCACTCTCTTCGGAACGCACCTTCTGCCGACCCTCGAAGATGAAGCCTCCGCACGGCTGCTCCGGCAGGCTCTGGAGAACGGGGGAGACCTGCCCGCCCTCCTCTACCGTGCCCGGACACCCGACGGCGCCCGGCGCTGGCTCTCGATCACGGGCAAACCGGTCTTTGACGGGCAGCGGCTCATCAAGATCCGGGATGCCACCGCAGATCTGAATGCGCACCATTTCAGGGCCGCGCTCGACCAGTCGCCGCTGGTCGTCTTTGCGCAGGATGCGGACCTCCGCTACACCTGGTCGTACAACCAGCAGCTGGGGTCTACGGATGCGTCCATCATCGGCATGCGGGACGAGGACGTCTTTCCCGACAGTGCCGCGCTTCTCACGGCGCTCAAGCGCCGGGTTCTTGAGACGGGAGAGACCGTGCGGGCGGCGGTGACGTTCGTCGTCGCAGGCGATCCTCGCGTCCGGGACCTGACATTAAAGCCGCTCCGGGACGCAGAGGGCAGGATTGCGGGCGTTACCGGGACAGCCTTCGATGTGACCGAACGGAACCGGGCTGAGGAGGCGCTCCGGGAGAAGACGCATGAACTGAAGAAACGAATGGACGAACTTCAGTGCCTGTACACTATGACGCACCTCGTCGAGGTGCCGGGGATAACGCTCGATGGGCTCCTGCAGGCGGTTGCCGATACCCTTCCTCTGGGCTGGCAGTACCCGGACGATACCGCGATACGGATCACCGTCTACGGCCGGGACTACTACTGGGGCGCTCCGGGAGAGGCCTCCTGGAAGCAGAGCAGCCCGATCGTCGTCCGTGGCGCAAGGGTTGGTGAGGTAGAGGTCCGATACCTCGCGGAGATTCCGGAGATGGCCGCAGGGCCGTTCCTGCCGGAAGAGCAGATGCTGCTCGACGCCGTCACGAAGCGGCTCGGCCGGATAATCGAGCGGCTGCAGGTGGAAGCGGCACTCGAGGAGAGCGAGGAGAAGTTCCGGGGGATCGCCCAGCGGAGTTTCGACCTCATCGTTACGTCGTACCTGGCCGACGGGCTGAACTACGTCTCGCCGGCGATGGAGCGGATACTCGGGTACTCTCCCGAAGAGATGGTAGGAACAGAATGGGAGGATTACCTCCTCCCTTCAAGTCTTCCGATTTGGGAGGAGGGGCGCCGGAAGGTGCTCCGGGGCGAGCAGGTTGAAGGGCTCCAGGTCGGGGTCAGGCGGAAGAACGGGGAGACTGCCATACTGGAACTGAACGAGTCGCCGATCGTCGAGAAGAGGACGATCGTGGGGTTCCAGGCCATCGGCAGGGATATCTCCGAGCGGATCTTGCACGAGCGGCTCCGGGAGCAGGCGTTCGATATGACCGAGCGAAACATCGCGCAGTTCGCGACCCTTGCCGATCATGTCCGCCACCCGCTCCAGGTGGTCATGGGGGTCGCGGACCTGCTCGACGATGAGGTGACCGCGGAGAAACTCCGGGAGCAGGTCCGGAGGATCAACACGCAGATCAGCGAGCTCGACCGCGAATGGATGGAGTCCCGGAAGATCCGGGAGTTCCTGAAGCGGTATGAACTCTGAAAGGGCGGGCAAACGCCCGGCCCTACCGCCGGCGGGACTTCTTTTCATGCGTCGCCGGCATGGCCTCCCGGACGGCGGCGAGTGTCTCCGGTAAAAGAGTGCCTTTCTTCCCGACGACGTCCGCCGTCCTGATGGTGGCAGCGTATTCGGTCAGGGCGTAACTCTCGGCGAAGAGGTCGAGCCCGCCGCGGGCAAAGTCTTCGAGCGAGAGCGGGACCGAGATCCCGTCGATGGACGGTCTGCTCGATACCGGGCAGACAAGCAGGTCCCCGCTCTCCCCGGTCGTAACGACCACCACCGGACGCACCTTCCGTTCGCCGACACCCCCGATGCGCACGGGGGCCAG
>JAENZF010000086.1:0-1458 GCA_016841385.1 Methanobacteriota archaeon | reverse complement strand
TACTTCAGGATGAGCGTGCCGCCGTCCTTCATGTTGAAGTTGACCCTCTCCGGCGTTGCGTTCCCGATCCTGAATTCCGAGGGGTCCGATACCGTCACGTTCGTGCGGTCGGCGCCAGCAAACCCGAGCCATTCCGCAAGGCTGATAAAGACGGTCATGACACCGTTGCTCTTCTGGTTCAGGGTCCTCGGGACGACCTTCACCTCCGCCGGTTGCGGGCTCACGGTCACGTTCAGGGTATCGCAGGCGACGGGCACCGTCGCGTTGTTCGTGACCGTCACCGTGACGGCGTAGGTGCCGGCGGCGAGGTAGGTGTAGGCGGCCTGTATGGTGCCGTTATGCTCGTCGTCCTGCACGATCTCAGCATCCGTCGTTCCTGTGCTCCAGTCGATGGAAGCGGAGAGGTTCATCGCATCGAAGACGTCCGTGTCGTTGCAGGTCGCGAGGATGGTGACCGGCTCCCCGGCGAGCACCGTGCGGTCGCTCCCTGCATCGACCGTGAGGGCGGCCTGCACGGCAGGAGCCACCACGGCAAGGGCGATTAAGAGGGAGAAGATTCGGATTGTAGTATCACGTTTCATGGGTAACTCATCTCCGATAGATACTGGCTATGCTCCCCTATTTGACCGCATTGAGCTTCCCGGTTCAATCAATCACCCGGAGGGTTGTGCAGGGGGTTCCTTATACCCGGAGCAGCCGGGCGTTGATCGCGACTATCACGGTGCTTGCGCTCATCAGCACCGCCCCGGCCGCCGGGGTGAGGACGATACCGGCGCCGATCAGCACGCCGGCGGCGAGCGGGATGGCGACGGCGTTGTAGCCGGTCGCCCAGAGGAGGTTCTCGAACATCTTCCGGTAGGTCTTCTTCGAGAGGTCGATGACCGCCGCTGCGTCCCGGGGATCGCTTCTCACGAGCACGATATCGGCACTCTCCACGGCCACATCGGTCCCGGCCCCGATGGCGATCCCGACATCGGCCTGGACGAGCGCGGGGGCGTCGTTGATCCCGTCGCCCACCATCGCCACCCGGTAGCGCTGCTGCACCTCCCGGATCTTCTCGGCCTTCTCGTGGGGCAGGACCCCGGCGAAGTACTCGTCGAGGCCGAGTTCCCCCGCCACCCACGCAGCGACGTCGCGGTTGTCGCCGGAGAGCATCATGCACCGGACGCCCATCGCTTTGAGCCGGGCGATCGCCTCCGCCGACTCCGGCCGGATGATATCGGCGAGCGCAAGCGCCCCGGTGAGCCGATCGTCCTCGAGCAGGAAGACGACGGTCTTGCCCTGCCGCTGGAGTGCTTCGATCCGCTCGTCCCCGGCCGGTATCCCCCGCTCCGTGGGGTAGCCCGGACCGACCACCCGGACGACCCGGCCCGCGACCCTACCCTCGACGCCGACTCCCGGGATCGCCCGGAAGTCTTCGAGCGGGAGGACTGAAAGGCCCCGCTCCTCCGCGCTCCG
>JAENZF010000085.1 GCA_016841385.1 Methanobacteriota archaeon | reverse complement strand
CAATGCTGCGGGTGGGATCCGAACCCACGATTTCCAGATGTCCCAGGCTTGGACGCACCGTTTTTCACAAAACCCTATGAGTCTGGCGCCCTAACCGACTAGGCCACCGCAGCATACAAAGTGCATTATAACAATGCTGCATCGGCAAATAAACCTTATGGCTCCCCGGAAAAATGGGATGGGGAATTACTTCCGGTTATTCCGCAGATACACGTCGACGGCTGCGGTGATCGCCGCGACATGCTTTCCCTGCCGGAGCGAGGCGGCCAGCGTCTGCATACGCGCCTCCTCCTCGTGGAGGTAGCGGCGCAGGCTCGCTGCGATATGCTCCTCCTGCAGGAAGTGCGTATGCGTATCGCCGGCGATGAAGTGAGCGTTATGCACGATCGCGTAATGGAGCGGGAGCGTCGTCTTCACGCCCAGGATGACGTACTCGTAGATGGCCCGGCGCATCCGCTGGATCGCCTCCTCGCGGTTGGAACCGAGAGCGCAGAGTTTGGAGATCATCGAGTCGTAGTGCGGGGGGATGGTGTAGCCCATGTGGATACCCGAGTCGACCCGTATTCCCGGCCCTCCCGGGGACCGGTAGCGGACGATCTTCCCTGGATCGGCGGCGAAGTTGTTCAGCGGGTCCTCCGCATTGATCCGGCACTCGATCGCATGTCCCCGGATGCTGACGTCCTCCTGGTCCATAGAGAGTTCCTCGCCGGCGGCGACGGCGATCTGCTGCTTCACGATATCGATCCCCGTGACGAACTCCGTGATGGTGTGCTCCACCTGCAGCCGGGTGTTCACCTCCATGAAGTAGTAGTTGCCGTTAGCGTAGAGGAACTCCACCGTGCCGGCGTTCTTGTAGTTCGCCACCTTTGCGGCGGTGATTGCCGACGCAGTCATCTGCTCCCGGAGAGCGGGCGTCATGATCGGGCAGGGCGCCTCCTCGATCAGCTTCTGGTGCCGGCGCTGGATGGAGCACTCACGGTCGTAGAGGTGGAGAGTGTGCCCTTTCGCGTCGGCAAGGACCTGGATCTCGATGTGGCGCGGTTTCGTGAGGTACTTCTCCACGAGGATCGTCGGGTCCCCGAAGGCAGACTCCGCAATCCGCCTCCCCTTGTCGATCGCCTCCTCGAGCTGCTCCTCGCTCTCGGCGATATGCATGCCGATACCACCGCCGCCCGCACTCGCCTTCACGATCACCGGGTAGCCGATCTCGGCGGCGACCTTCTTCGCCTCATCGACGCTGGTGACGCCTTCGGGCGTACCCGGAAGGACCGGGACACCGGCCTCGCGCATCATCCGCTTCGACCCGATCTTCGAGCCCAGCGCCTCGATCGTCTTCCATGAAGGCCCGATGAACGTCAGGCCTTCTTCCTCGACCCGTTTCGCAAACCCAGAGTTCTCGGCGAGGAACCCGTACCCCGGATGGATCGCCTCGGCTCCGGTCTTCCTCGCCACATCGCAGATCCGCTCCATATTGAGGTAACTCTTGGACGGGTGTGCCTCCCCGACACAGAACGCCTCGTCGGCGTACTTGACGTGAAGCGCATTCTTGTCCGGCTCCGAGTAGATTGCGACCGTGTCGATGTTCAACTCACGGCAGGCACGCATAACCCGGATGGCGATCTCACCCCGGTTGGCGATCAGGATCTTGTCGAAGTAATTCATCGCAAACTCTCTATCTACGGGCAACGACCCTCACTCGATGACCATCAGCACGTCGCCGTTCTGCACAACGTCCCCGGCATCCACGAAGATCTCCGAGACAGTGCCGTCGCGAGGGCTGCGGATGGGGTTCTCCATCTTCATCGCCTCAAGGACGATGAGCGTATCCCCCTTCCTGACGGCGCTCCCCTGCTGGGTCAGCACCTGCAGGACCATGCCCTGCATGTTGCTCTTAACGCCGCCGGCGACATCCCCGCGGGGGATCCTCTCTTTGGCCGACGGGGTGGCCGACGGGGCAGCGACCGAGTTCCCTTCCACGGTGACGATCCGGACCGAGAAGATCTCGCCGTCCACCTCCACCTCCATGACGCTCGGGATCTCCGCCATCCTTGCCGGTTCGGCGACCGGCTTTGCGATCACTTCGGCCAGGCGCTCACCCCGGAGGAACGACGGAGCGATGCTCGGGTAGAGGATGTAGGTGAGAACATCTTCTTCCCGGGTGACCAGACCCTGCTCCATCGCCTGTTCCCGCATCTGGGCGTAGACGGGCTCGAGAAGGTCTGCCGGCCGGACCGTGACCGGCTCCTCGTCGCCGACGATCAACTTCAGGATCTCGGGGCTGATCGGGGCCGGAGAGCGGCCGTAGAGGCCGAGGACGTAGTCCTTCACCTCCTTTGTCACGTTCCGGTAGCGCTCCCCGTCCATGAGGACATTGAAGACCGCCTGGGTGCCGACGATCTGGCTCGTCGGCGTCACGAGCGGCGGGTAGCCGAGGTCCTTCCTCACCCGGGGAACCTCATGAAACACCTCGTCCAGGCGGTCGAGCGCATTCTGCTCCTTTAACTGGGAGACAAGATTGGAGATCATGCCGCCCGGGAGCTGGTAGATCAGCACGTCCGAGTCGACCCGGTCCGTGATCGCGTTGAAGAGCGGCTCGTACTTCTCCCGCATCACCCGGCAGATGTTCCGTACCTCGCGGAGCTTGATGAGATCGATGCCGGTGTCGCGCTGCGTCCCGATGACGCTTGCAACAACGCTCTCCGTCGGAGGCTGGGAGGTGCCGAGGGCGAACGGCGACATCGCCGTATCGAGGATATCCACGCCCGCATCGATCGCCGCCTGGTAACTCAGGGGCGCGACGCCGCTCGTGCAGTGGGAGTGGAGGCAGACCTTGACGTCCGCCGTCTTCTTGATCCCGGCGATCAGGTCGCGGGCATCGTGGGGCATGATCAGGCCGGCCATGTCCTTGATGCAGATCGAGTCGCAGCCTAGCGTATAGAGCTCCTGCGCCATATCGATGAACGTCGCGACGGAGTGGACCGGGCTTGTCGTGTAGGATATTGCGCCCTGCAGGTGCGCCCCGACATTCCGTACCTCCTCCATCGCTTTTTTCATGTTCCGGATATCGTTCAAGGCATCAAAGACCCGGAAGATATCGACCCCGTTCCGTGAAGATGCCTCTACGAACTTCTCCACCACGTCATCGGGATAATGCCGGTAGCCTACGAGGTTCTGGCCCCGCAGGAGCATCTGGATGGGAGTGTGCTCGAGTTCGGCCTTCAGCATCCGGAGACGATCCCAGGGATCATCGTTGAGGAACCTGATGCAGCTGTCAAAGGTCGCCCCGCCCCAGGCCTCGACAGAGAAGAAACCTACCTGGTCGATGGCCCGGGCAAGAGGGAGCATATCCTCAGTCCGCAGTCGGGTGGCGATGAGCGACTGATGCGCGTCCCTAAGCGTGGTATCAGTGATATTGAGTGAATCAAATTTGGCAGCACACATCGAATTTTGCACCTCGAAGGGCTGAGAAGATATCGATAAAGCCTCTAAAAAATTCATCCTACTAATATAAAAACGTCACGAAGAGGCAGACAGGATAAAAGCCCGGCAATTACGGCCGTTAGGGAAGCCGGAATATCTCGCGAGTCTGTTCTGAATTGGGGGCATATCCGCCCTCCGATCGTATATCCCCGTACCACGAGCAGCCTGGCTATCTCGTCGGATCGCCTGATCTGGGTGACGATGAGGGTGACGGCGAGCGGCACGATAGAGCGGGCACCGGGCCGGATTCCCTTCAGCGCCATTGCAACCCGCATCTGGTCGATCTCCTGCCGGATCACTGCGAGGCTCGTAAGCCCCATCTCGGCAATGAGCCCGACCTCGAACCCCACCCGGTTCCCGAGGGCCCAGACCGCCACGGCAAGCACCTCTCCATCCTCCGTCTCGGCATACGTCCACGCGGCGAGGAGGAGGACCACGGTCATCCGGATCAGGTAAGAGAGCCCCGGACCGCCCCCCCACGCAGAGAGGAACGCTGCGGCGGCGATCATCGCGATGAGGGAAAGAAGCACCCCGGGACGCGGGAGGGCCTTCGCGCGCGGCGTAAAAAGCAGCCACCAGACCAGGGCGGCGACGGCTCCCGTCGTGCTTGCAAACGCGGCCAGCGAGAGGACCACGGTGGAGAGAAGCCTCAGCCGTGGGTCCTGCATACCGCCTCCCGCGCATCCTGGAGCCTGATGTTCTCCGGGCGGGCCCCCTCTTCTAAGGCGTACCTGAGGTAGGGCGGGGCGTGCCGCCACCGGGGAATCGCGCGAGGAACGCTGCCGCAGGCCGTCAGGGTCCCGCCCTCCATCTCCCAAAGGGTATCCACCCGGGGGAGGACCGCGCGCTCGTGCGAGAAGATGATGGTGATACCCTCGTCCCTCTCCTCGATCATCCTGCAGGCCTTCCTTTTCGCGGTGCAGTCCAGGGAACTGAACGGTTCGTCCAGCATCAGCAGGTCCGGGTTCCGCATGACCGTGCAGGCCAGGGTCAGCCGCTTGAGTTCGCCGCGGGAGAGGTGGAACGGGTCGTCGTCGGCGCGCCCGGCAAGGTCCGCCCGCGCGAGCACGTCCTCCGGCGCAAGTCCCCAGGAACCGGCCTCTTGGGCAACCGTCGGGCAGGTGATGTGGTGTTCGGGGAACTGCAGCAGGAGCAGGGCCGACGAGACTCCGTGCCGCCGGACGGCGCCGCTCCCGGGACGAAGCAGTTCGGCGAGCAGAAGGGCGAGCGTCGATTTCCCGCTTCCCACCGGTCCGCTGACCAGGTGCACGCCCGCATCGAAGGTGCCGCTGCCCCGGAGGGTGAACGAACCGCGGGAGAAGAGGAGATCCTTGATGTCGACCCTCACCGGCGGACCCTCCACATCGTGGGGTAGAAGCACGTCTCCTCGAGCCTCGCGAAGACCTCTTCGGGCGTGCCGTGGTGGCGGACCAGACCATCCTCCATGAAGAGGACGTAGTCCGCCTCGGCCGCCGTATCCATCGACTGCGTGCACCAGAGCACGTGGGCCGCCGTGCTCTCCCGGACGACACGGCCGACACGCTCTGCCGTCACGCCATCCAGGTGCGAGTCGGCCTCGTCCAGGATGAGCACCTCGGGGTCGTCGACACAGGCCGCAGCCAGCGCGACGAGGGCCTTCTCGCCCCCCGAGAGGGCCGAGACCTTCGCATCAAGGAGGTGCGTGATGCCGACCGTCCCGGCGGCCGCTTTGACCCTCTCGTCGGTCTCCCGGCAAGGATGGTGACGGAACCGGGGGGTCGACGCGATCTCGTCGTATACCCGGGAGAAGAGGAGCGTCCGGTCGGGGAACTCCCCCACCCACCCGACCTTCACGGCCGACGGCGGCCTCCCAAGGAGCCGGACCGTCCCTGCGCAGGGCTCCTCGATGCCGGAGCAGACCGCAAGAAGCGTCGTCTTGCCGCTCCCGTTCGGCCCGATCACGGCGATATGACGTGCGTCCACCGCAAGGTCGGGGATATCGACGAGCCGGTGCCGCAGACCGGTGATGCGGATCATGCCACCCGCTTTCCTATGGCGTATGCAGCCAGGACCTTCACAACCTCACCGACGACGAACGGGGCGACCCCGAGCAGGACCGCCTGAACGAGCGAGAGCGATGCCGACCAGGCGAGCCATGCGACACCGAAGAGGTAGGTCACGCTGGTCGCCGCGATCAGGCCCATGACCTGGTAATTCGGCGATTCATGCTCGTAGGCGAGCCCGACGATGAGAGCGGCGGGGATAAAACCGATCAGGAACCCTCCGGTGGGGCCGAGGAGCACCCCAAGGCCCGCCGTGCCGTTATGAAAGACCGGGAGGCTTGCCGCCCCGAGGAGGACGTAGAGGGCGACGGGGATCACCCCATACCGCTTCATGACGATCCCGGATAGTAGCACGAAGAGGGTCTGGAGCGTGAGCGGGACCGGGGGCAGCGGGATGGATATCCAGCTCCCGGCTGCGATCAGCGCGATGAACGTCCCGCTGTAGGCGAGGATCCGGGCTCGGTGTATCATGTCGACCATTCATAATTGAACGGCCGACGAGAAAAATCCTGTCAACCAAAAAATATGGAAAGGTTGACAGGGACCGGGGGCTCTAGAGCTGGAAACAGTCGCCGGCGATAATCCGCTCTATTCTCCCGTTATCCTTGCGGAGGACCAGGGCGCCGTGGTCATCGATATCGATGGCCTCTCCCTCAAAGGTCTTATTGACGGTCCTGATGGCCACCCGGTGATCGAGCGTCAGGGAGAGGCTCTTCCACTCGCGGATGATGGAATCGTACTCGCCATCCTCGAGCTGCTGGTAGCGCAGTTCGAACTCCCGCAGGATCCGGGCAAGAAGCGCCACGCGGTCGACCTCGTGACCGACCTCCGCCTGGAGTGAGGTCACCGTCTCCTGCAGGCTCGACGACAGTTCGTCGAGGGAGATGTTCGCGTCGATCCCGATCCCGAGGAGGCCGTAGTGAACGGTATCCGCCTCTGCAGCGAGTTCCAGGAGCAATCCCGCGACCTTCTTGTCCCCGACGAAGATGTCGTTGGGCCACTTGATGAGCGCACTGATGTCGTACTCCTTCCGAATAGCACGGGCAATCGCGACCGACCCGGCCATGGTGACCATGAAGAGGTGGTCGAGCGGGATCTTCGGTTTTAAGAGGATGGTGGCCCAGATGCCGCCGGCAGGCGAGACCCAGGCACGTCCAAGCCTTCCTACCCCGCCAGTCTGCTCTTCGGCGATGATCACCATGCCGTGCAGTTTTTCAGGGTCGGTCTCGCTGGCAAGTTTCTTCGCGATCCAGCTCGTGGAGGCGGTGCGGTCGAAGTGGCGGATCTGTCGTCCGATGAACCGGGTGCGGAGGTGCTTATGGATCTCGTACGGAAGGAGCCTGTCGGTCTTCGTCTCAAGGCGGTAGCCCTCCGCCCGTGACGACGATATGCCGTATCCCAATCTCCGGAGTTCGCGTATCTGCTTCCAGACGGCCGACCGGGTGATGCCCAGTTGCTCTGCAATCCGTTCGCCCGATACCGGGCCGGGCAATTCTTCGAGAATCTTCAGTACGTTGATTGCCGTATCCTTCATGTCCATTACCTTTTCGCTGCAGACGACTCAGTCGGGAGTAGAGACGGATCCTCGCCGCACACCTGTCTTCGGATCTCCGCACTCTGCTCCATGAAACCCGCCAGATCAAAGATGCCGGTCACATCGACGATGCCGATCGCGCCGATGGCCCTGCCTTCATTGTCCCTCACCGGCGCCACCACTACCGGGATGCCTTTGTAAGGGCCTCTCGAGGGTCTGACTCTCAATGTGGCGTTCTCCACCAGGACCTCCTCGAGGACGGGGCCCGTATAGGCCTCGTCCATAACTTTCCCGTCCTCGATCCTGACTCCCGGATGGTCGCGGGATCGCGCCGTGACAGGCAGGCGACCAAGCAGATCATGGATGCAGATCATGACGGGAGCAAGATCGCGCGCGCTCGAAGCTGCAGAGATGATGTATTGCTCCATGGCCGTACCCCTACTTTTCATCATGGTTTATCTAGAATAAGGTTTCCCTCTCGCCGCAGGAGAAAACCTTGAGGAATTCACGTGACGGGTACTCATGGATGCTGGAGATCAGGATCATGCCGTCGCCGATCGCCTTCCCGATCAGGAGCGCCTCGCCGCTGGCCGAGGCGGCAAGCGTCTCGCCCCCGTGGGCCGGGAATGAGCCGTCGCACTCGACGGCGGCGAGGTCGTACCCGGCGAAGAGAGAGGTGTAGTTACTCTCCCGGGTGAACCGGACGGCTCGCGGCCCGTATGAGAACGTGTAGGTTACGGGGAAGGGGAGCCAGTCGTAGGCGTCCTCCCGCGAGCCTCCAGCGCCGAAGACCAGCAGCCGCCCGCCGTTCTCGACGAAACGCCGGATGCGCCCCTCTGCAGACCGGAGCGCCGGGAGGAGGTTCGAATAATCCGGGTTCGCAAACCCCGTCGGCACGATGAGCGAGACGAACTTCCCGCGCCAGAAGGGGGAGGCGAGCATGTAGGGGTTGACCGCCTCGCAGCAGGCACCGCAGTCTTCGATGAGCCGCGAGAACATGAGGGGGCTGTCCCAGAGCAACCCGGTTCTGCAGATCACCCCTTGATCACCCCGAGCGGTTCCAGTCGGGCGACGATCTCCGAGAGACCCGCTTCGTGCACGACGCGCACCACTTCCCGGCTCGGCTTGTAGACTTCGGGCGCCTCCTCCGCGAGGGCGGAATCGCTGTGAGCACGCACCAGGATGCCTTCTCCTGCGAGGTGTTCCCGGAGTTCCTTCCCGCTGACCTCTTTCTTCGCCTTCGACCGGCTGAGCACCCTGCCGGCGCCGTGGCAGGTGCTCCCCCAGGTCTTCTGCATCGCGGTCGTCGTGCCGCGGAGAAGGTAGGAGGACGTCCCCATACTCCCGGGGATGATCACCGGCTGCCCGACCGCGGCATACTCGTGGGGGATACCCGGGGCTCCCGGGCCGAACGCCCGCGTCGCACCTTTGCGGTGGACGCAGACCTCCATCGACGCGCCGTCGACGTCGTGGCGCTCGAACTTGGCGACGTTGTGCGCGACGTCGTAGATGAGCCGCATCTCATCGTAGTCGATCCCGAAGGTCCGGGCGAATATCTTCCGGGCCTCGTGCATGATGACCTGCCGGTTTGCCCAGGCATAATTTGCAGCGCAGACCATGCCGCCGTAGTAGGCGCGGCCTTCCGGGGAATCGATCGGAGCGCAGGCAAGCTGCCGGTCGGGGAGTTGTATCCGGTATTTGGCGAGCGCACTCTCGAGTGTCCGTAAGTGGTCGGTGGCGACCTGGTGGCCGAGGCCCCGTGAGCCGCAGTGGACCATGAAACAGACCTGCCCCTCGGCGACCTCAAAGACCTTTGCCGCTTCCGGGTCGACGATCTCTCTCACCACCTGGACCTCCAGGAAGTGGTTTCCGGCGCCGAGCGTCCCGATCTGTGGCACCCCCCGCTGGCGCGCTTTGGCACTGACCGCCTCCGGGTCCGCGCCCGGAATCGCACCCTCTTCCTCACACCGGACGAGGTCCGCCCCGGTG
>JAENZF010000084.1:6640-9058 GCA_016841385.1 Methanobacteriota archaeon | reverse complement strand
CTCGTTCATCGTCGCGTGCACCTTCTCCTGCGCCCGGTCGAAGTGCGACTTGTTCACGACGGAGGCTCCCTCCCGCATGGCAAGCATGGCCGCTTCCCGGCCGAACGCCTCGAGGTCCGAGCCGACGAACCCCTCGGCATCGGTCGCTATCTTCCTGATGAGCCGGTCCCGCACGGGGTCGTCGAGGGTCACCTTCTGCTGGATAAAGAGGTCGACGAGTTTCTTTCTCCGGAGGTCGCGCCGGAGTCCCTCGTCGTCGCTTGGTGGAATTGCGGCGCGGTGACCCCTCACATCCTCGATGCTCACCCGGTGGTTGGCCCCGACGGCCAGGACCAGGTCTTCGAGTTCGTTCTCCGAGAGCCCCTCCGTCAGTTCCACGAGGTCTTCCATCGTCGAGCCCTCGATCGGCATGTAGCGGGTATGGATCGCGAGGATCTTCTCCCGGTCGTCCCGCCCGGGCTCGCCTATGTAGACGAGCCGGTCGAACCTCCCGGGCCGCAGCAGCGCCGGGTCGACCATATCCGGCCGGTTCGTCGCTCCCATCACCACCACGCCCCGGAGTTCCTCGAGACCGTCGATCTCGGTGAGGATCTGGTTTAAGACGCTCTCGATCACGTGCGACTCGGTGCCGCCGCCCCGGGCGGGGGCGAGAGCGTCCAGCTCGTCGAAGAAGATGATGGACGGCGCCACCTGCCGGGCTTTCTTGAAGATCTCGCGGACCGCCCGTTCGCTCTCGCCCACCCACTTCGAGAGGAGCTGGGGGCCCTTGACCGGCACGAAGTTCGCCCCGCTCTCGCTTGCGATCGCCTTTGCGATCAGGGTCTTACCCGTCCCCGGCGGACCGTAGAGGAGGACGCCCTTCGGGGGCTCGATCCCGAGGTTCTCGAATCGCTCCCGCTGGGTGAGCGGGTACTCCACCGCCTCGCGGATATCCTGCTTCGCCTCTTCAAGGCCCCCCACGTCTCCCCAGGTGGTGTGGGGCACTTCGAGGAGGATCTCCCGCATGGCGCTCGGGCCCACGTCGCGGAGGGCGTCGCGGAAGTCCCTCCCGAGCACCTCCATCTTCTCGAGGGTCTCCGGCGGGATCTCCTCGGCCTCCAGGTCGATCTCGGGGAGATAACGCCGCAACGCCTTGATCGCCGCCTCACGGGCGAGGGCGGCGAGGTCTGCCCCGACGAATCCGTGGGTCTGCTGGGCGATGGAGGCGATCGCCACATCGTCCGCAAGCGGCATGCCGCGGGTGTGGATATGGAGCACCTGGGTCCGGTCGTCCTCCGACGGGACCCCGATCTCGATCTCCCGGTCGAACCGTCCGGGACGGCGGAGGGCGGGGTCGATGGCGTCGAGCCGGTTCGTGGCCCCGATCACCACGACCTGTCCCCGTTCCTCAAGCCCGTCCATCATCGTCAGGAGCTGGGCTACCACGCGCCGCTCGACCTCTCCAGTCACCTCCTCGCGCCGGGGGGCGATGGAGTCGAGCTCGTCGATGAAGATGATGGCGGGAGCATGCTGCCTTGCGTCCTCAAAGACCTCCCTGAGCCGCTGCTCGCTCTCGCCGTAGTACTTCGAGATCACCTCCGGCCCCGCTATGGAGATGAAGTGGGCTCCGCTCTCGCTTGCGACCGCCTTTGCGATGAGGGTCTTTCCGGTCCCCGGCGGGCCGTAGAGGAGGACACCCTTCGGGGGCTCGATCCCGAGCTTCCGGAAGATCTCCGGATGGCGCATGGGGAGTTCGATCGTCTCGCGGACACGCTGCAGCTCGCCTTTCAGGCCGCCGATGTCCTCGTAGCTGATCCTCTTTACACCCTCAAAGCCGGCCGCAGGCTTCTCGGAGAACTCGATCTTCGTGTTCTTGGTGATGATCACGGCGTTCTCCGGCTCGACCACCACAGCCTTGAACGCGACGAGCTGGGGCTGCATGAACGGGAGCCCCGCCTGGATCGGCACGGAGTCGTTCTTCACGACGGGAAAGTCAATCAGCTTGTTGACGACGCTGCCGTAGTTGATGGGGAGCTGCTTGGGGAGGTCCTCGGGAGGCGCGAGCACGACCCGTTTCGCCTCGTCCTCCTCATCCAGCGTCCTTATCTTTACCCGGTCCCCGATGCTGGCACCGGTGTTGAGCCGGGTGAAATTATCGATCCGGACCTTACCCTGGTGCCAGTCGTTCACCATGGCACGCCAGACCTTGGCCACGGTGCGACGCTTCCCTTCGATAGCCACGAGGTCTCCGGGGTTGAGCCTGAGCTGCAGCATGGTATCAGGGTCAAGCCGTGCCTTGCCTGCCCCCTGATCCTCCGGATAAGCGCTATCTACCTTCAAGTATATCTCGGGCATTACCTCTAGTTCTTATATTTCGGGGATTTATAAGTACTGGAGACGCATGAACATACTTCTCTTCGATCCGTTCAACGGAGCCGC
>JAENZF010000084.1:0-6540 GCA_016841385.1 Methanobacteriota archaeon | reverse complement strand
CGGCGACCGGGTCGATATCCTCGAGACGAACGTGGACGACGTCACCGGGGAAGCCCTCGCCTACACGATCGGCCGCCTGATGGAGGAAGGGGCCCGGGACGCAAGCGCTACTCCCGCCGTGATGAAGAAGGGGCGGAGCGGCCACCTCGTCCGGGTGATCTCTCCTCCCGATGCGACCGACCGCCTGGTGGGGGTGATGGCCCGGGAGCTCGGAACGCTCGGGATACGGTGCATACCGATGGTACACCGGTCCGTCGCCGAACGGACAATCGAGCCGGTCACGGTGACCATCCGGGGCCGGGAACGGACGATCGACGTGAAGTGCGGCTGGTCCGGAGGGAAGATCACCTCCTTCAAGGCGGAGTACGAGCAGGCGGCGGCGTGGGCACGGGAGACCGGGGTTCCGCTCCGCGAGGTCGCCGGCACGGTCGAAGCGGCTGCACGCAGCCTCTTCCTCGAGAGGGGCGTGCTCGCGCCATGAAGCCTGACCGGATCAGCACCGGAAGCCAGGCCCTCGACGACCTGCTCGGCGGCGGGCTCGAGCGGCGGACGATCACCCAGATCTACGGCGAGCCCGCGAGCGGCAAGAGCACCTTCTGCCTGATGGCGGCGGTAGCCTCTCTCCGGGCCGGGAACTCGGTCGTTTACATCGATACCGAAGGGTTCTCGGTGGAGCGGTTTACGCAGCTCGCCGGGGAGAACGCCGGGGCGTTCGCGGACCGGCTCTACCTCTTCGAACCGCTCGACTTCGCCCAGCAGGGAGCGATGATCGCCGATACGGAAGGGTTGCTCAAGAGGGACGGCCAGGCCCCCGTGGGGCTGCTGGTGATGGACTCGGCGACCGCCCTCTACCGGACCGAACTCGATCTCGGGCGGGAGGCGTTGCGGAGACTCTCGCACCACATGATAAAACTCCTCGGGCTTGCGAAGAAGTACGACATCCCTGCCCTGATCACCAACCAGATCTTCATGGATATCGAACGCGACCGGGTCTCCGGCCTCGGGGGGACGGCGCTCGAACATCTCTCAAAGGCCATCGTAAGGCTCGAAAAGAAGGACAGTGTCCGGCGGGCGATGCTCCGGAAGCACCGGTCCCGGCCGGAAGGGCTCTCGTTCGATTTTGTGATCACCGGGGACGGGATCAAAAAGGTATAACGCCCGCAAAGACCGTCTCGGCGGGGCCTTCCATGGTGACGGCCTCCCCGAATCGGATGACGAGCGGGCCGCCGTTTGTCTCCACCCGCACCGTCTCCCCGACGTTGCCGAGGTGGTGGGCGACCGCCGCCGACGCCGTGGCGCCGGTACCGCAGCTGAAAGTCTCGGCCTCGACGCCGCGCTCGAACGTCCGGATCCGGAGCGTGCCGTCGCCGGCGTCTTCGACGAAGTTGACGTTCGCACCCTCCGGGAAGGTGGGGTGGTTCCGTATCGCAGGGCCGGCGGTGGCGATATCCACGGCGCCGATCTCTTTGACGAAGACAACGGCGTGCGGGACCCCGGTGTTCGCGGCGTAAACGGTGAACCCCCGGATCTCCTCCTTGTATTCGCCGTTCCCGGCGGCGGGAATGGCGCTCCGCTCGAACTTCGGTGTCGGCATGGTGATCGTCGCGGCGAACTCGTCGCCCGCGTAGCCCATCGTCACCGGGACGGTCCCGGCCCCGGTCTCGACCGAGCAGGACTCTTTCACGTAGCCGGCGTCATGGGCGTACTTCGCGAGGCACCGGATGCCGTTCCCGCACATCGCGGCCTCGCTCTCGTCGGGCTGGAAGAGCCGCATCCGGACATCGGCCTTTCCGGACGCCTGGAGGAAGAGGATGCCGTCGGCGCCTATGCCGAACCTGCGGTCGCAGTAGAGCGCCGCAAACGATCCCTTCATCCCCTCGGGGATGGCTTCTTGTTCGAATTCGTCGATCAGAATAAAGTCATTGCCGTTTCCCTGCAGTTTGGTAAACCCGATCTCCATCTCCATATTGTAGCCTCTCTATCGTAGGTATTGGGAGCGGCTGGTGATAAACGGTGGGGGTTAGGGGGGTGGAGAGAGGGGCTGGCGCCGGCAGGTGGGGTGCCCGGAGCCTTTTCTGGTGTCGCTCATCCCCTCGACGGATTTCCACCGGATATCGCCACGCACTGCCCCCCCAGGGGAGGGGAACGACTGCCGGAACGGCCAGAAGTTCGAGCACCGGAGGTGCGAGTGGCGATGGACGGGACGTCCGGAGCTTGAGGAGGCCGGAGGCCGGGCAGGGTGGGGTTTACGGCGAGGGGTTGCAGGCATTGCCTTGCGGGGAGGGGGGCAAGCCCCCCTCGAAGACCTTTGGTCTTCTCATGCTCGCTACGCTCGCACTCCGCACCCTTCGGGTGCTCGAGCTCCGGGCGTTCCGCCCATCGCACTCCACTTTGTCCCCTCCCCCCCCAGTCGCGATAGTAAGGTGGAAAGCCGTGCATGGGGGGTAAGCGATGTCCCGAAGAACGATGTACGGGATGCGACCGGCCAAGGTGCAGGAGCACCGAAGGGGCTACCTGTGATGTCCCTACGAAACATCGCGAGAGAAGACCACAGATCTTGGACTTACGACGTTCAAGAGGGGTGTTCAATCTACCTCCTCTCTTCCCCCTTACCGCAACTCCTCGATCTTCCACCCCAGGTAGTCCCGGATCACCGTATACGCGAGTCCCGGCGGGATCGCCCCCTGCTCGGTGACGATCAGGTCGATGTATTCCGCGGGCGTCACGTCGAACGCCGGGTTCCTGACCCGCACGAAGGGAAGTTTCTCGGCCTCCTCACGGGGCAGCACCTCGCCGGGGTCCCGCTCCTCGATCTCGATCAGTTCCCCGAGGATCGTCCGGGGCGCGAACTTGTAGGTCTCCGCCGCAACGATGACGTTCGTCCGTGCCTCGTTTGCGGCATGAGCAATCTGGGCCGTCCCGATCTTGTTCACCACCGCGCCGTTCACTGCGATGGCATCGGCGCCGACGACGACGAGGTCGACATCGTTGATGAAGTAGCGGACCGCCGAGTCGACGATGTAGTTCGTGCGGATCCCGGCATCATTCAGGGTCCTGATGGTGACGAGCCCCTGGCCCCTGGGCCGCACCTCCGTCGCATAGACCTCGATCTCCTTTCCCTGCCGGTGGGCCTCGAGGATGCACCCGAGCGCCGCCTCGGAGTTGCAGTGGGTGAGGAGGACGTCGCCGTCGGAGATGTGGCGTGCCCCGATCTCCGCTATCCGCTCGACCGCGTGCTCCGAGTGGTCGACGAACTCCGCTGCCCGCGCCAGGACCGCGTCCCGTGCAGCTTCGACGGACTCAAACGAGTCCAGGGCTCGCATCACGCTTCTCACCGCGTTCGGGAGCGAGACGGCGGTCGGGCGGGTCCCGGCGAGGATATCGGCCGCCCTCTGCATCTCCCGTTTGAAGGTCTCGGGGTCGGATGCATCAAGATTCCGGGCATAATCGGCCAGTGCTTCTACCGCTGCCCGGGCGATCCTGCCGGCGCCCCGGATCTCCATACTCTTTATGCTTGCTGCCGTCTCACTCAGTAACATAGTCTTCATTGAAGAGATGACCAGAGACTACATAGACTTATTGACGTGAGAATACATGTCGGTAGCCGTTGTTTTCGATAGTGCGGGCACACTTCTGCGGACCTACCGTGTAGCACGCGATCTCCTTCACGACGAGATGCTGACCGAGGTCGAGACCACGACCATCACCTTCGGGGCCGAGGCGCGAGTCCTCGTCGTCCTTCACCTCCACTCCCGGGACGTCATCGAGGCGCCGGAGGACCAGCTCCTCTCCGAGTTCTTCCTGGAACGTTCGATAGGCTTCGGGGTGGCCTGTTCCCGGCGGGTTATCCCCGCAGAAGAGGTCGCGGAGATCCTCTACACCGACAGGCATGCCCGGATCGGCGACCTGCAGGCCTGTATCCGGCAGGTCTGGAGCTGCTGCAAGAGAGAGTCGATCGTCACCATGAACAGCGGCGTGATCTTAAACATGGACCTCGCCCGAATCGAGTTCACGGTGACGACCGGCGGGAGGCCGTTTGACGGCGCGAGAGAGGCCATCAGCGAACTGCACCGGATGGGCGTCCCTGCATACATAGCATCCGGGGACCGCGTGGCAAAGCTCGAGCGGATGGGCGACTACCTCGGCATCCCCCGGGAGCGGGTCTACGGCGTCGCCACGCCCTCGATGAAGGCCCGGATCGTGGAAGACCTCAAAGAGCAGTATGATAAAGTTGTTATGGTAGGGGATGCCATCAACGACCTGAATGCCTTCAGGAAGGCGGATCTTGCGGTGCTCACCGAACAGCAGTCCGATCTGAAACCCGAGATACTCTACACGAGCGTGGACCGGGTGATCCACAACGTCAGCGAGGTGCCCGGTATTGTGGCGGAACTCCTCACGGATACCACACCGACCGGGAAAAGTGCAACAATATAAACCCTAATATGATACCACGAGAAGATTAGTTTAACGAGGAGCTCAAGATGACCCCACTCATTACGGTGAAGGACCTCTGCATGGAGTTCAATGGAACCGTTGTACTCAAAAATATACATTTCGAGGTAGCAGAGGGAGAGACAGTCGGCATTATCGGAAGAAGCGGGGCCGGCAAGACCGTTCTTATGCACCTTATGCGGGGTGTGGACCAGCCCCCGACACGGGGTGCGATCATTTATCATATCGTCGCGTGTGAGAAGTGCGACTACATCGGCGTCCCGAGGGAGGCGGGGAAGCCGTGCCCTGCCTGCGGGGGTGAACTCAAACCGGTGGATGTCGACCTCTGGGCGGACGAGAGCGCGATGATGAAACGGCGGATCATGCGAAGGACCGCCATCATGTTCCAGCGGACGTTCGCCCTCTACGGTGACGACCGGGTGATCGAGAACATCCTGCGGGCGCTCGACGACATCGGCTATCCGGGAGAGAAGGCGGTCAGCAGGGCCGCCGACCTCATCGATCAAGTCAGGCTCTCCCACCGGATGATGCACATCGCCCGGGACCTCTCCGGCGGCGAGAAGCAGCGGGTGGTGCTCGCCCGACAGCTCGCCAAGAACCCGTTCATGCTCTTTGCGGACGAGCCGACCGGAACGCTCGACCCGGAGACCGCCACGCTCGTCCACCGGATGCTCATCGAGAGCGCGCAGGCAAACGATATGGGAATGGTGATCACGTCGCACTTCTCAAGTGTCATCAAGGACGTCGTGGACCGGGCCATTCTCCTTGAAAACGGGGAGATTAAGGATATCGGGGCCCCGGAGGAGGTCATCAATAGGTTCATGGAGGACTACAGCGACCTCGAGCGCTATCAGCCCGGGGAGGTCGGTGAGAAGGTCCTGGTTGCCCGGGATGTTGTCAAGCGCTACCTCTCGGTCGACCGGGGCGTGGTCAGGGCGGTCAACGGCGTCTCCTTCGATGTCGCCGAGCAGGAGATCTTCGGGATCATCGGCAAGAGCGGTGCGGGCAAGACAACCCTCTCCCGGATCATATCCGGGATCCTTGAGCCCACCAACGGTGAGATGAATATCCGGATCGGGGACGACTGGATCGATATGACAAAACCCGGGATCGAGCACCGGGGTCGGGCGAAGGGCTACATCGGCCTCCTCCACCAGGAGTACGACCTCTACCCACACAGGACGGTGCTCGACAACCTCACCGACGCTATTGGCCTTGAGTTCCCCAAGGAGCTTGCGATGAGGAAGGCGATCATCACCCTCGGGATGGCCGGTTTTGTCCCCGAGAAGAGCCGGGAGATCCTGGGCCGCTACCCGGGTCAGCTCTCCGAGGGCGAGAAGCACCGTGTGGCACTTGCCCAGGTCCTCATCCGCGAGCCCCTGCTCGTCGTCCTCGACGAACCGACCGGCACGATGGACCCCATCACGAAGATCGACGTGAAACATTCGATCCTCCACGCCCGCGAAGAGATGGACGAGACGTTTATCGTGGTCTCGCACGACATGGAGTTTGTGAGAGATATCTGCGACCGCGTGGCCCTCATGCGGGGAGGCAAGATCATCCAGATGGGCCCGACGGAGGAGGTGCTCGCTCACCTCACCGAGGAAGAACGACGGGTGATGGGGGCCGGCACCCCCTGAGGTGTGGGAAGATGGAGATCCACCTGGACGGAGAACGTATTGAAGTTCCGACGGGTTCCCTGCTCGGGGATCTCCTTCCCGGATGGGACTGGCGGTGCAGCGTCGCCGTCATCCGCCCGGCGCTTGAGGAGGATGCGGCGGAGTCGCAGGAGGTCAGGTTCGTCACATCGGCCGGCGATATGGTCGTCGAGGTGGCGGACCCGGCGTTGGTCTCCCGGCTTTTTCGGCCCGGGCTTGCCGAACGGCTCCGCCTGCACTGGCACGACCGCTACGCCGCGGCCTTCGGGCCATTTGAGTCCGGCATCCGGCCGGCACGGGCGCCCGGCCGGTATGAACGGGGCGACGTTATCCTCGGGTGCGGAGGCTACGACCCGTCCCAGTCTTACCTGATTTTCGCGCGCATGCGACATACCGCCGACCACGGCGCCCCGGCGGACGGCGGCGT
>JAENZF010000083.1 GCA_016841385.1 Methanobacteriota archaeon | reverse complement strand
CTCCCCGGAGAGGAGCTCCGCAGGCCGATTGCGCAGCGGCAAGATGTTCTCGGTGGCGTGTGCCCTCCCTCCGGCAGTCTTCCCTTGATCGCTCCCCCTGGCAGGCCTTAGGTTCTTCGCCCAGAAGTGCTCGATAAAGAAAACGGCGGCGCCCTCTCCGGCATCGCAGGGAGGGTTCGGGCCGGCGGCTACCCAAAACCTCATTCCGGGACCATGAGGACCACGAGCCCTTCCCGGAGCCAGCCCCAGGCGTCCCGGAGGCGGCTCTCCGGGAAGTAGCGGACGTCGACTCCGAAGAACCCGACAAAGAGCCCCGGCAGGTGGTTCATCCATTCCCGCCACCGCTCTCCGCCGACAACGGCGATCCGGTCGACCCTCTCCATTCCCGGCCACCGCTTGAAGGCTTCCCAGGGTTCCCCCGGCCTCCAGCTGCGGAAACCTTCGATCTTTAAGAGGATCCGGACGTTCTGGTGATCTTTCATCGCTCGTTCGAGCTCCGGGATCAGGACGGTGGCGTAATCGCTCTCGCTCAGCTTCCCGTCGAACCGGAACCCGAGAACACTTCCTGAACTTTCCTTCATCCGGTCAAGCATGGGTCCTTCTATGGCCCTCCAAAGAAAAAAAGGTATGGCTGGTCGGCGGTGATGCGCCGGTGGGTATACGTATATACTCCTGTACTGAGATAGGTGGCAATGCCCTGTTCCGGCAAGGGGTCTCGCGAATGGAACTGGAACTCTCAATAGGGTTCATTTTGGCCCTCAACGTCATATTCGCCGTCACCATCGTCTTCTTCGAGCGGAGAAACCCGACGGCGACGACGGCCTGGCTGATGGTCCTCTTCCTCCTGCCCCCCGTCGGTTTTGTGCTCTACCTGCTCTTCGGGCAGAACTACACCCGGCAGAGGATGTTCGTCATCAAGGAGCGGGAGGATCGCTGTTTCCTCCAGGAGACCTTCGAGGAGCAGCACCGTGCGCTCGCCGGCAACCATCACCGGTTCACCACCCCGGAGGCGGAGGAGTTCCGCGACGCGATCTTCCTCCTCCTCCAGAACAACCGGGCGTGCCTGACCGAGAAGAACCGGGTCGATATCTACACCCGGGGTGAGGATAAATTCGACGCGCTCTTTGCCGCGATCCGCGGGGCACGCCACCACATCCACCTGGAGTACTTCGTCATCAACGACGACGAGCTCGGGCGAGCGGTCGTCCACGCCCTCGCAGAGAAGGCACGGGAGGGCGTCGAGGTCCGCCTCCTCTTCGATGCGATGGGATCCCGGGCCGGGGGCGGGTCGCGAGAGGCTTTTGAGGAACTGACGGACGCCGGCGGGAAGATCGGGGTCTTCTTCCCCTCCGTCTACCGGGTCAACTACCGCAACCACAGGAAGATCGCCGTCATCGATGGAGTCGTGGGGTTCATCGGCGGGTTCAACATCGGGGATGATTACCTCGGAAAGGGACCGCTCGGCCGCTGGCGCGACACCGCCATCCGGATAACGGGAGAGGCCGCCCGGATGCTCCAGTTCCGGTTCTTCCTCGACTGGAACTACGCGACCGGCGAGTACTCGGGTTTCGAGACCCGCTACTTCCCCGATCCGGGCGTCTCCGGCGCGACGCCCATCCAGATCGTCTCGGGGGGTCCGGATACCCGGTGGAACCCGATAAAGGAGGGCTACATCAAACTGATCAACTCTGCCCGGGAGTCGGTCTACATCCAGACACCCTACTTCATCCCGGACGAGAGCGTCACCGATGCCCTGCGGCTCGCGGCGCTCTCCGGGGTCGACGTCCGGATCATGATCCCCTGCAAGCCCGACCACCTGTTCGTCTACTGGGCGACGCTCTCGTTCATCGGCGACCTGCTCGATGTCGGGGTGCGGGCCTACACCTACGATGACGGGTTTCTCCATGCAAAGACGGTCGTCGTCGACGGGAAGGCGGGTTCGGTCGGGAGTGCGAACTGGGACGTCCGGAGTTTCCGGCTGAACTTCGAGGCGAACGCCTTCTTCTACGATGCGGCCATCGGGGCCGGACTTGTGCAGGCCTTCGAGGAGGACCTCGCCGTCTCTACCGAGATCACGCCGGAGGATTACCGGGCGCGATCCTTACGGGTCCGGGTGAAGGAGTCGGTCTCCCGTCTCTTCTCGCCGCTCGGGTGAGGCCCTTCCCACGTTCAGCGGGACCGGATGAACCTCCGGATCCGGGGGAGACTCTGTTCCCAGCGGGCCTGGAGGATGGGGACGGCGTAGGGGAGATGGTGCGGGAGGACAGCGGTCCCCATCACCGCCTTCTCGACGAGCGGCCGCTCGCGGCCGATGATGACCGTTTCTCTCTTACGGATGGCGTCCAGGAACTCCTCGACGGTATCGGCCTCGGCGCAGGTGACGACCCCGCCGAGTTCGTGGAGGAGGTGGCCGTCGGTCCCGCCGGTCCGCCCGAGACCGTGGGTGACGGCGAGTCCGGCCGCCTTCAGGTTATGGGACCGGGCCATCCCGCCGCAGATCACCTCGAGGGCGTCGAGGCGGGAGAAGACCTCTTCGCCGATGCACGCGCCGGCGATGCACCGCTGGACCCCCCGGTTCAGGAAGAGGTAGCCGCAGGGGTGCGCCTCGGCGGCGATGCAGGAGTAGCCCTCCCGGCGATCGAGGATCTCTGGGGTATCGAGGCGTATCGCGGTGAACGGACCGTCCCTCCGGTTTTTCTCGACATGGCACCGGTAGAAGTCTCTCAGATCGGATCCCGAGTAAAAGTAGAGGAGGATGTGTGGGCCGTCGTTGGCGCTGACCTCGATCCCGGGAACAAGGGGGACCCGGATTCCCTGCCGCTCTGCCTCGGCCACGCCGCCGACCTGGTTGTGGTCGGTGATCGCAAGCCCGACTCCTCGCCGGGCCGCGAGTTTCAGTGCGTCCCGTACACGGGTGGCAGAGTCGGAATGCCGTGTGTGGAAGTGGAGGTCCGCCGCGAGCAGCCCGAGCCGCCTGATCTCTTCCGGCAGGGGTTTTTCGAAGATGATATCCTTATAATAGTGCATGGGATCCGTGTCTGTCTGATCACCGGTAGGTCGCCCGGGGTGAAAAAGAGTTGCCCGTTCTCCGGGGAGGCGACCTCTCCCACCTACACGGTGCTATCCCACCTCAACAGTGGCCCCTTCGGTGGCTATCGGCTCCCGCAGCCAGTCGAGGGCGGCGTCCAGGTGTCCTTCGGTGAAGTACCGCACGTCGATCCCGGTAAAGCCCACAAAGAGTCCCGGCAGGTGGTTCATCCACTCTTCCCACTTCTCCCCGCCGACGATCGCGATCCGGTCGACCTTCTCCATCCCCGGCCAGTCCTTGAGGCTTTCCCAGTGCCCGTGCGACTTCCAGCCGTGGAAGTTCACGATATGGAAGAGTATCCGGAGGGTCGGGTGGCTCTTTTCCGCCTCCTCAAGCGCCGGGATCAGCGTCCCGTCGTAGTCTGTTGCCGTCATCTCGCCGTCGAACCGGAACCCGACGACGTCCCCCGCACCTGTTGCCATCTTCTCAAGCATGGCGGCCCCTCTCCGGGGCGAATCAGAAAAAGGTTCCGGCCGTCACCCGGCCCCGGGGTTCTTCTGGGACCGCCGTCATCCTCCCGGCGTCACCACCCCTCGACCCGGATATCGATGCCCGCGAGTTTCCGGTAGATCCGGTGTTTTCGTAGTTCGCGCCGGTAGTCGTAGACGAAGTACTCGTAGGTGTCCCAGACTGTCACCCAGTTCAGGATGGTGACGAGGCCGGTGAGCAGGGTCACGATGGGCTCATCGAGGCGCCCGGCAAAGACAACGACGAACGGGACGGCGATCGCCGCGTTGAGGGTGGCGAGGGCGAGACTGATCCTGCCCTCCCGGCGGGAGACCCGCATATCGTCGTTGAGGTCGGCTATACGGAATGAAAAGTGCCGCCGGATCGTCTCCGGGAGGAGCGCGGCGGTATCCGGGGAGAGCGACTCCCGCGGGAGGCCGATGGTGATGCCGCCGATCTTCTGGAGGCTGCACCCGTCGAGATAACCGGCGATATATTCCTCGGCAAACTCCGTGAGTTCCCGCGCGGGGAGGGGAGACGGGTCGTCCGGGTCAAGGAGTTGATCCGTCGATTTGAACAGAAACCCGATCGCTACCGCCCCGTCCCGCTCTGTCCTGACAACCCTGACTTCTCGCATCTCCCGCCCCGCCGCTTACACGGAAGGCGGCGGCATTTCTGTTTTTGCTGGTGTCCCGGCGCCGAAAGCGTCCCGGAGGTTCGCCTCCTCCGTCTCCGAGAGCGATGTCCGGATGACGCGGCCCCCGTACTCCCTGATGGCGTCGACCACCTTGTCCGGTGTCATCTTCCGGACGAGCAGGAAGACCGCGGAGTTGCCCGGCCCGACACTCTCCGCGACCTCTTTGATGAATTTGTCGTCGATGCCGTAGTCGGAGAAACGCCCGGCGAGTGCGCCGGCGATTGCGCCGACGGCAAGCCCGAAGATCGGCGCGAAGAAGATCAGGCCGATCAGGAGCCCCCAGAAGGCACCGGAGAGCGCCCCCATGCCGGCCAGGTTGGTCGCCTGCTTGATCTCGGTCTTCCCGTCCCGGTGGTGGACGACGACCACCAGGTCCTCCAGTTCGATGACGTGCTCCTTTGTCAGCTGGACGAGCCTGTCCCTGACCCGGAACGCGGTATCCTCGCCATCGTAGGCGATGGCAATCAGATCACTCATAGATCCTCCACTGCAATTGAGATGCAGCCGAAAATATAATTGAGGATATATATTCCCTGCGGTCGGCCCGGTGATACCCGGACCTTACTCCCGTCGCCCCCCGTTGCCCATCAACTCTCCGATCCACCGGGTCTCCTCCCAGCTATCGAGGAAGAGCTTCACCGCGATCGTCAGTGGTATGGCGAGGAAGACCCCGACCACCCCGAGAACGAACCCCCAGAAGATGATGGAGAAGAGGACGACGAACGGCGAGAGGTCGAGTTCCCGCCCGGCCATCCGGGGGAGGACGAGGTTCTCGGCGGCGGCGTCGATGAGGGCGACTGCGGCGATGACGGCCACGGCCCCCGCCGGCCCGAACTCGATGAGAGCGAGGAGGGTTGGCGGGATCGCGGCTACAACGAGGCCGATGTAGGGGACATAACTCAGAATGAACGCGATGAACCCCCAGAGCACCGCAAACTCGATCCCGAGGAGGGCGAGGAAGAGCCCGGTTCCGACGCCGGTGATCAGGTTCACCTTTGTCCTGACGACAACGTAATCGATGAGGAGCTGGCCCGACTGGGAGAGGTGCCGGTAGGGGGGGCTCTCCGGCCCCAGGCGCCGCTTGAGGACGGTCGCGAGCCGCGGCGCCTCAAGGAGGAGGAACCCGATCCCGACGAAGACGATGAAGGCGTCAACCGCGATGCTCCCAACCTGCTGGGCAAGCCCGGCTACCTGCTGGATCACGAACCCCTGATCGATGTAGTCCCATACCGTGAAGGTGCCGGGGTCGATGCCGTAGTCGGCGAGGATGGCCGCCTGCGCCTCGAGGCTCGCCTGGTACTGCGGCAGGGAGCGGATAAACCCGGTGAAAGCCACGCCAAGGAAAGCGAGCACCCCGATGAAGATCCCGATGAGGGCCACGACCACCGTCACGGCGGCGAGGATCGGGGGCACTCCCCGGCGGGTCAGCCATGCCATGAGCGGCGCGGTGATCATGGCGAAGAAGACGGCTACGAGGAACGGGCCGAGGATCGGGGTGGCCACCCGGATCCCCGCGAGCACGATGACGACCGCCGCCCCGACGATCGCGATCCGGGCAGGGGAGGAGAGGCTCTCGGCGGTCATATTCACGAGGAAGGTATGGGCGTTCCCGAAAGAAAGAGTTTTCCGGGCGGTGCTTCACTCCTTCTCCCGGACCAGGGGCTCCGCCGCCCGGATCGCCTCCATGAGCGACTCCCAGACGACCGGTGTCGCGAGGAAGATGTTCCCGCGACCGATGGCCTCCGCCGCCCCGGTCCCTTCCAGGCCCGATAGAAGTTGGGGGTCGACCTCGGCGAGGATGAGCCGGTTCCCCCCGGCCGCGACCTGCCGGGCGTAGCGTTTCAGCATCCGGAAGAGCCCGGTGCCGGCTTCGACCCTCCCCCGGAGGGCGAGGATCACGACGGCGCCTTCTGCCCCTTCCGGGGACGGGAGCGAACGCTCGATCGCCCGGAGGGTGGCGAAGTAGACGTTGCCGGAGACCGAGAGGACGGTGAGGCGGCCGCCTGGGAGCCGGTCGGGTGCCGGCTCTTCCCGGAACATCCCCCCTCCTGCCGGGACGAGGCGGACCACGGTTGCCTCCCGGGTGGAGGTGACCTGGTAGATGGCAAGCGAGAGGAGGACGCCGATGTAGATGCTGTACTGGAGCGGCAGGACCTGGGTGGAGGCGAAGGTGGCGACCATCGCCCAGCGCCCGGAGCGGGAGTACCTGCAGATGCAGGCGATCTCGCGGGGCCGGTTCATGAGTTCGATCCCGATGAGGATCAGGATGCCGGCGAGGGCCGGGAGCGGGATCAGTTCCGCGAGCGGTCCTGCGATGACGACGACCACCCCGACGAGGGCGCCCGAGATGAGGTTCGCTGCCCTGGTCTCTGCCCCCGCGCTGACGTTGAGTGCCGTCGCCGAGAGCGACCCGGCCGCCGGTGCGCACTGGAGGAAGCTCGCGAGGATGTTCGTGATTCCCTGCCCCGAGAAGTCCCGGTTCACGTCGGCGATGGTGCCGTCCGGCTCCGGGGTCGTCTCCGTGACCCCGACGGCCATCACGAGCCCGATGATGGCGAGGGCGAGCGCCGGAACGAGGAGTCCGGGCGCGAGGGCGAGGTCGGGGATGACGGGTAACGGGAGGCCGGCGGGGATCGCAGCGATATCGCCGACGAGCGCGATCTCCGGGAATACGGCCCCGACGAGGAGGGCCGCGATGATGATCGGGAGGAGGAGGGCTACGGGACGGAGGCGCGGCACCCGCCGGAAGGCGAGGACGAGGGCGATGGTCAGGAGGCCGACAGCGAGCGCCTCCGGCTGGATGTCACCCGCGTGGAGGAGGAGATCGGGCACGACGAGGATCTGGACCGCGTGTCTTTGGGGTTCGTAGCCGGTGAGGTTCCCGAGCTGCCCGAGGATGATGAGGAGCGCCGCTCCGGTGACGAACCCGGTGAGGACGGCGTTTGATACGAACCGGGTCAGGCTGCCCGCCCGGGCGAGCCCGAACCCGAGCTGGAAGAGCCCGACGAGGAGTGTCAGCACAAAGAGGGTGGCCGGGACGTCGGCCTCGGGAACCGGGGCGAGGACCGAGAAGAGAGAGACCGCGAGGACGTTTGAGAGCATCACCTTGAGGTAGGAAGAGCCGGTGACGAGCGCCCCGATCGCCGTCGAGAACGTGACGGTGTAGAGGCCGTAGATCGGGTTTATCCCGGCGACGAGGGCGAACCCCATCACCTGCGGGATGCCGACGAGGGCGGTGGTCGCCCCGGCGACGATGTCGGCCGGGAGGCTCCTCCTCCACTGCGGTGCACCGGCGGGCATGCTCTGGAAGGATACGGAGCGTCGGTTATATAGTTACCCCTGGCTGTCGGCCGCCGCCTGCTCGATCTTCCCGATGCGGAGCTGGGCGACGAGGAGCTCGTAGGCGGAGACGAGGAGGGCGGCGAAGACCGGGCCGAGGATCACCCCGGTGATCCCGAAGAGGGCGAGACCCCCGAAGAGGCCGATCATCATCAGGATGGGGTGGATCGCCACCCGCTTCCCCATCATCTTCGGCCGGAAGTAGAAGTCGGCGGACCCGGACATCAGGGGGTAGCCGACGGCGAGCATCACGACGGCGCCCGTGGTGTCCCCCTGGGCGAAGGCGTAGAGGGCCAGGAAGACGATCAGGACCTGCGGCCCGAGGAACGGGATGAGCTGGAAGATGCCCATCAGGATGGCGAGGACGAGGACGTGGTCGTAGCTCCAGAAGATGAAGAAAGGGATGGCGAGAAGGAAGGTGAGGAGCGCAACCTGGGCGTTGACGATGTAGACGGCGTAGAGAGTGTCGACGGTCTTGCCAGAGAGGCTGTTGACCGAGGCGGTGAGGCGTTCGGGGAGGACGGACCGGAGTTCCCGGGCCACGTGGTCGCCGGAGAGGACGAAGAGGTAGAGGGCGAGGAAGAAGATGAACGCTTTCAGGAGGATCATGGGGAGGCTCATCGCGATGCCCCCGACGTAGGACTCGAGGGAGTTGATGACAGTTTGGAGGGACTCCGCCACCATATCGGGGGTGAGGATGCCGGCGTCGGGGAGCGCCTCCACCCAGCTGATGATGGTGTTTGCCATGCCGAAGACGTAGCCGGAGTTGGTGTAGAGGATCGCCGCCGTCAGGACGAGCAGCCCCGAGACGGAGATGAAGGCGAGGATCGTGATGATGGCGGCAGCGGCGCGGTCGGAGGAGCGGCGGGCCAGACGCTGCTTGAACGGGATGAGGACGGCGGCAAGCGAGAGGGCGAGCACCACGGCGTCGAGGAGCGGCCAGAAGGCGATGAGGATGCCGACGAGGATGAGGAGGGCGAGGGTCAGTGTCAGGGCATCGGCGCCGGAGTTTCGGGTGGTCATTCATCTATCATCTGATGGGTCCGGGATATGAGGGCTTCGAAACGATATCGGCGGTTTCTGGAGGATTGCAGGATATTGTCATGGGGAGTATGAGAGCTGCACCTCCTCTACAGTGAGGGCGAATTCGATCCCCGGACAACTATTTGGAATTTCCGAATAGTTCAACCGGAGGAGAGTGCCGGGTCGAACACCCTGGGGTACAGGCACGGTGGTTCGGCCGATCTCGGCGTCGCCGTGGGCAGGTGGGGTTCTTCGAGCCTGACCCCGGGACAGATCCGGATCGGCAAGCGTACACCTCATCGATACGCACAGCTGAAAGAAGAGTAACATGGGTCTCTGCCGGAGACCTCACGCTGCTCATCGCTCCACCACCGGCTTGACCGTTCCGGTCCCGGCAACCCCACCTTCTGCACACCGAAACAGCACCCTCCCTCCCGGCCGCATTAGATAATTTAATATATTTTCACTCATATGTGTATTAATTGAGGTGAAACAACATGCCAGGATTTGATGGAACCGGACCCTCAGGTCGCGGCCCGATGACGGGCGGCCGCCGGGGCCGGTGTGTTCTGCCCCAGGATGCGGCAGCGGAAGGCGAGTCCGCCACGCCGGTGCTTC
>JAENZF010000082.1 GCA_016841385.1 Methanobacteriota archaeon | reverse complement strand
CTCTCCGGCGGGCAGCAGCAGCGCGTGGCGATCGCCCGGGCGCTCGCCAACGACCCCGACTTCCTCCTCTGCGACGAGCCGACCGGCAACCTGGACTCGAAGACCGGGACCGCCATCATGGACCTCCTCGACCGGATGAACCGCGAGGAGGGCAAGACCGTCGTCATGGTCACCCACGACCCCCGGATGATCGACTACGCCGACCGGACGATCCAGCTCGTCGACGGGAGGGTGGCATGACCTTCTTCGACCTCGCCCGCCGGAACGTCAGCCGCCACTGGCTCCGGTCGGTCCTTGCGGTCATCGGGATCGTCATCGGGGTGATCGCGATCGCCACCCTCGGCATCATGGGCAACAGCATCAGCCTCATGTTCGGCGACATGGTCACCGACGTCGGCGACACCCTCGTCATCTCCCCGGCGACGGGTGTGGGCGGCGGCAAACTCACCGAGCGGCAGGTGGACGATATCACCCGGGCGGTCGGCTCCAACCTGGTCATACCGTTCGCGAGCACCGCCGATAAGATATCCGTGGGTGAGAAGGAGGGCGGCGCGATGCTATACGCGATCCCTGCCGGGGATATGCCCTCTCTGCTCGAGGTGGAGTCGGGGGCCTACCCGAGAGACACGGGCGCCGGGTGCCTGATCGGGAGCCAGCTTGCCGCGAACAGCAGGGAGAACGGCCTGAAACTCGGCGCCCGGGTCAGGATCGGCGACGAGACCCTCCGGGTTGTGGGCGTGCTCGAGGAGCGGGGGATGGGGTTTGACATCAACCCCGACTACGCCATCGTCGTGCCCTACTCCTGGTACTCGAGCCACTACGACGAGGACGAGTACGACCAGGTGATCGTGAAGGTCAGGGACGTCAACGATCTCGACGCCGTCAAGGAGTCGATCGAGCAGAGGATGAACCGGCGGGAGGACGTCGTCACCGTCATGGACACCAGGGGGATCCTCGAGAGCGTCTTTGCGGCCACCGATTCGATCACGGTCTTTTTGATGGGCATCGGCGCGATATCGCTCATCGTTGCCGGGGTCTCTATCCTGAACGTGATGATGATGTCGGTCACCGAGCGGATCAAAGAGATCGGCGTCCTGCGGAGCATCGGCACCCGCCGGAGCGAGGTGATGCGGATGTTCATCTACGAGGCCCTGTTCCTCGGCCTTGCGGGTGCCCTTATCGGGGGAGTGCTCAGTTTCATAGCCGGGTATGCAATGACGGCGGTCTTCGTCGGAAACGCGGACTACCTCTTCGATCCGACGAGCCTCCTCTACATCGTCTTCGGGATGGCGTTCGGCGTCATCACGAGCGTGGCCTCCGGCCTCTATCCGGCCTGGAAGGCAGCGCAGTTAAACCCGATCCAGGCGTTGCGCCACGAGTGACGCGGCTACTCCGCACACTTCTCTTTTTCCCGCTCGATCTCGTCGCGAAGCGTGTCGATGAGCTCGGCGGCTTTCGGGGGCGCGCCCGGGAGGAGGGCGAGATACTCATGCCCCCCTTCGATGACGAGGAGTGCAACCGGGGTCAGGCTGGCCGTGGCGGCTCCCCCCATGCAGATCGTGAACGCCCTGATGATGGGGATGATGCACCGGTCGCCGACCCTGCGGGCGCCGCCGACGACGAGGTCGGTCTCTTCATGCACCCGGAGCACCTCTTCCCGATACCTGGCGGAGCCGCTGTCGCACCTGTTTTTGTAAAAGAGTCCTCACCACCGGGATGAGGATCAGGAGCGGGCGGCGTATCTGCATCCGGAGCGTGAAGGTGCCTTCGAAGACCTCGCGGTCGAAGACCGGGGTCATCACGAAGTCGATCGCCTCAGCCGGCCAGAGGGCGTAGCGGACGGCGGTACAGTAGCCGTAGACGATGCCGGTGTCGGCGGGGCTCTCGAGGCCGAGAGTGAAGTCCCCCCGGAGTGTCTCGAGGCAGAGGGATCGAATGAAGGCGGCAAGGATCTTCTGGAGATGGGGCCAGAGGTCGCCGGCGATGTTGAGGTAATCGCTCACCGAAAGAGCCGGTCTTGGCTCCTTCGCCTTCTTCTCCTCTTTCTCCGGCTCTGCTGCCGCAATCTCCCGGAGATCCCGGGTCATGACCGGGCGGCCGACGAGGAGGATCTCGAGCACCTGCACTCCGTCGGCGACCCGGACCCTCGCCCCCACGATACCCCAGGCTACAGTTGCCATCACCCGGGCACTCTCCCGTCTGCAGTCGGCGACCGTCTCGACGGTCACCGGGACGAGGTACAGGGCAAGCAGGATAGAGAGGAGGATGACGGCGACGACAATGAGGATGGAGAAGAGGAGGGTCGCGGCCATAGAATGGAGGAGAAGAGAACCTTATGCCTCTTCTTCACTGCTGACCGGGATCTCCTTTCCCTCTTCCGATACCCAGGGCATTTTACCCTTGCGCTGCTGCATCATCTCAGAGCCCTTTTCGAGCACCCTCTCGACGTGGGGGCCGACCGTCTCCCCGATCGTCGAGATAACCTCGGCGAGCTCGCTCTTCTTCTTCAGCGACACCACCTGGATACCCTCGGGGCCGGGGACACCTCTGGTGATGATGATCAGGGCAACGGCCGATATGCCGCCTCCACCGCCGGTTCCGGACCCGCCGTGCTGGCCGCCTTCCCTGCGTCCTCCTGTGCCTTCTCCGCCGCCGAATGCGAACCCGTACTCGGCGACAGGTATGATAACCCGCTCGCCGGCCTCGATCGGGGCACCGAGGACTGCGCTCGCGCAGAGTGTTCTTGCAAGTTGATCGACGGTTATCTGGAGCATCGATTCACCAGTCATACCATTCACCACAGGTATTCCAGTCTGCGGCCTCATATATAATGGTTGGGGTTTCCCGGTGGCCACAGGATGCCTATCCAGGGGTGGATGAATACCTGCTTACGCTCTCGGGGCGACGGGCTGGCTGATGGAAGGCGCTGTTGCCACGGACCGGAACAGGATCCGGAAGAGGGAACTCGCCCTCACCGGAGCCTCGGCCTGCGCTGCGATCCGGTGGCGGAAGCAGGGGTGACGACCTCACAGTAAAAGTCGCCCGCCGACGGCCAGCGCTGCGAGAATGACGAGGCCGAGTGTCGCGAAGAGCACCCGGCGGAAGGAGGGGCCCGCAAACCGGGCGAGGGCGGTCTCGAGTTCCCGCCGGTAGAGGTAGGCAAACAGTCCGGCGATCAGGAAGAGGAATAGCCACTCGCTCGGCTGGGCGAGCTCCCGCAAGACTGAGTCCCAGAAGTAGTCTTCCGAGTAGGCGTGCTGTGGGAGAGGGCCGAAGAGGGGCCAGAACCACTCGACGGGGTGCCGCCACATCCCGTCGAGGACCTGGTGGCTCGCCATGCCGGCGGCAAGCGCGAGGAGGCCGATCCTGCGGCGGTGGTGGTAGAGGAGGAGGCCGGCGAGGATAATCAGGAAGAGGACGGTGAGACCGTGGAAGTATATCCGGCCGTAGTTGACCGTCCCGGCGAGGAGGATGTGCCCGATTGGCTTGTCGATCAGGTCGGGGAGCACGGCGCCCAGCGCGACGAGCGCGAGAACCCGCCGGTCGCCGGCGATCGCCGCGATCACGATCCCTATGAGGACACCGACCATGGCGTGGGCGATGAGGTACATCGCTCTCTAGTGTCGGGGTGACCATATACCAGTTTTCCCCGGAGACCCGGGTTCCTCCCGGCCGGGGAGCGGGCAGGAACTTGACGATCCCGTCGTGCTAAGATATCCTTCACTGATCACAAAAGATACGTAATGTATATATCTGTACTGAGTACACTATGGTGCATGCAGACGAAGATCCTCCTTGACGAGGAGGAGATGCCGAAACGATGGTATAACATCCAGGCAGATCTCCCGACGCCCATGGATCCGGTCCTCCACCCGGGGACCGGGAAACCCGCAGTCCCCGACGACCTCCGCCACATCTTCCCGATGGAACTGATCCGGCAGGAGATGAGCACGGAACGCTACATCGATATCCCCGGCGAAGTCCGGGATATCCT
The DNA here is from genome assembly GCA_016841385.1 of Methanobacteriota archaeon. Taxonomy (GTDB): domain Archaea; phylum Halobacteriota; class Methanomicrobia; order Methanomicrobiales; family Methanoculleaceae; genus Methanoculleus. The sequence goes on along the minus strand of JAENZF010000082.1, from coordinate 5,294 downwards.
CACCCTCTGGAGGCCGAGCCCTCTCTACCGGGCGAGAAGGCTCGAGGCGGCCTTGAAGACCCCGGCGAAGATCTACTACAAGTGGGAGGGCGTGAGCCCGCCGGGTTCGCACAAACCCAACACCGCTATTCCCCAGGCCTATTACAACCGCGAGGAAGGGGTCGAGCGGCTCGCGACCGAGACCGGGGCGGGACAGTGGGGCTCATCGCTTGCGTTTGCAACGAGCCTCTTCGGTATGGAGTGCACCGTCTACATGGTCCGGACCTCCTACGACCAGAAGCCCTACCGGAAGAGCATGATGCAGGTCTACGGCGCCGAGTGCATCCCGAGCCCGTCCTCGAAGACCCGTTCGGGCCAGGCGATACTGGACCGCGACCCCGAGACCCCCGGTTCCCTCGGCATCGCCATATCGGAGGCGGTCGAGGACGCGGCCAGCCACGACAACACCAACTACGCGCTCGGCTCCGTCCTCAACCATGTCTGCCTCCACCAGACGATCATCGGCCAGGAGGCACAGCAGCAGCTCGCGATGGAAGACGCCTACCCCGACGTGGTGATCGGGTGCGTCGGCGGCGGTAGCAACTTTGCCGGGCTCTCCTTCCCGTTCGCCGGCGACAAGATGACCGGGAAGCACCCCGACACCGATCTCATCGCGGTGGAGCCTTCGGCCTGCCCGACCCTGACGAAGGGGCTTTACGCCTACGACTTCGGAGACGTAGCGGGGCTGACGCCGCTCATGAGGATGTTCACCCTCGGTCACGACTTCGTCCCGCCGGCAATCCACGCCGGAGGACTCCGTTACCACGGGATGTCGCCGCTCGTCTCCCGGCTCGCCCACGATGGGGTGATCCGGCCCGTCGCCTACCGCCAGAACGAGGTCTTCGACGCCGCCGTGACGTTTGCCCGGACAGAGGGGATCATCGTCGCGCCCGAGGCCGCTCACGCGGTGAAGGCAACGATCGACGAGGCTCTCCGGTGCCGGGAGACCGGCGAGGCAAAGACGATCCTCTTCAACAACTCCGGGCACGGCAACTTCGATCTCTCCTCCTATGAAGCCTATTTCGCGGGAAAGCTCGTCGACTACGAATACCCGGCGGAGCTGATCAAAGAGTCGCTCTCCCGGTTACCGGTGACGGGGTGATGCCGGTGGACTGGACAGCGCTCTAAGAGAGCTGAACACAAACCCGGGATGTGAAGAGGTCGTCGCTACGGCGGCACGTAGCGAGCGGCCTCTCATCGTCCCCGTATTTACCGAGATCGCGCTCCCCGCGTCTTCCCCGGCCGACCTCTACGCCTCTCTCCGCGAAGGGCCCGGGTTCCTGCTGGAGTCGCTCGAGGGGAGCGATAAGGCCGCCCGCTACTCGTTCATCTGCACCGCCCCGGCTGCGACGGTCGCCGTGACCTCTGACGGCACGGTGACGGCCTCCGGCGACCCCCGCATCCGTGAGATCGCCGCCGGTATCGAGGCCGCCGACGCCGTCGACGCCGTCCGCTCGTTCATGGGCCGGTTCGGGGTTGCCTCCTCGCCGCTCCCCCGGTTCGCGGGAGGGCTTGCCGGCTACTTCTCCTACGACCTCATCTCTTCTATCCACCCGACGTTCCGGGTGGAGACGGCGGAGGACCCTGAAGAACCCGTCGCCCGGTTCATGCTGGCGCGGGACTGCCTCGCCCTCGACCACTGGAGAGAGCGGCTCGCGGTCATCGGGAACCTGCTCGTCACCGACGGTGCCGATGCACAGGAGGAATACTACCGGGGCCGGGCAGCAGTCGCCGAAAGGATCGCCCGGATACGTGACCTCGCCCCGGCACGCCCGGGCAATCCGGGCAGGTCCGGTGCTCCGGTGTCGTCCTGCACCCCGGAGGAGTTCTCGGGAGCGGTCCTCCAGATCAAGGAGCATATCGCCTGCGGCGATATCTTCCAGGCGGTCCTCTCCCGGAGGCTCACCTGCCGTATCGACGGCGACCCGTTCGGCGTCTACCGGAGGCTCCGGGCGAAAAACCCGAGCCCCTACATGTACTACCTGGACTTCGGGGACTGTCAGGTCGCCGGGAGCAGCCCCGAGATGCTCGTCCGGGTGGAGAACGGGCGGGTGACGACGGTCCCGATCGCCGGCACCCGGCCGCGAGGGTCGACTCCGGCGGAAGACGACCGGCTGGCGGCCGAGCTCCTCGCCGACGAGAAGGAGCGGGCCGAGCACATCATGCTCGTCGACCTTGCGAGGAACGACGTCGGGGCGGTCTCTGCCTTCGGGAGCGTCTCGGTGGAGGGATTCATGACCGTCGAGCGGTTCTCGCACGTCCAGCACATCGTCTCCACGGTCTCGGGCACGCTCCGCGAGGGGTGCGACCGTTTCGACGCCCTCCGGTCCTGCTTCCCGGCGGGAACCGTATCGGGGGCCCCGAAGGTCCGGGCGATGCAGATCATCGGCGAGGTGGAGGGGCTCCGGCGCGGGATCTACGCCGGGGCCGTCGGTTACCTCGGGTTCTCCGGCACGATGGACCTTGCCATAACCATCCGGACGGTCATCGTGCAGGACGGCGTCGCCTCCGTCCAGGTGGGGGCCGGGATCGTGGCCGACTCCGACCCCGGCCGGGAGTGGATCGAGACCGAGAACAAAGGGCAGGCGATGCTTGCGGCGCTCGGTACGGAGGTGCAATGATGCGGGTGCTCGTCATCGACAGTTACGACAGTTTCACCTTCAACCTCTGTCAGCAGATCGGGATGCTCGGGGCGGAACCGGTCGTGGTGAAGAGCGATACGCCGTTTGAGCGGATCCGCTCCGTGCCCTTCGACCGGGTCGTCCTCTCGCCCGGCCCGGGGCATCCCCGGGAGTGCATCCTCTACCGGGAGGTCCTCAGCACGCTCAGCCGGACCGTCCCGACGCTCGGGGTCTGCCTCGGCCACCAGGCGATCGGCCTCGCCTTCGGGGCCGGAATCACCCGGGCCGACCGGCTGATGCACGGGAAGCGGTCGCTCGTCCGGCACGACGGTGTAGGGATCTACGCCGGGGTTCCCGACCCCCTCGTCGCGACCCGCTACCACTCGCTCGTCATCGACCCTGCCACGGTGCCGGACTGCCTTGAAGTGACCGCACGGAGCGACGACGACGGGGCGGTCATGGGCGTCCGGCACCGGGAGTTCCCGATCGAGGGGGTGCAGTTCCACCCGGAAAGCATCCTCACCCCCGACGGGAACCGGCTGATGGCGAACTTCCTCTCCGGCACAGGGGGCGGGGCATGATCCGCGAGGCGATCGCCCGGGTATCCTCGGGCACGGACCTCACCCCTGCCGAAGCGGGGGAGGCGATGGAGGAGATCATGCGGGGGGCGGCGACGCCCGCCCAGATCGGCGGCTTCCTCACGGCACTGCGGATGAAGGGGGAGACCGAGACGGAGATCGCGGCGTTCGCCCGGGTGATGCGGGCGGCCGCCGTCCCGGTCTCCCTCCCGACCCCGGAAGCGCGGGTGGATACCTGCGGGACCGGGGGCGACGGTGCGGGGACCTTCAACATCAGCACCGCGGCCGCCTTCGTTGCGGCCGGTGCGGGGGTTTCTGTCGTGAAACACGGGAACCGTGGGGTATCGAGCCGGTGCGGCTCGGCCGACGTCCTCGAGGCGCTCGGGGTCCCGGTCGCGATCCCGGCTGACCGGGTTGCGGAGGTCCTCGCGGCCGCCGGGATCGCCTTCCTCTTCGCCCCGGCCTACCACCCGGCGATGCAGCACGCCCGGTCGGCCCGGCAGGAGATCGGGATAAGGACGATCTTCAACCTCCTCGGCCCCCTCACGAACCCGGCAGGTGCCGGGGCCCACCTCCTCGGCATCTACGATCCCCGCCTGGCCGTTCCGGTCGCCCGGGTGCTCCGGGATCTCGGGGTGGAGCGGGCGATGGTGGTCCACGGCGCCGGTCTCGACGAGATCACGACGACCGGGCCGACGACGGTCGCGGAACTCCGGGACGGCGAGGTCCGGACCTACACCCTCGACTGCACGGAGTTCGGGATCCCGCGCTCGTCCGTCGCCGCCCTTCGCGGCGGCGGGCCCGTGGAGAACGCCCGGACCCTCCTATCCATCCTCGAGGGAGACGACGGCCCCGCCCGGGATATCGTCCTCCTCAACGCCGGGGCGGCGATCTACCTCGGCGGGAAGGCCGGCGATATCGGACGGGGCATCACCCGTGCGGAGAAGTCGATCGACTCGGGGGCGGCGCTCGACCGGCTCCGCCGGTTGATCGGGGCAACCGGAGGTGCGTCATGATCCTCGACGACATCATCAGGTCGACCGGCGAGCGCCTCGGCAGCCTCGGGCCTCTTCCGGCGTCCGACCCCACGGGAATGCCTCACCGGAGTCTCGCCGCGGCGATACGGGCCTGCCGGGACAGAAACGCGATCATCGCCGAGGTGAAGTACGCCTCCCCGTCCCGCGGCAGGATTCACGACGGCTGCACCCCCGAAGCGATCGCCCGGGAGTTCGCAGCCGCCGGAGCCGCCGGCCTCTCGGTGCTCACAGAACCCACCTTCTTTTCGGGGAGCACCGAGAACCTCGTCCGGGTACGGCGTGCGGTCTCGGTGCCGATCCTCCGGAAGGACTTCATCATCGACGAACGCCAGCTCGTGGAGACCCGGGCGCTCGGCGCCGACGCCGTCCTCCTGATCGCCCGGGTGCTCGCAAAGCGCCTCCCCGCGTTCGTCGACGAGGCACGCATGCTCGGCCTCGAGCCGCTCGTCGAGGTCCACGACAGGAGCGAGATGGAACGTGCCCTCGGAACCGAAGCGAACCTCATCGGGATCAACAACCGCAATCTTGAGACAATGACGATCGATCTCTCGACGACCGTCCGCCTTGCGGAGGCGGCCCGGGACGAGGGGAGGATTGTGATCTCCGAGAGCGGCATTGCCTGGCCCTACGATGTCCGCAATCTACGCCGGCACTGCGACGCGTTCCTGATCGGCTCCGCCCTGATGTCGGCCCGGGATAGGCGGAAGAGACTGGAGGGATTTGTATTCGCGTGAAGATCTGCGGGATCACCACACCCGGCGACGCTCTTTTAGCCGCGGCGGCCGGAGCCGACGCGATCGGCGTGGTGCTCGCAAGCCCCTCTCCGCGGTCCGTGACGCCTGATCTGGCGCGGGAGATATTTGCGGCGGTTCCGCCGTTCGTGACCACGGTCGCCGTCACGTCGACCGATCGGCCGGAAGACCTCGCGGCGATCCTCTTCTCGCGGCCGGACGCGGTGCAGGTGAGCGGCGATCTGGAACTGCCCACCGACGCGGGGGTGCGGGTCATCCGGATGCTCT
>JAENZF010000081.1:3305-9306 GCA_016841385.1 Methanobacteriota archaeon | reverse complement strand
GGCCGAAAGTTCTTCGCCACCGGCGAGCAGGACCGACCGGACCCTTCCTTCGCCCTCGATGCCCGTGACACCGGTCCGCCCGCGGATGCCGACCCCGGCAAGGTCACGCAGCGCAGCGGAGCGCACCTTCTCGTCGAGGTCCCGGAGCAGCCCGTGCCGGGCGACGATCTCGACCTCGGACCCGAATGCCCGGAATATGTGGGCGAACTCCGCCGCCACCACCCCGCCGCCGACGACGACCATGCGGCGCGGGAGGTCCGGCATCGCGGGGAGCGTCTGGTAGGTGTAGACGCCGGGAAGATCGGTGCCGGGGATAGTAGGGACGGTCGGCCGCGACCCGGTGGCCGCGAGGACCGCGTCTGCCCGGATCTCCTCGTCATCGATGAAGACCCGATCCCCCTCCAGGCGGCCAACGGCTCCGTAGATCACCTCGACCCCCGCCCGGCGGGTCTCGACGTCGAGGACCGAGGAGAGTTTCTCCTGGACATCGCAGATCCGTCTCCGGATCGCCGGGTAGGAGACGGTCGGGACCGAGTCGAGGATACCGAGGTCCTTCTGGGTCCGGGCGTACTCGATGAGCCGGGCGACGTCGTTTAGGGCACAGATTGTCATGCACCGCTCGTGGAGGCACTGCCCGCCGATGCTGCGCTGCTCGATGAGCCGGACCTCCGCCCCGGCCTGTGCAAGGTGCATCGCCCCGAGCCTTCCTGCGGGCCCACCACCGATGACGATGATCATGGTTACCTACAGCAGTTCGACGCCCTCGTCCATCGGCATCGAGAGGACCTCGCCGGTGAACCCGTTGACCTCTACGATCTTGCTCCCGCCCCGCACCTGCCAGACCGGCACGTATACGGTCTCGAGATCGACCCGGATGTTGCTCCGGTCGGGTTTGAGGGTCTTCTCCTCGTAGAAGATGGCATCGCCCTTCTCGTAGCGGAACCGCACCCGCTGGGTGAGCCGTTCGACGACATCCCGCACGAGTTGCTCCTCCACGTCCTCCCGCACGAGCCGGGCGGACACGATCTCGGAGCCGAACGGGACCGGTCCCCGCTCGATGGTGCCGGGGTCGATCTCCATCTTCATGCCGTTGATGGCGTTGACGGCTCCGGCTCCTTCGGCGTCGAAGGAGACCAGACGGTCCTTCACCTCGCGCTCGCCAGTGCTCACGTAGTGGTAGCTCCAGTACGGGATGAACCGGCACTTCGCCGACCCGTGCAGCCCGGCGATACCGCAGGCGCGCTTCTCGGTGACCTGCACCGGGAGGTGGGGCAATTCCGGCCCCGCTTCCGGCTCTTCCTCCTCCACCGCGGGGGCGGTCTCCATCAGCTCGCGCCGGATCGCCGGGGCCGGGCCGGGGAGATCCAGGACGAGGCTCTGCCCGAGCACCTCCGCAAGCGCGGTCCTGCCCGCGTAGCGGACGAACTCGTCCGCGCCCCACCGGATGCAGTCCTCCGTCTGCACCGCCGGATCAAGGGCGAAGAGCAGTTTCCTGCAGACCCAGTCGTCGTCACCGGTGCGCAGGCGGTAGGTCATCGAATCGAAATTTTCAATCGTCTCCGGGTCGTCCGAGCAGAGCACCACCAGGGCGTCTTCGCTCCCGATTGCGGAGAGATCCAGCGGGTCGCCGACCTCCTCGACGTCGTAAGAGGCCGCTACAAGGATCCGCTTCAGCACGTTCCGGGCTTTTTCCCGAGTCCCACTCTCCATTCACCGTACAATACCACAGGTAGGTAGAACAAGTTTTCCATTCCAGGGTCGGGCGGGGAGCCGCGCGGCAGCAGTGATCGGGAACATCGCAGTGCAGCCGGATCATATCGTTTACGATTTCGATGCCGGACTTATTTTGGGTGGAAGAAAATAAGAAAGATTATCGCTCCTCCAACTTACCCAATGACATGAAAGTCGGCATTATCCGGTGCCTTATGACAGAGGATCTCTGCCCGGGAACGATGGATTTTATCGTCACATCACAGGGGAAAGGAGCGTTTCAGGACACGGGGCCTGTTGAAGTAATTGGATTCGTGACCTGTGGCGGCTGCCCGGGAAAAAGGGCGGCTTCGCGAGCAAAAATGCTCGTTGAGAGGGGTGCAGAAGCGATTGTGCTTGCATCATGCATTAGCAGAGGAAATCCCATTGGGTTTCCCTGTCCATTTTACACCACCATACGAGATGTGGTGATGAAAGCAATAGGTCCGGAAGTACCGGTAATAGAGTGGACGCACTGAATCGAAAATGTACCGGTTAGAAGAATGGGCAGGACACCCGGGAAGGTCCGGGACGCCTCCCGGGGCGAGACCGACCGGCAGGCCGTGAGTGCCGGGAGCGGAGGCGTGAACTGCAACCGGCGGGAAGACCGGGTTGCACCAGGGTCGCCCCGGAACCCCTCACCGGGTGAATCCAGCGAACCACCCCGGAACTCCCTCAGAAAGCAACATTTTTTCCCCTGCCGTGCGAGAGATCTGATAATGCATGTCCCCCTGAAGTTCACCAACCATCGTATCGAGGAGTACGCGCTCAGGGTGACCTACCGCCCGGAAGAGGACACAGGGAAGATCATCTACAACCTCTCGCTCATCGAGAGCGGCGACCTCGACTTCGCGCTCTCCATCGTGAAAGAGGCCTATAAAGCGAGCATCACCATCAGCGACAGGATCCGGATCGCCGGCCCGGGGGAGCGGGTCGACGGCTACACCGTGCCGGAGGGGCGGCACGCCGTCTGCACGATGTGCAGCATCACCCTCGATGCCCTTCTCCTCCGGCGCGGCATCCCGCTCAACCCAATCGGGGGCGGGATCGTCGAGGTCGAAGGCAGGATCCCGCGGCGGTTCACGAGCATGCTCCTCTATCGCGACACCACGCTCGACCCTCTCGAGATCCTGATATCACAGCAAACCACCTCGATCCTCGACGTCATGCGCCACGGGAACGGCAACATCCTCGCAAACATCCGGGAGTGCCACATGGAGGCCGAACCGCTCATGGGTGCGGTGCTCGACGAACTGACGGCCATCGGATTCTCCGGCATCCTTGATATCGGCGCCCCGAACGTCCCCCTGCTCGGGGTTCCGGTGAGCCCGCAGTACGTTGGCGTGGCGATGGTCGGGGGCACGAACGCAATGGCGGCCGTCAGGGAGACGGGACGCCCGGTGGTGACCCGGGCGCTTAAAGGGCTGATCGATATCCGGGAGATGGGCTACCTGGAGGATTACTGACCGGTGGTCCTCGCCCATTCCGTGACGCTGGTGATATGCCGCCTGACGAACAGGACGAGCCCCGCAGATTCCGAATAGAGGGCCGAGCGTTGCTCATCGCCTGCTCCCAGCCAGAGCAGTGCCCGGGCGTCGTCCACCAGAAAGACGCCGGAACTCTCATACGGCAACAGTTTTCCGGGCGCGCAACGAGTCTCGCGCAGCGTGGCGAGAGGAAGGATATGGATTCCGAACCGGGAAGACCGTTCGCCCTTCCAGCAGTCGGTGACAATATCGACCTGTACGGAGTCGGGAACGGGTTCGAGCAGCGCGAGAACGCTCTCCTGGAGGAGATCCCATGTCGCCAGCACCTCCACGCTCCGCTCCGCGCTTCGGAACATACCGGCAAGGCGGGCCCGGATGTTCTCCTCGCCGTAGATGGTCCAGATCTGTTCCTGGCTGTCCCGGGCTTCAGGCCTCTTCTCCCGGTAGAGTGCGTCGAGGACCGTCCGGGCACCCTCCGCGTCGCTCTCGATCCGGCGCATCAGGTTCTCGACGCCCTGGTCGGGGGGGACCGCGTCAAACCGTTTGGGCGTGGTGTGGGAGACGCTGACCAGTTCCTTCTGGACGAGCCGGTCGAGAACCGGGTAGACGGACGCGCGCGGCACGCCGGAGATCTCGTGGACCTCCGTCGCGGTCGCGCCGGTCACCCTGAGGAGTCCGATATACACGAGGGCTTCATATTTCGTGAGTCCCAGTGATTTAAGAGATTCGAGGAGAGCGTTTGGAACATCCCGGGGAGCCTTCATTCCATCATGTATATATACCGTTCAGCAATAAATGTTGTTGCTTGAAAAACAACAAGGTGAAGAGATGCGTTGGCAGCACGTAACGGTACTGATGCTCCTGCTGGCACTCCTGGCTGTGCCGGGGTCGGCGGCAGGGACCAAGTACCTCTATGGAAACCCCGAATTATCGGCAACGATCGCCGGCACCAATGAGTTCACACCGGGCGCCGAGACCGAACTGACAGTTATCATATCCAATAGCGGCCTGAATACTCACAAGATCGTCGGCTCGACGCTCATCACCCCCGACGATCAGCCGAACACCGCGAAACTGGCTACCGTGGCACTCAAGAGCACCGATACGCCGTTCACCGTCAAGACAGATCCCCAGTTCTTAAGCGACATTATGGGCGGCGCCTCCCGAACCGCCACGTTCAACGTGAAGGTGGCAGATTCCGCGGAACCGGGCACGTACGTGCTGCCGCTTGAGGTGACCTACACCTACCTCGCGGATGCGGAAGAGTACGGGAGCGATGTCCTCCGCTACAACTACCAGAAGAAGACCGAGACCCTGCCGCTGACCGTGCGGGTCACGCCCGATCTCCGTGTCGAGGTCCTGGACGTGCGATCCGAGTCGCTGAACGTCGGTACGGAAGGTTACGTCTACCTGACCCTGAAGAACATCGGGCACGACACGGCGAACAAGGCCATCGCGAAGGTCGCGAGAAACGGCGCGAGCCCGCTCATCCCCACCGACGGCAGCGCCTACATCGGGACGTTTGAGCCGGGAGAGACGGTGGACATGAAGTTCAAGGTCTCGGTCGCCGACAGCGCCGAGCCCCAGTCGTATCCGCTGGACATCGCAGTCGCTTATGAGGACTACGAGGGGAAGGCAGTGACCTCCCGGCCGGCGACGATCGGCCTCCCGGTCGGCGGCAAGATTGCCTTTGAGATCGTCTCGCCGACGTCGACGCTCTACCTGGGTAGTAAGAGCGTCCTTGAGGTCGTGTACAAGAATGCCGGAGCGGCGACGGTCTACAACGCCCAGGCCCGGATCAGCGCTGTCAACCCCTTCACCAGCAGCGACGACACCGCCTTCCTCGGCGACCTTGCCCCCGGCGAGACCGCGACGGCACGGTTCGAGATGAACGTCGACGGCGACGGCACCGAGAAGGAGTACGGGATCGACTCCGAGATCCGCTACCGTGACAACCTCGACAACAGCAAGATATCGGATACTATGAAGGTACGGGTCGCGCTCGAGAGGAGAGAGGGCGCTTTCTTCACCAACCCGGCCTTCCTCGCCGTTATTGCGGCCGTCGTCATCGGAGCAGGGTATTATATATTCGTGTACCGTAAGAAAAGGTGATGAACGGGTACTGGGACGGGCCTAAACCGGAGCCTCAGGTGAGGACAATCGAGGAGATGCGGGAGGTTCTCGCAGATCCCGGCTGCACCTCCGATCAGCCCCTCTATTTTATGTACCGGGACCTGGCCCGGAGCGAGAGCGACCGGGACTGGCTCCGGCAGCACCACGTCCGCTACGACATCACCGTCATTCCTTCACGGACCCTCTGCGGGGAGTACGTCAAGACGAAGGGGCACTACCACACCGTCAACCCGGCCGGGATGCTCTACCCGGAGATCTACGAGGTGCTCGAGGGGACGGGGCACTACCTCCTCCAGACCAAAAACGCCGACGACGTGGTGATGATCGAGGGCACCGCCGGCGATAAGATCCTGATCCCACCGGGGTACGGCCACGTGACCATCAATCCTGCGAGGGAGGATCTCGTGATGGCGAACCTCGTCTCGTCGGAGTTCTCCAGCAACTACGGCCCCTACGCAGACCTGAAAGGAGCCGCCTACTACGAGATGGAGGGGGGGGCGCTGGTGAAGAACCCGCGCTACCACGACGCCCCGCCGGTGCGCTACTGCAACCCGGTGGAGGTCCCGGACCTCGGCATCGAGAGAGAGGTCGGGCTCTACGATCTGATCGGGCGCCCCCGGTCGGTCGCGTTC
>JAENZF010000081.1:0-3205 GCA_016841385.1 Methanobacteriota archaeon | reverse complement strand
GTAGGGGCAGCCCGCAAGGTCGAACCCCTCGACGTGGAGGAAGGCGTAGAGCGCCACCTCGCGCTCCGGTATGTACATGAACGGCTTGATCCGGGGGACCATGCCTGTCACCTCCCGCACCGGGCGGATAAGCCGATCCGGGTCGCCCCGGAGGACGTTCATCAGCACCGACTGGGCCTCGTCGTCCAGGTTGAACCCGTAGGCGAACTTTGTTGCGCCCTCCTCGCGGGCGATCCGGTTCATCAGCGCCCGCCGCAGCACGCCGCAGTAGGAGCAGGAGAGACCCGTCCCCTTCCGCGCCACGATCGTATCGAGCGTGACCCCGTATACCTCCGCAAACGAGGCCGTCACCCAGGGAACGCCGATCGCCTCAGCGATACCCCGCGCCTGCTGCGGATCGCGGTAGCCCCCGATCCCCTCGTCCACGGTGATCGCCATCAGCCGGACGTCCCGGCGCTCGTGGAGGAGACGGTGGAGGAAGAAGAGGACGGCGCTTGAGTCCTTGCCCCCCGAGAGCGCCACCGCCACCGTATCCCCCGACTCGATCCAGCGGTGCTCCCGGATCGCCCGCTTCGCCTTCGCCTCAAAATCCCGGTTGAAGTGCTGCTCGCAGAGGTGCAGTCCCGAGTATCGCTGGTAGATGACCGCGTCGCGGCGGCACTTGCTGCACTGCATGCTTTCTCGATCATCCTTTTATCACCGAGTCACATAAATGGTGTAGAAGATGCCTGTTCCTGCAGAATACGTGCGATCCCTGCATGCCTACGAACTCCGGCTCCTGCTCACCCTCGAACGTCTCATGCGGCGGTACCGGTGGGTGCCGCTCGAGGTGCTCAAGTCGGCCACCGGGTTCTCCGAGTCCGAGCTCTCCTATCGGCTGGGCAGGCTGATGGCCATGGACATGGTCAGGTACGAGAAGGTCCCCTACGAGGGCTATGCCCTCGTCTTCAACGGCTACGACAGCCTGGCCCTCCACACCCTCACCCGCCGGGGCACCATCCAGGCGCTCGGGACCCAGATCGGCGTCGGGAAAGAATCGGAGGTCTACGAGGCGATGGGGCTCGGCGTCGTGGTGCTGAAGTTCCACCGGGTCGGGCAGCGGTCGTTCCAGTCGGTCCGGCTGAAGCGGGGATACATGCCGGAGGCCGGACACTGCCCCTGGATCTTCGCCTCGAGCAACTCGGCGAAGATGGAGTACGACGCCCTAAAGACCCTCCATCCTGCCGTCTCGGTGCCGCTCCCCATCGACCAGAACCGGCACGTAGTGGCGATGTCGTTCGTCCCCGGGGTCAACCTCTCGCGTGCGGCCCTCGCGGAGCCGGAGATTATCCTTGACGAGATCCTCGATAACGTCCGGGAGGCCTACCGCCTCGGCATCGTTCACGGTGACTTGAGCGAGTTCAACGTCATGGTCGATGAGGGGCAGTGCTGGCTGATCGACTGGCCCCAGTGGGTGGAGACCGCCCACCCGAACGCCGGCGAGATCCTCGCACGGGACATCGAGAACATCCTCCAGTACTTCAAACGGAAATACGCCCTCGTATACCCCTTCGACGAAGCACTGGCAAGGGTGGTGGAGTGAAGGTCTTCGGGATCGACATCATCAAAGGTTCGGTTCGTTCCCGTACCCGACGGCCCGTCTACGCCCTCTGCCGGGTGGAAGACGGCGAGATCCTGGGTGTCGAGGAGGTCACCGGGTTCCGGCTCCAGCGCCTCCTCACCGCCGAGCAGCCCGACATTCTCGCGGTGGACAGCCTCCAGGAGATCGCCGCCGACCAGCGCGAACTCTACGCATTTCTACAGGCGCTCCCGCCCGCAACAAAACTCGTCCAGGTGACCGGCGGCGAGAAGAAAGAGAGTCTCGCGAAAGTCGCCGCCCGTTACAACATCAGTTTCAACAAATCCGACCCCTATGCCGAGGCCCGGACCACCGCCCGGGTGGCCTCCCTCGGGGCAGGCGTCGAGGTGATCGCTTTTGAGAACACCACCGACATCGTGGTGAGCAGGCACCGCTCGCCGGGCCGGGGCGGGTGGAGCCAGAACCGCTACGCCCGGAAGATCCACGGCGCCGTGTTGCAGAAGGCCCGGGAGATCGAGGCACGGCTCCGGGGCGCCGGCCTCGACTACGAGAAGAAGGAAACGAAGGCCTTCGGCGGGTTTTCGCGGGTCGCTTTCCGGGTCATCGCCCCCAGGGACAGGGTCCCGGTCCATTCCTCCCGGGGCGCCGATGTGCAGGTCAGGGTGGCGGGAAGGCAACTCGACCGGATACGGTTCGAACCGCTCTCAAGCCGCCCCCGTTACCTGATCGTCGGGCTCGATCCCGGGACGACCACCGGCATCGCCGCCGTGGACCTCGACGGGAACCTGGTCCTCCTCTCGAGTTCCCGGCAGATGACGATGTCCGATATCATCGAGGAACTTTACCGCGCCGGAAAACCGCTCATCGTCGCCTCCGACGTCCAGCAGATGCCCTACTCGGTCGAGAAGATCCGCCGGGCGTTCAACGCCATCCCCTACACCCCGAAGCAGTCGCTCTCGGTGGAGGCGAAGTACGACCTGACCGCGCCGTTCTCCTACACGAACGACCACGAGCGCGACGCTCTCTCGGCGGCGCTGGACGCCTACCGGAGCCTCCAGAACAAGTTCCGCAATATCGCGAAAAGAGTGGGGCCGGGATTCGATCTCGACGAGGTGCGGGCGCGGGTGCTCCGGGGCCAGCCGCTCGATACGGTCCTCGCTGACCTGCAGGGGGTCCCGACGGCGAAAAAGGAGATCGAACCGGCGGCACCCGTCCCGGAGCGGCCGGTCGAGGACGAGCGGGTGATGGCGCTCGACGGGATGGTCAAAAGGCTCCGGAGCTACGTGCAGGAACTGCAGGAGGATCTCCGGGAGCGCGACAGGGAGATGGAGCGGTTGCGGCAGGGCCTGCGTCGGGCACGTTCCACGACCGAGCGGAAGGTCCGCCGGGACGCGGAACTGGCGACGAAGGACGCGACCATCGAGAGCCTGCGCGAGCAACTCCGGGGTGAGAGGCGGCGGTCCCGGCGGCTGAAGAAGCGCCTGGAGCGGATAGAGACCGTCGCGAAGATCGAGGTCTCCGAGGACTACACCCCGCTCAAGGTGCTCGACTCCCTCACCCGTGAGGCGGTGCGGAGCCTCCAGGAGGAGGTCGGCATCGCCGAAGGAGACGTCCTCTACGTCCCCC
>JAENZF010000080.1 GCA_016841385.1 Methanobacteriota archaeon | reverse complement strand
CTCTTCCCATGACGCGAGCGCCTCCCTGCAGGCCCGACAGAGCACCTTCCTCTTCCTGTCCAGTTCATCCAGCGTCCGCGGCCGGAACATGACACACTCGGAGTTGCCGCAGTGCTCGAGCCCGAGGAGGTGCCCGAGTTCGTGCGCTCCCTCTTTTGCGGCCCGGTCGATCAGGTCGGTGTCGTCCGGCATCCTGCCGTAGTAACCGTTCCCAAAGCGGGCGGTCGAGACGACGGCGACGCCGCTTGTCGGCCTCGCGAGGCCGAAGACGAAGTCGCACCCGTTGACGTAGAGGTCCTTGGAGGTGACGAGCAGCAGGGGGCCGGGTATATCGTACCTGCGCGTGAGGGTATCCTGCAGGCGGTCCAGAATCTTTTGAGCATCGTGCTGGTTCCGGTTCCGGTCGTAGCCGTCGACGAGGAACGGATATTCGACGAGCCCGGTCTCTCTCCCGAGGATCATCGCAATCATCCGGACGACCGGGAGCTCGATACCTTCCGGTGCCTGCTGGTCCCAAAGAATATTGATGCCCATTACCTAATCTCTGGGTAATGTGTCGGTATAAACATATTGAACGGAGTATCGGGGAGTATATTGTGGGTCACTACCGGCGGGTCGTGGAAGTGGGTGTCGGCAGCAATCCCGAGGCCGCAAGGCTGATCGCGGCTGCCGGCGCTCTTGCCCTCTGCACCGATATCAGGCCCGGCATCCGGCACGACGGGCTCGCCGTGGTGACCGACGATATCTTCGAGCCGGATCTCCGGCTCTATGCGGGTGCGGACCTGATCTACGCCGTGCGCCCCGGTGTGGAGATGGTCCCGCCGCTGATCGCGCTTGCCGGCCTGGTCAACAGCGACCTCTTAGTCTACCACCTGGGGTGTGAGATATACGAGGACGGCGGCGAGATCCTGGACTGCGGCCCCGTTCTTCTCCACCGCTACCACCGCCGCCGTCCTTAAAAGAGCGTTGCCTGGCCCGGGGGAGGGTCCTGCCGCATCTCCCCGGCATCGCCGGGAGGGTCGTCGTCTCCGGGCTTTCTGCGTTTGCCGGAGGCCTTCTCTTTGCCTGATGCCTTCTCCTCCTTCGCCTTCTCCTCCTTTGCCACGTCTTTGACCACCTTCGTGGCCCGGGCCTTGTCGTGGATGAAGAGGTTCAGTTCGTCGGCGTCGAGCCCGAACTCGCGGACGTATCCTCCGGGGTCCTGCTCGACGAGGATGCTGATCGCGGTGAAGAAATCTTCACGCAGGGCGTCCTGTGGGATATGCGTCATCGCACTGAGTTTCCGGGTCAGCCCTGCCCTGACCGCCTTCTGCTTCTTTGACGCCCCCATCTTCTGCCAGCGCGACGGCGGCATAATGCGGCCGTGGATGCCGTGCCCGCCGGCGGCGTCGGCGACGCCGAGGAGCATGACCGCGCTCGCGTACCGCCAGAGGGTGTAGTACTGCCGCCGGTAGGTCCGGCCGACGTACTCGTCCGCCCTTGATAAGCAGGCGTAGCCCTTCGCCCGGGAGGCGAGATCGGGCATATTGTCAAGGTTCCCTTCAAGCCACTGTTCGACGGCATCGGGGGTATCCTCGACCTCCACCGCCATGCGGAGCAGGTCGGCGTCCCTCCGTCCCTTAAAGACCCCTCCGACGAGTTCGAAGATGGTGGACCGCTCGTCCTTTGCAGAGGTGTGGACGTCACCGGCGAGAAGGCGTTCCTTCCCGATAGCCGCGGCGTAGAGCATGTTCACCGCTGCCCGCATATCGCCGCCGGCGCGTTCGGCGATCCCGTCGAGCACGGGAGGATCGCACGTCACGCGCTCTGCGACACAGATCTGGCGGAGACGGGGGACGATCGAGCGGGCCTGGAGCGCCCGGAACTGTACCGGCTCCGTGACCGCTTTGATCTCCCTTGAGAGGGAGTAGTAGTCGTTTGCGATCAGGATGATCGGCTGCCTGGACGCCGCGATGATCTCGACGATCGCCTTCGCCCCGCCCCGGTCCGCCTGCCCGTGCAGGTTGTCGGCCTCATCGAGCAGGATAAGTTTGCGGCTCGCACCGGAGAGACTGGCCGTGGTGGAACTCGAGCCCGCCACCCGCTCGAGGGCCGATTTGGTCCGCTGGTCGGAGGCGTTCAGCTCCACCACTTCCCAGTTCATGTCGTTTGCAAGGGCGTAAGCGCTTGAGGTCTTGCCGGTACCGGGTTTCCCGTACAGGATCAGCGGCTTTTTCTGCCGCGACCAGTCCTGCGCCCACTCGTACATCTGCCTGACGGCGCCGGAGTTCCCCACAACGTCCTGGAGATGCTGTGGCCTGTACTTCTCCACCCAGTCCATACCGATCTATTCGACGCGGTGCATCAAAAAATACCACCCCGATGCAGATCAGCGATCCCGGGACACCCTGCATGGGAGCCACGCTCGCCCCGGTCGGATGCCTGAGAGACCCCTCTCCCTGATCGGGGCCGGCCGGATCTCCTCCGCCGGGATCGGCTTCCTGAACAGAGTGCATAATACCGGTGAATCAAATACATTATCTCTGATGAGGCAGAATACCATAAAGAAACGTGGAGTGTTGGTGTTCTTGTGGTGAAGGATTGCTCCACCGATACGGTAGCACAGGCCGTCAGGGAATACGAGGGCGTTACCCGGAAGAAGGTAATCGGAGATATGATCCGGTCTCTCCGGATAGAGAGCCCCGATGTTGTCGCTTCGTTCGGTGAGGATGCCGCGGTCATCCGGCATAACGCAGAGGACGCACTGCTGCTTGCGGCGGACGGTATCTGGAGCAAGTTGATGGAGGCGGACCCGTTCTGGGCAGGCTACTGTGCCGTGCTCGTGAACGTTCACGATATCGCTGCGATGGGAGGGAGGCCTGTTGCGATGGTCGATATCCTCTCCGTCACGAACGACCTGATCCGCGACGAGGTGACCCGGGGCATGGTCACTGCATCCGCGCAGTTCGGCGTCCCGATCGTGGGCGGGCACCTGCACCCGGATACGCCCTACAGCGTTGTGGATGTGGCGATCCTCGGGACGGCCAGGATGGACCAGCTGATCTTTTCGAATACGGCAGAGGAGGGTGATCGGGTGATCGCGGCGATAGACCTCGACGGACGGGTACACCCGTCCTGCATCTTCAACTGGGACTCGGTCACGATGAAGTCGGCCGAGGAGGTGCGGGCCCAGATCCGGGTGATGGAGGATCTCGGGAAGGAGCACCTGGTAACGGCCGGCAAGGATATCAGCAACCCGGGTGTGATCGGGACCCTCGGTATGCTTCTCGAAGTGAGCGGGAAGGGTGCGGTGCTCGACCTTGAGGCGATACCCCGGCCGGATCTCACCGCGATTGGCCTTCCCTTCGAGCAGTGGGTGCGCATGTATCCCGGCATGGGGTTCATTCTGACCGTGAAGGAGGAGAACGTGGAGGAGGTCTGTCACCGGTTTGCCGATGTCGGCATCACCGCGGCCCCCATCGGTGAGGTTAACGGGAGCCGGAAACTGACCATCAGGTATCTGGGCCGGGAGACGCAGGTCTTTGACCTGGACCAGAACGGTATCATGCGGATCTTCACTGAAGGAGGGGCATGCCGGTAACGGTCGGGCTTGGTGCGGCATCTCCTGATGAGAGGATCCTGGCGACCGTCCGGGCGGTCGGCCGGGAGGTTGACCTTATTCTTTTTTCCCACCCGGGGACTGCCGGTTCGTTCGGTGAGGCGGTGACGGTCGTCGAGGCGGAGGAGCCGGAGGTCGCCCTTATCAAGGCTCTCTGTGCCGGCAGGATAGATGCCGCCGTCAGAGGTACCCTGCCTGCGTCCTCCACCTTAAAGGCCCTCAAACTGGCCGCAGGTGTCGACCACCTGGAGCGGATCGCCCTTCTCGAGACTGCCGACGGACACCTCTTTCTCCTTGCCCCGGTCGGGGTCGATGAGGGCTGGACTGTGGCTGAAAAGGTTCGGTTCGTCAAACTCGGCCGGGATATCGCCCGGAGTTTCGGCCTCGCCGAGGGGGTGGCGATCCTCTCGGGAGGACGGCTCGGGGATCTCGGGCGGCACCCGGTCGTCGACCGGACGATGGCGGATGCCGAGCTCGTCGCCCGCCTGACCGGTGCGGAGCACACCGAGATCCTGATCGAGGAGGCAGCCAGGCGCTACGGGATGGTCGTGGCTCCCGACGGGATCTCGGGGAACCTGATCTTCCGTACGCTCACGTTCCTCGGAGCCGGGGCCGGGCATGGTGCTCCGGTGGTAAATATCGACAGAATTTTCGTGGATACGTCGCGCGCCTCAGCAGATTATACCAATGCAATAATGCTCGCGAAATCATTGGCCGAGTCCAAAAAACCCTGAATTATAGCCCTATTATCTAAACTGCCCGATGTCTGACGTTTTCCAATCGGCACAATTCTCTGCCGGGTATTGGGATGCCCTGTCCGGATGTATCCTCAATGGGGGAGAGAAACGCAAATTTCCGAGATAATCCCGAAACGTTTAAATATTAACTCATACACCTCTTTTTAGAGGTGGAATTAGATTATGGCAGATCTACCTATTGCTGCGGTTGTACGTATCGCAAAGAAGAATGGTGCTGAGAGAGTGGGCAGCGACGCTGCTGCCGCACTGGTTACCAAGGCTGAGGCGTACATCGCCGAGCTGACCAAGGAAGCCAACAGGCTTGCCCAGCACGCGGGACGCAAGACGATCAAGGCAGAAGACGTCGACCTCGCGGTTAAGTCCGCGTAAATCGACTGTTTTCTCTTCTCTTTACCGGGGGCCCTCCGAGCCCCCTTTTCCGATTCATCTCCGGTAGGATACGTCCTGGTCGCCGGACGTTTTCGTCGACGTCTTTGTGGACGGTATCGTGACCGTTGCTTCGGCGGTCCGTGCCCGGTAGATGAGTGTCGTATATGGGTTGTCCAGGTAGCCAGCCAAAACATGCCAGCGCTCTAGACCGCTCTCCAGCCGTGTAGCCCCCGGACCCACACCGCCTGCCCGGAGAATCCCGGGCATCTTACAAGCATCTCGTGCTGCATCCACGATATCCGTGCCGTAGATAGGTGTCAGACGCCCCTATCTTCGATTCCAGCCAGGCTATGGTGCGGTGTGGTGGAATCCCGCGGCCGTCGTGTAACACGGGCTCTGCAGGCCGATACGTCGTTGTTGGGGCGAGGGTTCTCTCCTCTCCCGGAGAAACCGGGTCTTGGCCCGGTCAAAAAAAGTTGTCTCTCTCCCCGGGCTCACAGCGTGCCTTTGGTGCTCGGCACGTCGCCTATCGAGGGGTCGACCGCCACGGCCGCGGCGAGCGCCCGTGCAAACGCCTTGAACGCCGCCTCACACATGTGGTGGTCGTTCCTGCCCGTGACCGTGATGTGGGCGGTGATCCCGGCGTTGGTGCAGAGGCTGTAGAAGAAGTGCTCGATGAGGTCGCCGGGGATGCCGCCCGGGCCCGCCGGCGAGAAGGCGCCCTCGAAGACGAGGTATCCCCGGCCGCCCACATCGAGCGCCACCCGGGCGAGCGCCTCGTCCATCGGGACGGCGGCGTCGGCGAACCGGGCGATCCCTCTCCCGTCCCCGACCGCACCGGCAAGGGCCGTCCCGAGGACGATACCGATATCCTCGATGGTGTGGTGGGCGTCAACCACAAGGTCGCCGGTCGCCCGGACGGTGAGGTCTATGTGGCCGTGGCGGGCAAATGACGTCAGCATGTGGTCGAAGAACGGTATCCCGGTCTCGATGGTGCCGGCCCCGGTGCCGTCGAGGTCGAGGGAGAGGTTGATAGTGGTCTCCCTCGTGGTGCGGTGGACCTCACTCGTCCGCATGCGCCGCCTCCAGGACCTCTGAAAGTCGCACCTTCCCGGCGTAGAGGGCCGATCCGAGCACCGCTCCGGCCGCTCCGGCTTCCCGGAGCGCCCCGATGTCCTGAGCGCTCGATATCCCCCCCGAAACAACGACCGGGACCTTCACTCTCGCGAGTAGGTCCGTCACGGGTGTGAGTGCGATCCCTCGCTGGAGCCCCTCCACGTCCACGTTCGTGTAGAGGAGCGATCCTGCGCCGAGATCCTCGAACCGCTCCGCCCAGGAGAGGTAACTCCCGGCGGGGCGCTCCCACCCCTCGATCATCACCTCGCCTCCCCGGGCATCGATGCCCGCCATGACCCGAACGCTGCCGAACTCGTCGGCAAGCGTCCGGATGACATCCGGCGACCGGACCGCCAGGGTCGAGAGGATCACCCGGTCGACGCCGGCATCGAGCCATCCCCGAGCGTCCTCCACGCTCCTGATACCGCCGCCGAGTTCGACAAAAGCGCTTGTCTCGCGGGTGAAGGCCCGGATCAGGTCGGCGTTCTTCTGTGCCCGGCCAAACGCCCCGTCGAGGTTGACGATGTGGAGGCCATCCGCTCCTTCATCGAGCCACCGGCGTGCCCAGGCAACCGGGTCACCGTAGACCGTCGCCGCCTCAGGCCGCCCCTGCACAAGCTGTACGCATCGCCCGTCCAGGATATCAACTGCAGGATAGATCTCCATGCTCTCAGCGTATGATCCGTTCGATGGGCATGACTAATATGTCTTTTGCGCCGGCCTGTTTCAACTGGTTGATCAACTGGTAGACCCGTTCCTCTTTCACGACAGCGTGAACGGCGACCAGGTTCTCGTCGGATGCCACGTCCATCACCGTCGGGCCGGAGAGGCCGGGCAGCACCTGCCTGACGTCTGAAAGGGCGCTCCGGTGGACGTTCATCATCAGGTAGCATTGGCCCTTGGCCCGGATGACGCTCTCAAGAGCAAGGACGATCTCGTCGATCTTCTCCCTTTTCTCCGTGAGCGAGACGGGGTTTGCCACCAGGACCGTCGTGGAGGTGAGGACCTCGTCGATGACACGGAGATGGTTCGTCCGCAGCGTCGTCCCCGAGGAGGAGAGGTCGACGATAGCGTCGGCGATCCCGAGGTGCGGCGTCGCTTCGCATGCCCCTCCCACGGTCACCACCGTCACGCTGATCCCGCGCTCAGCAAAGAACGAGCGGGTGATTGCGGGGAACTCGGTGGCGATCTTCGCCCCCGCAAGGTCGGCGACGGCCTCGATATCGGACTCCTCCGGTACGGCGACGACGAGCGTGGCCCTGCCTGTCTGCAGGTCGAGCACCTGCTCGACCACCGAGCCCCGCTCCATGACCATATCCCTCCCGGTAATGCCGAGGTCGGCAACACCGCTCGCCACGTACTCCGGTATATCGATCGGGCGGGCGAAGAGGATCTCTACGTTCGGGTCGCGAGTCCGGGTGATGAGCCTCCGCTCACCCCCGTCGACCAGGTGGAGGCCGCTCTTCTCGATCAACTCGTTGATCGGCTGGGCGATTCTGCCTTTGTTCGGGATGGCGAGCCGAACGAACCCCGGTCCGGGCCCGGGCTGCCGGGATACTGGTTTACTCATGGATTACAACAACTCCGGTGGAGGAGGTCAGAACGTGGAGAGTTCTCCCCTGATGACCTTCTCGGTGATGGTGGTGGTCTTTGCCAGCCACTCGTCGATGATCCCCTCGATATCGGGCTTAACAGAGTTGATGCTAACACCTGGTTTCGTGAGGACCTGAGCGCTTGCCACGTGCGGCTGGTCGATCGGGTAGCCGATCTGGGAGAGCATACGGATGTAGATCTCCTCGATGCCGTCGACCTCCGCGACGCAGTCCTGTGCTATCTGCGTCGCGAGGAGGTTGTAGATCTTGCCGATGTGGTTGATCGGGTTCTTGCCGCTCGTCGCCTCCATGCTCATAGGGCGGTTCGGGGTGATCAGCCCGTTCGCACGGTTGCCGCGGCCGACGGACCCGTCGTCGCCCATCTCTGCGGAAGTTCCCGAGACCGTCAGGAAGACGCTGCCGCCCTCGAGGTCGTCGGCAGTGTTGATGGCGACATTGACCGCTCTCGTGGTGAACTGCTTTGCGACCAGAGTAATCTGTTCTGTCAGGACGTTCTTCTGCTCGATGTATTCGGCGATGCTCGAGCAGTAACGGTCCACGAACGCCATCGCTATGGTGAGGGTGATGGCATCGCCGTCACGCAGGCACATGATCTTGCAGTCCTGGCCGATGACGGGATACTTCGGGCGGAGTTTTCCGTCGATGAACGCGGCAACGCCTCTGACGATGCTCTCCGCCTCACTGAACGGTGCGTGTCCGACACCGAACGAGGTGTCGTTCGCCCGCGGGACCTTCCCCTCGCAGGACCGGAAGACGTCCTGCAGGTCGGTCGACCCCTTCCCCATCCGGCAGTCGACGATGATGTCGCGATCCATGTTGATGATGGGGAGGATCTTCCTGATGTAGTTCCGTGCCGCCTCGACGGCGATCGCGTCTGTGGGGATGTTCACGCCGTTGAAGGTCTTGGTTGCCCGGCCCGATATGAGGAAGTAGACCGGCTTTGTGATCGTGCCGCCGCCGAACTTCGGGAGCGACTCCCCTGCCACGACCTCGCCCTGGTCGGTGTTGTGGTGCAGGACGCTGCCGCACTCCTCCAGGTATGACCTGCTGAGTGCTCGGCTGATCGACTCCGCGATACCGTCTGCGAGGCTGTCGGGGTGCCCGAGGCACTTGCGCTCCACCAGTTCAATCCGCTGCTTCTCGATCGGGATCTGGTCAAGCCCTTCTACGCTGATGTTCCTGGTCATCAAATCCACCGTAGTTCTAAAGTGTGATAAGAGAAATGATTGCAATTCATATAACCATTTCTAACCGTCACTCCTGAGGCGGATGTCGGAACGGATGCTGATTTTGCAGTTACCGTCCCTGAAGATGCGCACCATGCCTCCGCTCTCGGAGACCGTGATGCCGATGGCCGGGATCTCGTGTGTAATAGACGCGGTTGCGCGGTGCCGCCCTCCAAGGCCACCCGGGAGGGAGATACCCCGCCCGGTGACGTCCAGGTAGCGCCCCGCCGACCGTACCTCGCCGTTCTTGTCGATGACGAAGACGCCGTCCAGTTGGGCGAACTCTTTGACGCTCTCCCAGTTATCCCTGTTCTTGATGTCCCGGAGGGCGGCAGGCTGCCCCTGGTAGGGGTTGAGGATCGCCTGGTGGGAGTGCCGGAAGATCTCTTCCGGGTCTCCAATGATAAACGCGGTGCCGATAGCCCTTCCTTCCCTCCCTTCGACCGCGATCTCGAGGGCCAGCGTGAGGGCCGTGTGGAGCACCTCGCGGGGGACGATGTCGGAGAAGTCCTTGAGGTTGATGAAGTTCTTTCCCTCTTCGATGTCGTAGATGATGACGGCGTAGGGAAAGACACCGACGACGAGGCCGCTCTCCAGGTTTCGCCGGAGATAGAGGTGGACTGCGGCGTCCAGCATATGCCGCTC
>JAENZF010000079.1 GCA_016841385.1 Methanobacteriota archaeon | reverse complement strand
CCGCGTATCGTCCGGGCCCGGAGCCCCACGATATCGTCGATCTGAAGGCCTCTCGCGACCCAGTCCGGCGGGTGGTCGGCGTCGTTAATCATCAGCGGGCCCCCCGCCACCTTCGGGTAGCCGTAACTCCCGACGAAGACCGACGGGGCGGACCCCTGGTAGTGGTCGGTCGGCCGGACCGGGAGCTGGGCATAGAACCTGCTCATGATCGGGCAGTGCTCAAGCCCGCAGAGCCCCTTTCCTTTACACTCGGCGCATCGCATCGCTTACCCTCTGCGGCGATCCACGACGACCCGCACCCTTCCCGCGAGGGTACGGAGCGTCTCCTCCACCCACTCCTCCCAGCAGGGGGGGTCGAGGTCCCGGGTGGCTGCAAGTTCCCGTCCGAGGTCGTCGTCCCGTCCGTCGATCACCTCGACCACCACCGACCCGGGCGCATACCCGGGCTCCACGATGGCGTCGGCGTCCCCGTCGACCACCCCGAAGACAGGGATGCCGGTGTGGGAGCAGATATGGCCGCAGACGGCGGTGGTATCGTCGCCGACGGCGAGGACGCCGCAGACCCCCTCCCCTATCTCGCGGTAGAGGGTGTGGCCGCAGTGGTCGATGACCGCGACCCTGCCCGCACGGGAGGTGCGCTCGCCCTGCCGGGGAGGAGTCGTCCGCACCGTCCCGCTCTTGCACCAGGCGGTGGCGAGGTCCGGGAGGCCCGCCCGGAGGAGCTTCTCAAGCCCGTGGGGCTTCTCGTCGAGGCCGGAGACGGCCTTCAGGGTCCCGTTCTCTCCGGAGAGGACGACCGTCTCCTCTGTCGCGGTCCCGATGACAATCCCGTTGACAAAGACCGCCTCTCCCGGGAGGCACCCGCGGACCTCCCGCACGCCCTCCCGCCTGGCGCCGGTGCTCGTCCCGGGAGCGAGAGCGTATCCGGTCATCTCCGCGATCTCGCGTGCGAGGTGCTCGTCGGCATGGTTCCAGCAGTAGACGGTGCGGCTCGAGGCCTCCACGTGGACGAGTCCCCGGAGGCGTCCGGCGACGAGTTCCCCGAATATTCGCCCGGATTCCGGGGTCTTTCCCCGGTTGACCAGGCACGCCCGCCCGGAGAGGGCGGCGAGGACCACGCTCGGCCGCTCGTCCGTGCAGGTGACCGGGAGCCCGGACTCCTCGGCGGCGGTCCGGGCCATCACCCCGGCGACCAGCACCCGCCGGGGGGAGAGGAGGCCGATCAGCCACGCTGCGTCGCCGGCATCGAAGGCCTCGGGCCCGTGCACGACCATGACGAGGTTCATTAGATATATCCTTGAGACGGCAGGAACTATCAGGTTACCTCTGCGGGGCTTGCCGATCATGAGTGAGAAGGCCCCCTCCGTAAGGGGGGATGGAAGCGGCGCCCCTTCTTCAGGATCGTACACTTTCACCCTGCACGGCTCGCCTTATTAGCATCCAGGGGTTTCACATGATTGTATCGTATGTTGCGGGGGTACCGCTACCGGCTGTATCCGACGGCGGAGCAGGAAGTCCTAATCACCAAGCACCTTGGATGCTGCCGATTCATCTACAACTGGGCGCTTGCCCGCAAGAACGTAGCTTACCAGAGCGATGGAGTGAGTCTATCCGCTTACGATCTCCACAAGCGCCTCCCTGCTCTCAAGGAAGAGCACCCCTGGCTCAAGGAGGTCAACTCCCAGTCCCTGCAGCAGTCGATCAACCACCTTGCTCGTGCGTTCACAAACTTCTTCAAAGGTCGTGCCAAAGAACCGGACTTCAAGAAGAAACACAGCCCGGAGCAGTCGTTCACGGTGCCGCAAAAGTACTATGTGGACTTCAAGCAAGGAACGGTGAAACTCCCGAAGATCGGGGCGATCAAGGTTAAGTACCACCGGACCTTCGTGGGGACGATGAAGTCCGCGACGGTCATCCGCAGATCGACCGGGCGATACTTCATCAGCATCCTAGTGGACGACGGCAAGAAACCTCCAGTGCCTGCTCCGCCGATCCCGGCTCAGACGGTCGGGATCGACCTGGGGCTCACACACTACGCTGTGCTCTCGACCGGCGAGAAGGTGGAAAACCCGAAACATCTCAAGAACTCGCGGAAACGGTTGGCTGTGCTCCAGCGTCGGCTTGCCCGCAAGCAGAAAGGATCAAAGAACCGGGCCAAAGCGCGGCTCAAGGTTGCCCGATGTCACCAGAAGATTGCCGATCAACGGCGGGACTTCCAGCACCAGCTATCTTCTCGATTGGTTCGCGAAAACCAAGCACTGGCGGTGGAAACCCTGAACGTAGATGGTATGGTAAAGAATCACTCTCTGGCAGGAGCAATCAGTGACGCAGGGTGGGGGATGTTTTGCTTGATGTTGGCATACAAGTGTCGGGAGGCGGGGAAAACCCTGCTCTGGGTCAGGAGGTTCGAGCCCTCCTCGAAGACCTGCTCGGTCTGTGGGTACCGGAAGGCCGACCTGACGCTCAAGGATCGGGAGTGGACCTGCCCGGACTGCAGAACCCCCCACGACCGGGACATCAACGCCGCGATCAACATCAAGCGATTCGCACTTGCAGGCGCGGAACGCGCCGTTGAGCCTGTGGACTCGCTCCCGCTGGGGAGGGGGATGAAGCAGGAAGCCCCATCCGTAAGGGTAGGGTAGTTCACCGTCCCGACGAGTTCTGGACGGGGAGGTAGGGCATCAGGGCGCTCGCGAGTTTTGCGATATCCATGGACTGCAGGACGACACGGCCCGGTCCGGTCAGCGTGGTCAGGAAGAGGCCCTCGCCGCCGAAGAAGACGGTCTTCACGCCGCCGGCGAGCGCGATGCTGTAGTCGACGGTGCTCTCGAACCCGACCACGAGGCCCGTCTCCACCCTGACCACCTCGCCGGGCGCAAGCGTCATCTCCATGATGTCGCCGCAGCAGTGGAGGAACACCGCCCCCCTGCCGGAGAGCCTCTGCAGGATGAATCCCTCGCCGCCGAAGGCGCCCGACCGGAGCTTTTTCGTGAACGCGATATCGAGGTCGACGCCCTGTTCGGAGCAGAGGTACGCGTCTTTCTGGGCAATGAACTCGGTATCCGCGAGGTCCAGTGTGAAGATCTTCCCCGGGATGTTGCCGGCGAAGGAGACGAACCCCTCCCCTCCCTGCGGGGTGAACTCGGTCATGAAGAGGCTCTCGCCGGTCACCATCCGTTTCAATCCCTTGAAGAGGCCGCCCTTCATGTTGGTGGTCATCTGCATGTTCCCGCTCATGTTGACCATGGCGCCGGCCTCGGCGCAGATGCTCTCGCCGTGGGCGAGGCGGAGGGTCACCATCTGCAGGTTGTCTCCGGTAATCTCGTAATGCATACCGATGCATTTTCTGTCGCAAAGTAATAGGTTTTTCCTTTATTTCGCGGGAATATCCCTGGTTCCGGCGTTCTTGCGCCCATTCTTCGGGCTGTTCTCCGGGGAATCGCTCTCCCGAAATCGCTCGCGGAGTAGGGATTCTGCTGCCGTTAGGAATGCCTCAGGAGGCCGTTATTGCGCTTTTTAAGGATTCTTGGTGGTGCGAATCCCTCTGTTGACCCTGATAACCGGGTTCGCCGCCTGCCGACTTGCCGAAAGATTTATAATCTGGAAAAATAATTTCTCCGGGTGGCAAGCGAGCGCGGAGCACCGGTAGCGGCGCATGCTGACGATGCGCTTATTCCGGGGGCGTACATCACGGACGAGGCCATGCAGGCCGTCCTCGAGCGGCAGTGTCACCGGTGCGCAGGGTGCAACGCCCCGCTCAGTGCCGAATCAACGCACTTTGACCTCCGGCAGCCGGTTATCCGCGGCGGTCCCCACACGCTCGGGAACTTCGAGGCCCTCTGCCCTTTCTGCCACCGGAACCACATGCGCCGGATCCGCGAGCAGTTCGCCGGTATGACCGGCCATAGGAATAAGTAGTACACAGAGTCACACCCTGTAATCATGCCTTGCAGACGGAGAGTAGCAGAGGTAGGTGAGTGGCGGTCGACAGCTATGAGGACGGCGAGCGACCTCGCAGGGAGGTTCGCGCCCTCCCCGTCGGTCCCTCTCCGGCGATGGCGTTCCGGCACGATGCAGATGCTTGATACCGTCGTCACCCCCGGGACGGCAGCCAACGTCGCGGTCTCCCTGGCGGTGACGGCGCTCTTGATCCCCCTGATCCCGAACCGGGTCCTCGCGGCGGCTGCCGGATTCGCCGCCAGTTCGATTCTCCGGGGATAGCCTTATGGCCTCCGCTCCTTTCTCCGCGCCGCGGACGCGGCGCCTCTTTTCGCCGGGACGAGGCACCTCCACGCACTCCCGATGAGGTCCTCTCTCCCGGCCGCGCGGAGCCCCTCGCAGACGAGCCCGTAGTTCTCCGGGTCCCGGTAGTGCATGAGGGCCCGCTGGACTCGCTTCTCCCGTCCCCTCGGGACGTAGACCTCCTCGAGGGTGAAGGGGTCGAGCCCGGTGTGGTAGATGGTCGTCGAGATGCTCATCGGCGTCGGCGTGAAATCCTGGACCTGTTCGGTGTAGAGATTGGTGTCCCGGACGTACTCGGCGAGTTCGACCATATCGGCGATCCGGCACCCGGGATGGCCGGACATGAAGTAGGGGACGAGATACTGCCGCTTCGCCTTCCCTTCCTGGAGGGTCTCGAACCGCTCCCTGAAGGCGTCGAAGGTCTCGCGGGGGGGTTTTCCCATGCAGGCAGAGACCCTTCCTGAGACGTGCTCGGGGGCGACCTTGAGGTGCCCGGAGACGTGGCGCTCGCAGACCCTGGCGAGATACTCCCGGTCCTCCGGACCGATTAAGTCGTAGCGGATGCCCGAGGCGATGAAGACGTGCTTCACCCCGGGGATCTCTCCGAGACGCCGGAGCAGGCGGAGCTGCTCTTCGTGGCTGCGGTCGAGCGTGGGGCAATCGATACAGCGGCGGTCGGGGCAGGTGCCCGCGGTCTCCCACCGCCCGCAGTGGATGCCGTACATGTTCGCCGTCGGCCCGCCGACGTCCTGCACGACGCCCGTAAACTCCGGCATCGCCGCCATCCGCTCCACCTCCCGGACGATCGACTCGATGCTCCGGCTCTGGATGATCCTCCCCTGATGGTGGGTGAGGGCGCAGAAGGAGCAGGAGCCAAAACATCCCCTATGGCTGACGACCGAGAACCTGACCGGTTCGAGGGCCCTGATTGGTTCGGTGTAGGAGGGGTGGGCTCTTCGTGCGTAGGGGAGTTCGTAGATCCGGTCGAGTTCACTGCCCGCGAGCGGCATCGCCGGCGGGTTCTGGACGACGACGGTCTTTGGGTGCGGCTGTGCCACCCGACGGCCCCGCAGGGGGTCCTGCTCCCGGTAGTGCTCTGCAAACGCCCGGGCGTAGGCGTAACGGTCCTCTTTAACCTCCTGATAACCGGGGAGGACCACGTACCCGGCCGGGTCCATGCTCCGCCAGGTCTTCAGGTCGACCCGGTAGGCGGTGCCGGGGATATTGGTGAGGGCGCCTGCGGCCTCGCCTGCGGCAAGGCGGCGTGCGATCGTGACCACCTGGCGCTCGCCCATGCCGAAGACGAGGAGGTCGGCGGGGGCGTCGGCAAGGATGGACTGCCGGACCGAGTCGGACCAGTAGTCGTAGTGGGCGAAGCGCCGGAGGCTCGCCTCGATCCCCCCGATGATGACCGGTGTTTTCGGGAAGAGGGCGTGGACCCGGTCGGTGTAGACGAGGGTCGCCCGGTCGGGCCGCAGAAGCCTCCCCCCAGGTGAGTAGACGTCCGAACTCCGGCGCTTCAGGTTCGGCGTAAAGGCGTTCACCAGTGAGTCGACGTTCCCGGCCGAGACCGAGAAGAAGAGCCGGGGCTCACCCAGGCGCCGGAAGTCGGCGTCGCCCCGCCATTCGGGCTGGGCGATGACACCGACCGAATACCCGGCGTCCTGGAGAACTCTGCCGATCAACGCGGTCCCGAAGGAGGGGTGGTCGACGTAGGCGTCGCCGGTGATCAGGATGACGTCGAACCGGTCGATACCGAGTCGCCCCGCCTCCTCCATCGTCATGGGGAGGAACTCCGGCCGGGCGCTCATGGCAGTACCCGGTCGAAGACCGGCAGGTTGACGCCGGTCTTTGGATCCAGGATCCGTTTTGCGGAGATGCCGACGAACTCCGTGATGATCGCCTCGATGACCAGGTAGACCTCCGCCTTCTCCCGGAGGCACCCGGCGAGCGACCGTATCCCCTTCCCCGCCGCCGTGTGGATGTGGATGGACGGCTCCTCCTCTCCGGGGTAGATGGTGGCAAACCCGAGGAGTTCCCAGCCCCCGAAGATCTCTTCGCGCTTTGGTGTCGGCGGAAAGACCGGTTCCTTGGGCCCCGTCACGATCTTTGCCGATCGTACGGCGCCGAGAAAGTGGATCATGCCGCTCTGGATGTTCATCGCCGTTACAAAACGCTGGATCTCCCTGATGAAATCCTCTCCGTCGTCGATCCTGACCGTAAAGACCCTGCCTACCTGCCCTTCCGAGTACTGCATGGACTCCCTCTCCAGATAGGTGGTGCCTCCTGGTATTATAGTGCTTGACCAACATCCCCCGCCGACCGTCGAGAGGGGCAGACATTCGTTCTCTCCGGGAATGGATGCGCCGGAGACTCATCTGAAGGAGCACAACCCCCTGAGTATTCGTGCCTTCTACTCTACGGGCGGGTCTCCGGGTTCGCTCCACCCGGGGGCAGGGTTCATATATCCCGGCCCGCAAACGTGGTATATCTCTCCACCGGGAGAAATAATCGGTGTGTGGTCGTGGTGGTCTGGTTCAGGGAGATCGAGTACCTGCGAGGGTTTGCCGCTCTCGCCGTGATCGCCGTCCACGTCTCCATGAACTTCACCCGGATCCCCGGCGTAAACCTGCTCGCCCTCCTGAACGTGACCGTTTACATCCTCGCCCACTTTGCTGTGCCGGTCTTCATCTTCATATCCGGGTGGGTGCTTGCGGCGCGGTATACGGGCGCGTATTCGGTCCCGGGCTACTACCGGCGCCGGGTCCGGACGATCCTCATCCCCTACCTCTTCTTTTCCGCCCTCTACCTCATGGTGACGGTGGACGGGACGATAGGGTTTGCCGGCGTGCCTGCGCCCGGGAGGGTGCTCGAAGCCCTCCTCCTCGGGACCGCTGCCTACCACCTCTGGTTCTTCGTGCTGATCATCCAGCTCTACCTCCTCTACCCGCTGATCGTCCGGGGCTACGACATCTTCGACCGGGGCGGCGCGCCGCTCTTTCTCCTCCTCGCCCTCCTCTTCTTTCAGGTCCTCTGGAACGTGGGCGCTCACTCCCTCGGGGCGTTTGCGGGCGCGGAGTGGTACACGGTGCTGATCCGCCTCTTCCCGTCGCACCTCTTCTACTTCGTCCTCGGGATTCACGTCGCCCGGCATACGGACCGCTTCCGGTCGGTGCTCCGGTCGCTCTCCCCGGCATTGGTCCTCGCCGCGGCCGGTGCGGGTGCCCTCCTCCTCGGAGGTATGTGGGCAGCGAGCGTGCTCCTCTCCGGGAGTTTCTCCGGCGCAACGCTCGCCGTCTTCTGTATCTACCGGATCCTCGAACCGCTCTACTACGTCCCGGTCATCGCCGTGCTCGTCCTCGCGGCCTGGCGGCTGGAGGGGAGAGAGGGCCGCCCTGCGGGTGCCTCCCGGTCCTTCGGGAAGCACTCCTACGGGATCTACCTCGTCCATCCCCTGATCATCGCCGCCGGTGCGGCCGCCTGGACCTCACTCACCGGACTGTCGTGGGCGGACTGGCCGACCTATCCGGTGCTCTTCGTGGTTGCGGCGGCGGCGAGCTACGGCGCGGTGCGGGGAGCGTCAGGGGTCCCGTACGCCGGGTACCTGCTCGGGGAGCCGCGGGTGCAAAAGACGGATTAAGCAGGATTCCTCCCTCAATCGGTGTGCGTCTCCCAGAGGCCGAAGGTGTTGTTCTCGGTATCC
Source organism: Methanobacteriota archaeon (assembly GCA_016841385.1). Classification (GTDB taxonomy): domain Archaea; phylum Halobacteriota; class Methanomicrobia; order Methanomicrobiales; family Methanoculleaceae; genus Methanoculleus. The sequence goes on along the minus strand of JAENZF010000079.1, from coordinate 1,447 downwards.
GTGCAGACCGCGAGCGCCCCGTAGCCGGGGACCGGCATACGCGGCATCACGACCTTCCCGCCCAGCTGCTCTACGAGGGGCAGGTAGTCGGCGATCGAGTCGACATCGAAGTACACCGTGATCTTCTGGTCCGGGGCTCCCCGCTTCCCAAGGCCGAGTCCCACACCCGGCTTTCCCTGTTCATCCGTCGCCTCAGACAGGAAGTAATCGGCGTAACCCGGGGGTGCCTCGAACTTCCAGTGAAAGAGCGCCTCGTAGAACGCTCTGGCCCGGTCGGGTTCCTCCGCCGGGATATCGACGTGCACGACTGTCGGCATGATCGTTTCTATAACCGCACTCGCATATGCATGTTTGTATCGCTTGGACGGCTCTGAATGGTTCCTGGTTCACTCCAGCCGAAAGAGACGGCAGTTCCGCGGCCGCGCTCCCGGAACCTGCTGCCGTCACCCCTTCCTGTCCGGCTCATACCCGCATGCCGGGCACCGGTAATGGTAGAAGACGATCGTCTTCCCGCATCTCGAGCAGCGCCACCTCTCTTCCTGTTGAAGTAGCCACGCATCGAGGCCCTGTCTCTGTATTTCCAGAAGATTTCTGTAGATCTCGTGGCGGTACCGGAAGCGCTCATTGTCAGGGTAGGAGCCCTGGAGTTTGTCGGTCAGTTTGCAGGGGAATTCCGTGCACTGCGAGCAGAGTGCAAGGCCCTTCTCCTTGAAGCAGCACCGGCGGATCTTGCAGTTCCACTTGCTGGTGCGCCGCTGCTTGTGGTTCTCCGAACCGCACCCCCGACACCCTTTCCCGAACGAAGGGCACGCTCCGCAGTAGACGCCGCACGGGGCCATGCTGTCGGGGAGCCTCTTGGTTTCCGGCATCATCCCTCTTTTCCTCACCGAATACGTTTTCTCATTTTCCGCCGGCGGTGTTTCTGCGGTTGGCCTCATTGAGGATCGACTGGATTCCCTGCTTAAGCACCGGGAGATCGTCGTGTACGGTCAGGAATACCGCATCGTAATCCACGCCGAAGTAATGGTGGACGATCCTATCTCGCATCCCCGCTGCCTCCCTCCAGGGAATCTCCGGGTGCTCCTCGCGTAACTCCGGCGAGATCATCTTTGCTGCCTCGCCAATGATGGTCAGCATGCGTTCGATCCCGGCGCGTTCCAGCCGGCGGTTCCGGAGGTCTTCCGCCGACGAAATTCCTTCGGAGAACTCCTCGATGCTTATGATGGCATCAAGGATGTGGCGGAGATACGCGGGATCCTCTGGCGTCATAAATTACCACGGCATCACTGTATATTGCATCGGCAAGATAGGGGCTCACGGCGTTCTCGGTGACAAGATCTACGTCTCTCCCGAGAGCCCGCTTGAGTTCGTCCTCGATTCGCACAAGCTGGAAGAGGCTTTTGGGTCGGGCAAACCGGACCAGGATGTCGACATCGCTCGTCGCACC
>JAENZF010000078.1 GCA_016841385.1 Methanobacteriota archaeon | reverse complement strand
GAGTCCGCCGAGTAGCCCCGAATCCGGTATTTCCGCTCACCGATTTGGAGATCGCGGTTGTCCAGGTCGTCGAGCAGGAACCGTGCCGCGATCACCGCGATGAAACTCTTCTCCCGGGGCTCGAGGACGTTGACGATCCGCCGGACGGTCGAGAGGCGCGGGTCCGCCCTGCCCGACGTGAGCTTGTAAAGGGTGGCGGGCGGGATCCCCGCCCGGTCCGCGAGGTCCCGGATACTCATATCCTGCCGGGCCAGCTCGTCCTGGAGCGCGTCGGCAAAGTCGGTCTCGAAGATCTTTCTTGAGAGCATTGCTCTACTATAGTATGATATTTAAGATAAAATTTTCCTGTTATGGTTAAGTAGTCCGCTACAGAGAACAACTCTTATCTCCCCGCATGACAACCCTCCCCTATGGACCCCTCACCCATCCGCGAGATCACGATCCTCCCCGGCCGAAGCCGGAGCGGCGAGCCGGAGCGGTTCGACGCGATTTCCATCCGCCCGGGCGACACAATATCCATCGTCGGCCCCACCGGTTCGGGGAAGAGCGCCCTCATCAACGACATCGAGGTCTTCGCCCGGAACGACACCGCCACGGGGCGCACGGTCCTCGTCAACGGCGAATACCCTCCCGAAGAGTTCGTCCGCGACCCGGCGCACAAGCCCGTCGCCCTGATCACCCAGAACACCCGGTGCCTCGCGGACCTCACGGTCGCGGAGTTCCTCGCGATGCACGTCCGGTCCCGGCGGATGGAGGACGACGGCATCGTCGGCCGGACGATCGACCTTGCAAACGAATTCACGGGCGAGGAGATCCGGCCCGGTGCCCGGATGACCGCGCTCTCCGGCGGGCAGACCCGGTCGCTCCTGGTGGCGGACGCTGTCCTCGTCGCCGCTGCGCCGGTCCTCCTCCTCGACGAGGTGGAGAACGCCGGAATCTTCAAGGAGCGGGTTATCGAGGTGCTCCGGGCCGGGGGGAAGGCGGTCGTCTTCGTCACGCACGATCCCCTGGTCTCCCTCCTCTCCGCCCGGCGGATCGTCATGCGGGACGGGGCGGTCGAGCGGGTCATCGAGCCCCTCGATCGCGAGAACGACGCGCTCCGGGAGGCCCTCCGTCTCGACGGCATACTCCGCCTGATGCGGGAGCGGATCCGGGCGGGCGACCTGATCACGGGACCGGTCGGGGCATGAGGCTCGCCGTTGTCGCCGGGCCGCCGTCCGCCGGGAAGACCGCCGTCGTGCGGCAGACCGTCCGCTCACTCCGGGACCGGCACCGGATCGCCTACCTCAAGATCGACGTCGTCCGGGCGTTCGAGGACGAGGAGCTCGCGGCTGAGTTTTCGATCCCGACACGGAAGGTCTGCTCCGGCGACCTCTGCCCGGACCACGCCGGGGTCATGGTGATGCGGGACGCCATCGCCTGGGCCGAGGAGGAGGGCGCCGACCTCCTCCTGATCGAGAGCGCCGGGCTCTGCCTCCGCTGCTCTCCCTACACGACGCAGGGGCTCGGGGTCGTCGTCCTCTCCGCCGTCTCGGGCACGAACACGCCCCTGAAGATGGCCGCGATGCTCGCGCTCGCCGACATCGCGGTCGTGACCCGGATCGACCTCGTCTCCCAGGCCGAGAAGGAGGTCTTCCGGGAACGGATCCGGGAGGTGAACCCGGGCCTCGATATCGTGGAGACGAACGCCGTCCAGGGGACCGGGATGCGCTACCTCCTCCGGGCGATCGAGGACTACCCGGAGATAACCGACCCGGACGCCATCGTCCTCCGGGGTGCGCCGCCGCTCGGGGTCTGCACCGTCTGTATCGGGAAGACGGAGATCGGGTGGCAGCACCACTTCGGTGTCGTCCGGAGACTCGAGGGCGCCGACTACCTCTTCCGGGGGGACTGATCCGGTGGCGTGGAGACCGCCCGGGAAGGACTGCGGGGCCTGCGGCGCTCCGACCTGCGAGGCCTTCCTCGCCCGGGTCCGGCAGGGGGAGAAGGAACTCCCGGACTGCGTCTTCTACCGCACCGGGACCGCATCCTCCCGGTTCGAGGGCGAGACCCTTCATACCGGCCGGGACATCCTCGGTGCGGAGTACGACTTCATCCTCGATCCCCTGCCCGGCGAGGTCTCGGCCCGGAAGATCGTCCTCCCCTTCCGCCCGGACCTCGTGGAGAAGTGGGAGATAGCGGCCGGGGATATCGTCGTCGGGAGGCCGGCCGGTGCGGGCTGCCCGGTGCAGCACGTCCTCTCGGTCCTCCGTGCAAGCCCGGTAAGCGGCCTCCTCACCTGCCTGGTCGTCGGCCCGGAGGCCTCGCGGGGCGGAGAATTTAAGGACGTGGAGGCCTACCACATCGTCGGTTTCGAGGGGATTGCCCGGACGGTGCGCCGCGAGCCGGTCTTCGGGATGCGGCAGCGGTTCCTGCCCGGTTACTGCATGATGAACCTTACGCACACGGGCGTCGTGAATATGATTCTCGCACAGTCGGGCGGTCTCCATGTGCGGGTGGAGGACATCAGATTATGAAGACAATGGCAGAGATCGATGAGAAGATCCGGAACGGTTCGGCGGTCGTCTACACCGCCGCGGAGTTCAAGCGGCTCATCCGGGAAGGTGCGGAGATATCGGCCGCGGACGTCGACGTGGTCACCACCGGGACCTCTGGCGTGATGTCGGGGACCGCGGCGATCCTCTCGGTGCCGGTGGCGGAGCCGGGGACCTTCGAGCGGGCGGAACGGGCCTGGTTGAACGGGGTCCCCTGCATGCCCGGCCCCTGCCCGAACGAGCGTCTCGGGCTCCTCGACCTGATCGTCTCGGGGACCGCCCACGCCGGCGCCGGCTACGGGGGCGGCCACCTCTTTCGCGAGATCGTCGAGGGCCGCGAGATCGAGGTGGTGGTGGAGGCCGCCGACAGGTCGATCGAGGCGCGGGTGACGCTCGACGACTTCACCTACGCCCGGCTCTTCACCACCCGGAGCGCGTATCGGAACTACACTGCCTACGTAAACACCCGGCCGACCCGGGTGAAGACGATCTTCTCTATCGAAGGACTGCAGGGACCCTGCCGGGAGGTCTCGGTCAGCGGGTGCGGCGAGATCAACCCGCTCGAGAACGATCCCACCAGGCTTGCGATCCGGGACGGGACGCCGGTCCTCCTGAACGGCTCGGTCGGCATCGTGACCGGCGAAGGGACCCGGAGCACCCCTGAGCGGCCCAACCTCACGGTCATCGCCGACATGGCCGGGATGCAGCCTCGCTACATGGGCGGGTTTAAGACCTCCGCCGGGCCCGAGTGCATCACGAGCCTCGGTGCCGCCATCCCGGTCCTCGACGACCGGCAGGTCGCGGGGCTCCGCGTCCTCGACGAGGCCATCCCCCTGCCGGTGGCCGACATCAACACCCGTACCGTCCTCGGGGAAGGGACTTACGCCGACGTCTGGCAGCAGCCCGACCGGGAGGTGACCTACCACCCCGAATGGTGCGAGGAGTGCTCGGCCTGTGTTGCGGCCACGATCTGCCCAACCGGCGCGTTCTCCCGCGAGACCGGGATTGACCGGGACCGCTGCCTCGCCTGCACCGCCTGCCTTGCCGCCTGCCCGAACAACGCCCTCGAGGCGGGCGAGGGCTCGATCCGGGTCCGGGGACGGCGTGTCCCGATCACCCTCCGCCAGTCGGGCCGGACACTCGCGGAAGACCTCTGCCGGGACTTAAAAGAGCGGATCCTCGACCGTCGGTTCACCTTCACCGGAGATGGGGTGCGGTGACGGCGAAGTACCTCCTCCGGTGCCCGGGGTGCGGCCGGCCCTTCCAGGATCACTACACCCTCGACTGCCCGTCGGGGTGCGACGCCCTCCTCCGGACCGTCTATGCGGAGCGCCGCCTCACCCTCCAAAATCTCCCCGGAATCTTCCGCTACACGGAATGGCTCCCGGTCGAGGGCCACCTCCACCTCGCCGCCGGCCCGGTCTCCTACGAGAGCGCCGGCCTTGCCCGGGAACTCGGGCTCTCCCACCTCACCGTCACCTTCTCCGGCTACTGGCCCGAGCGGGGCGGGGGGATGGAGACCTGCTCGTTCAAGGAGCTCGAGGCGCAGCCGACGATCCTGCGTCTCCGGGAGAAGGGGGCCGGGGTCCTCCAGGTCTCGTCGGCGGGGAACACCGGCCGGGCGTTCTGCCAGGTATCGGGCCTGACCGGGGCCCCGGTCGTGGTGGTGGTCCCGTCGGCCGCCGCCGACCGGCTCTGGACAACCGTCCCGGCGGAGAACGTCTGCCTCATCACGGTTGACGGGGACTACTCCGACTCCATCGCGTTCGGGAGAGAGGTCTGTTCCCTCCCCGGCATCGTCCCGGAGGGCGGGGCGAAGAACGTCGCCCGGCGGGACGGGATGGGGACGGTGATGCTGGACGGCACTCTCGCCGCCGGTCGCCTCCCCGACTACTACTTCCAGGCGGTCGGGAGCGGGACCGGGGGGATCGCCGCCTGGGAGGCCGCGGAGCGGCTCGTCGCCGACGGGCGGTTCGGCCCCCGCCTCCCGGAACTCCACCTCTCCCAGAACCTCCCCTTCGTCCCGATGGTCCGGGCCTGGGAGGCAGGGAGGGACGCTATCGCCCCCGCCGAGGACATGCCCGACGCGGAGGCCTCGATCGCCCGGGTCTACGCCGACGTCCTCACGAACCGCCACCCGCCCTGGGGGATCCGGGGCGGGGTCCGGGACGCGCTCGCGGCCTCGGGCGGGAGGATGTACGCGGTCGCAAACGAGGATGCCCGGAGCGCCGGGAGGCTCTTTCTGGAGACTGAGGAGATAGACCTCGACCCGGCCGCCGCGGTCGCGGTCGCGTCGCTCGCCCGGGCGGTGGAGAAGGGGTTCATCAGCCCGGAGAAGCGGGTGCTCCTGAACGTGACCGGCGGGGGCTACGCGCGTGCGGCCGAAGACCTCGACCGCTACCCGGTCGAGCCCTTCCTCCGCGTAGCGGCCGGGAAGGTCTTCGATGGAGACCTCCGGGACGATGTCGCGGCATGGCTCGCGGAACAGGAGGAGGTGGCTGCCCGTGCGTGAAGGGTGTGTCCTCGACCGCCTTTCCACCCTCGGGGTCGATACCGTGGCGACCCTCCCCTGCGACCGGACGCAGGACCTCTGCGCCCTCATCCCGGAGCGGTTCCATGCGGTCAACCTCACCCGGGAGGAGGACGGCGTCGGGATCTGCGCCGGGCTCGCGATGGCCGGGGGGCGGCCGGTGCTGCACATGCAGAGTTCGGGGCTCGGCAACTCCTTAAACGCCATCATGTCGCTCACCGTCACCTTCGGCCTCCCCCTCCCCGTCCTCGCGAGCTGGCGGGGCGTCTACCGGGAGGCGATCCCGGCCCAGGTGCCGTTCAACCGGGCGATCCCGGACGTGCTCGCGGCGCTTGGGATTCCGTATACCGTCATCCGCAGTCCTGGGGATGAGGAGTTGATCGATGAGGTCGTCCGGGACGCCTACGCCTCCATGCGACCCCACGTGGGCCTGATCCTCCCCTCGTTCTGGGAAGGGGCAGAGGAGGCCTGCCCGGCGGAGCAGGTCTTCCCGGCCCGGGCCCGGGAGTCGGCGCTTGCCTACCGGCGGACGTTCCGCGACCCGGTAATGACCCGGAACGACGCGATCCGGGTGATCGCTGCGGCCCTCGACGGCGAGGCGGTCGTCGCAAACATCGGGGTCCCCGCAAAGGAACTCTACGCGGCCCGCGACCGGGACCTGAACTTCTACATGCTCGGGAGTTATACCCAGGCGACGCCGATCGGCCTCGGGCTCTCGCTTGCGACGGATAAGGACATCATGGTCCTCGACGGCGACGGGAGCCTGCTCGGGACCGCCGTCCTCCCGGTGGTTGCGGCACAGGCCCCGGAGAACCTCACGATCATCTGCCTGGACAACGGGGCCTTCGGGAGCACCGGGAACCAGCCTACCCCGGCCTCCGGCCAGGTGGACATGGAACTCCTCGCCCTCGCCGCCGGGATCAAAAAGACCTGCAAGGTGCAGGACGCAGAGGAACTCCGGGAGGCCTGGGAGCACCGGGGCCGGGGCCCGAACTTCATCCATGTTGTGCTCGCGCCCGGGAACGCCGCGGTCCCGAACATTCCACTTACCCCTGTCGAGATCCGGGAGCGGTTTATGCGGGCGCTGCAGGGGGTCTAACACCCTCCTGGCATGCCGGCCGGTCACCTTTATCCCCCCCGCCGCCGTCCCCCGCACATGCGCATCACCGGGGCGGTGCTCATCCTTGCCGCCCTCGCCCTCTTCCTCGCCGGCTACCTGGTGGTCCGTTTCGATGATCCGGCGGTCCCGCCCGCCGTGCCGGTAGTCTTCCTGGTCGGGCTCGCCCTCCCCTCGTATATCGCACTCGTCCGCTGGCTCCGCCCCGTGCGGGGCATCGCCCTCCTCCTCCTCCTGAGCCTTCTCCCGCTCGCCGTCGAGGCGTATGCCGTCTCGACCGGCATCCCGTACGGCAGGTTCGCCTACTCGGCCGACCTCGGCTACCGGGTCCTCGGTCTCGTCCCCTGGACGGTCGCCGTCGCCTACCTCCCGATGCTGCTCGGCGCCGTGACCCTCGCCGCCGCCGCGGTCGGGACCGCCTGGAGCCGGCTGGTCCCGGCCGGGACCTTTTTCCTCCTCCTCGTCGACCTGGTCGTCGACCCGGCGGCCGTCCACGCCGGGCTCTGGGTATGGCTTGATGGGGGCGCCTACTACGGCGTCCCGGCCTCGAACTTCGTCGGCTGGGTCCTGACCGGGGTGGTCTACATCATGCTCTTCCGGCTCATCGCGTCCGCCCGGCCGATCTCCGGGATGGTGGCGGCGAGCCTTCTTCTGATACTCGCGTTCTGGACCGGCTACCTCGCCCGGAACGGCCTTGCCATACCGGCGCTCCTCGGGGCGGCGCTCGCCCTTGCGACCCTTCCGGTCGTCTTCGGCGGCGATCCCTCGCGGTGAGCGCCGCACCGCCGGCGGGTCTCCCGTGACGATCCCTGACGCCAAAATTTATATGTCACCCGTGTCTTCCTGCACCCGTTTTCCGTTCAGGCAGGGGGGAATTATGCGGGCTGTAATCGTTGGAGCCGGGTTCGGAGGTCTCTCCGTCGCCGCCCTTCTTGCGAAGGGCGGCTTTGACGTCACGGTCGTCGAAAAAAACGAGCAGCCCGGGGGCCGGGCGAGCGTCCACCGCGACAACGGGTTTACGTTCGACATGGGGCCGTCGTGGTACCTGATGCCCGATGTCTACGACCGGTTCTTCGCGGAGTTCGGGAGGAGCCCGAAAGACTACTTCCCGCTCGCGAGGCTCGACCCCTCGTACCGGGTTTTCTTCGCCGAAGAGCGAGTTGCGGACGTCTCGGCCGATATCGAGAAGAACTACGCCCTCTTTGAGTCGTTTGAACCGGGAGGAGCGGAGAAACTGAGAGGCTACCTCGCCGAGTCCGAGGAGACCTACGGCATCACCATGAGCGACCTCCTCTACCGGGACTACCGGAGCATCTTCGACTTCTTCGACCGGCGGCTCCTTTCCCAGGGGAGGAAACTCCACCCCTTCGAGAACCTGGAGGCCTTCGTCAAGAAGCGCTTCGAAAGCGACGAGGCCCGTAAGGTCGTGCAGTACTCCATCGGTTTCCTCGGCGGCTCGCCGAGAAACACCCCCTCGTTCTACCACATCATGACGCACATCGACCTGAACATGGGCGTGTGGTACCCGGAGGGGGGCATGCGGGCGGTGGTCGATGCCCTCGTCTCTCTCGGCCGGGAGTTCGGGGTCGAGTACCGCTACAACGAGCCGGCGACCGCCATCGACGTGGAGGGCGGGACCGCCCGCCGGGTCGCCACCCCTCTCGGGGCGCACGAGACCGACGTCGTCGTGGTCAACGCCGACTACCCGTTTGCGGAACTCTCCCTCCTCCCCGAAGGCTCGCGGTCGTACTCCGCCTCGTACTGGGAGAAGAAGGTTCTCGCCCCGTCCACGTTCGTCGCCTATCTCGGCGTCGACCGGGTGGTCGAAGGGCTCGCCCACCACAACATCTTTCTCGAGCGGGACTGGGAGGAGGGGTTTGAGACGATCTTCGACCCTGAGAAAGCCGCCTGGCCGGCGAGTCCTTCGTTCTACGTCAACGTCCCCTCGAGGACGGATACGACCGCCGCCCCGAAGGGCACCGATACGCTCTTTGTCCTTGCTCCCCTGGCTCCGGGCCTCGAGGATACCCCGGAACTGCGCGAACGGTTCTACAACCTCCTCATGAACCGCATGGAGGAGATCCTCGGCGAGAAGGTCCGGGACTCGGTCGTGACCCGGCGGATATTCGCCCTATCGGACTTTGCCGACCGCTACAACGCCTACCGGGGCACGGCGCTCGGCCTCTCCCATACCCTCCGGCAGACGGCGCTCTGGCGCCCCGCACACCAAAGCAAGCGTGTCAAGAACCTCTACTACACCGGCCAGTACACCCACCCGGGGATCGGGGTGCCGATGACCCTGATATCGTCCCAGATCGTCGCCCGCGAGTTGACCGGCCGCTACCGGTGAGGTGTTTTGTGATCGACAGGACCATCTACGATATCTTCAGGCAGGGGAGCAGGACCTACTTCTACTCGACCCTCTTCTTCCCGCCGCCGGTACGGGAGGACGTCTTTTCGCTCTACAGTTTCGTACGCACGGCCGACGATTACGTGGACGCGGTGCCGCAGCAGGTCGAGGAGTTCTACGCCTTCACCGACCGCTACGCTGCGGCCGCGGCCGGCGAGGCGACGGGGGACGTGGTTGTCGACTCGTTCGTCGAACTTGCGGGGCGGAAAGGCTTCGACCCGGCGTGGACGGAGGCGTTCCTCGGCTCCATGGAGCGGGACATCACGGTCGGCTCGTACCAGACGATCGGCGACCTGGAGGCCTACCTTTACGGCTCTTCCGAGGTGGTCGGGCTGATGATGGCCCGGGTCCTCGATCTCGCGCCGGAATCGTACGTTGCAGCAAGGAATCTCGGGCGGGCGATGCAGTACGTCAACTTCATCCGCGACATCGCCGAAGACCTTGCCCTGGGCCGGACCTACTTCCCCCGGGACGAGATGGAGGCGTTCGGGCTTGAGGATCTCTCGGAGGCCTCCGTCTCCCGGGACCCCGGGGGGTTTGCGGCGTTTGTCCGGTTCCAGCTTGGGCGGTACCGGGAGTGGCAGGAGCAGGCGGAAGCCGGGTTCTGGCACATCCCCCGGCGTTACCGGATCCCGATCCGGACCGCGTCGGACATGTACCGCTGGACGGCCCGGACGATAGAACGCGACCCGGCCGTCGTCCACCGGCGGAAGGTGAAGCCGTCGGTGGTGCGGATCGTCTCCGGGGCAGCCTCGAACACCTTGAAGGCGTGAATCTCCGTGGTTCCGCGGCTCCTCTCGCTTGCCTGGCGGGTATCCCGGTTCCGGTTCTGGATCTACACCGGCGGGACCTACGTGGTGGGGTACGCGCTTGGAATGGACTCCTGGTCGGCATTCTTCAGCCCCGGGTACGTCCTCTTCCTGCTCTACTTCTTCTTCCCGGCAAACCTCCTGATCTACGGGGT
>JAENZF010000077.1 GCA_016841385.1 Methanobacteriota archaeon | reverse complement strand
CCGTGCCGGCGCCCCCACCGCGAGCATCCCGGGCGGGACGTCCTTCGTCACCACTGCGCCGGCGGCGACGAACGCCCCCTCGCCGACGGTGACGCCGGGAAGGATCGTCGCGTTCGCACCGATGACGGCGTCGTCCCCGATCACCGGGCCCAGGAGCGATTCGTGGGGACCGGGGGGATAGCGGTCGTTGGTCAGCACGGCGTTCGGGCCGACGAAGACCCGGTCGCCGATCCGGGCGCCTGTAGGAATGTAGACCAGGCTCTGGAGGCGGACATCGTTGCCGATCATGCAGTCGCCCTCGATCACCGCCGCCGTCCCTATCGCCACCCCATGACCTATGGTCGTCCTCTCGCGGATCAGCACGTTATGGCCGGTCTGGAAGCCGTCGCCGATCGTCACGTCGCAGTAGATGATCGTGCCCGACCGGAGGACTGCGTTCCTCCCGATGGTGACGCCCGGGTAGTCCTCCTCTCCTATCCGGTCGCGGGAGGGAAACCCGACGGTCACCGGCTCGAATATCACTGCCCCCTCGCCGAGGGCGTTACGTCCATACTCAATCATTCAACGGTCACGCTCTTTGCCAGGTTCCGCGGCTTATCGACATCCCGCTGCAGCGCACAGGCAGTATGGTAGGCGAGCAGCTGAAGGGCTATCGACGCGGTCAGGACCTGCACCAGAAGGTGTGTGTTCGGAATGGGGATGAAGATGTCCACGATCTCGGCGAGTTCTGTATCGCCGGCAACGCCGAGAGCGATGACCGGCGCTTTGCGGGCCTTCATCTCCTTGATGTTCGAGGCCATTACGCCGTAGGTCGGCCCGGGGGTGCAGATGGCGACCACCGGTGTCTCCGCCGTGAGCAGGGCAAACGGCCCGTGCTTCAGTTCTCCCGCCGCATACCCCTCGGCGTGGACGTAACTGATCTCCTTCATCTTGAGGGCGCCTTCCATCGAGACCGGGTAAAACGCCCCTCTTCCTACGAAGAAGACGTGCTCGGCCTTTGAACAGAGGGTGACCGCCTCCCTGACATCCTGGAGGAGGACATCCCCGATGGCCAGGTGCGCGTGCGACAGGGTATCGTCGAACGCCCCCTCGCACCGCAGATTGACGATCTGCATCAGCGCCGCAAGCTGCGCCGTGTAGGACTTCGTTGCGGCGACGCCGATCTCGGGGCCGGCCCGCATAAGCAGGGTCTCATCCGCAACCCGGGTGACCGTGCTCCCCTGCATGTTGGTGATAGCAAGCGTTGGGCAGTTGCGGGCTTTTGCCATCTTTAAGGCGGCGATCGTATCCGCGGTCTCCCCCGACTGCGAGACCGCGATCACGAGGCCGTGGAGGGGTGGGGTGAAGTACTTGAACTCCGATCCCATCTCGACCCGCACCGGTATATTGCAGAGCGATTCGGCCAGGTACTTGAAGATCAGGGCAGTGTGGTACGACGTCCCGCATGCGACCAGGGTGATCTCACCGGTCTCCATGACCATCCCCCGCACATGATCGTTGATGCTTGCCCTGGTGGTCTCGTAGAAAGACTGGGGCTGTTCGTAGATCTCCTTTAGCATGTAGTGGGCAAATCCGCCTCTCCGGGTATCCTCGACGCACCAGTTGATCAGTTCGACCGGACGCTCCACCTTCAGGCCGCCGTGGTAGATAGCGAAGTGATCGTGCGTGAGATCGGCGACGTCGCCGTCTTCGAGGTAGATGACACGCTCGGTGTACTCGAGGAGCGGTGTCATATCCGAGGCGGCAAAGACCTCTGCATCCCCGACGCCGAGGACGAGCGGGCTCGCGTCACGGGCGGCGACGATCTGCTGGGTATCCTCCGCGATAGCGAGGATGGCATACGAACCTTTGAGCAGGGGAAGGCTCGCACTGACCGCGCTGAGGAGATCTCCATCATAGTGCTCCTCGATGAGGTGGACGATCACCTCGGTATCGGTCTCGGACTGGAAGGTGTGGCCGCGCCCCTGCAGTTGCCGCTTCAGTTCACCGTAGTTCTCGATGACCCCGTTATGCACCACGGCGATCCTCCCCGTGCAGTCGGTATGCGGGTGGGCGTTGATGTCGTTGGGTTCGCCATGCGTGGCCCACCGGGTATGTCCTATCCCGGTGCACCCGTGCAGATCGACCGCCCCGCTCTCGCCTTCTGAGATACGCCCCGTCTTCTTGTAAACCTCGATCGCACTCCCGACCGTCGCGATGCCGAACGAGTCGTAGCCCCGGTACTCAAGCCGCTTCAACCCCTGGATCAGGACCGGGGTTGCGTCCCGTCTTCCGATGTAGCCGACGATCCCGCACATCTACATCACCCGTGTACCATCTTCGATGAGACCGACCACTGTCTTCCCCCCCTCAATGGTGACACTGTTACCTGCAATACAGTTCTTAAACGTTGTGAATGGTGCCGCACGGACCCCGTCACCGAGGACTGCGCCGAATTCCTCCTTCTGGACCCGGCCTCCGACCTCGATAAAACTCGCAGACGGGTAGGTGGTGGTATGGTCGGCGAGGATGCACCCCTGCCCGAAGACCGCCGAGACGATCCTTGAGTGGGAGCCGATCGTGACGTCGCTCATGATGAGCGAGTCGGCGACATAGGTGAACGGCTCAAGCACTACCCGGTCCCCGATGCTCACGTCGGGCATGATCACGCAGTTCGGGCCGATGTTGCAGTTGTTCCCGATGGTGACGGGGCCGTAGATCACGGTGTTCGGGCCCACGGTCGTCCCGGTACCGATATGCACGGTGCCCCGGCGGATGACGGATGCGTCGACCGTCCCACCTATCTCGGGAGTGATCCATTTGAGCATCCGGCTGTTCAGTTTCAGGAGGTCCCAGGGATAGATGGCATCCTGCCAGTCGTCTGCCGGGATCGCCCGTATCCGCCGGCCCGACGCGATCATGGCGGCGAGGGCGTCGGGGATCTCGGTCGTCTGGAGGTAGGAGAAGACGTCGGGTGTGAACGAGTAGACCCCGGTCGATACCGTGAACGTCGGGGCCTCCTCGGGTTTCTCGATGATCTCGCGGACGAGGCCGTTCCTGATCACCACGACCCCGAAGTTCGAGGGGTTCGGGTGCTCGGCCACGAGCATGGCGTTTCGCTCCCCCCTGATGCGGGCGATCGATTCTGCGTTGATGTAGTTGTCGCCGGGAAGAACAAGGAAATTGTCCGTGATCTCCGACTCGGCCGCCCGGAGGGCATCCGCGGTCCCGATCTGCCGCTCCTGCACGACGACCTGGATGGGGGCGTCGAGCCTGTTGAGGTGCCGGATGACCTCCTCTTTACGGTATCCGACGACCACCACAATATCGCGGATCCCGTTCTCCAGCAGGGCATCGATGACGTAATCGATGATCGGCCGGTTTGCGACCGGAAGCATGGCTTTGGGCTTGCTCCGGGTGAGCGGCCGGAGGCGGCCCCCTTCTCCCGCTGCTAAAATGACTGCCTGCATCATATCACCTGATGATCGACCCATCCTCGATGCATCCTTCCACGAGGGAGTGAGGAGCTATTCTCGCGTTGCTGCCGATGAGACTCCCGACGTTGACCGAGCAGTTGATCCCGAAGAGGACGTTATCGCCGATGATGGCGCCGAACTTCCTCCTGTCGGTAGTCTTCCCGCAGACCTTCACCGCCCCGTTGTCGTGCCTGAGGTTTGCGACCTTGGTGCCTGCCCCGAAGTTGCATCCGCTGCCCACGATGCTGTCGCCCACGTAGTTGAAGTGCGGGATTTTGGTGGACGACATGATGATGGAGTTCTTGATCTCGGTCGCATGCCCGATGTGGCAGCCATCACCGATGGCGGTAGAGCCCCGGATATAGGCGTGGGGGCCGATGATGCAGTTCTCGCCGATGACACAGGAACCCTCGATGTAGGTCCCGGCCCGGATAACGGTCCCTCTGCCGATGCTGACCGTCTCCGGGACGGTTGCACCCTCTTCGACGGTGCCCCGCCGTTCATGGTGCAGCGAGGAGAGAAGTCCCTCGTTTGCGTCGAGGAGGTCCCACGGCTGCCCGACGTCGAGCCAGTACTCCAGCGGGTATGCTCTGAGCGTTCTCCTCCCGATGTAGGACTCGAGGGCGTCGGTCAGCTCGAACTCGCCCCGGCCCGATACCGTGATCCCCGAGAGGAGGTCGAAGATATCGGGGTCGAAGAGGTAGGCGCCCGCGTTGATCAGGTTGCTCTTCGGGTCTTCGGACTTCTCCTCAAGACCGGTGATGCGGCTTCCCTCCACGGTTACCACGCCGTAGTCCTGCGGGTGGTCTGTCTCGTGTATCCCCACGCAGGGGGCATCCATCCGGCAGAACTCCTTGATATCATCCTTTTTGAGGACCATATCCCCGTTGAGGAGGAGGAACCGGTTGTTGACCATTCCTGTCGTCGCCCGCAGGGCGTCGGCGGTGCCGAGCTGGTGCCGCTGGGTCACGTAGGCGATATTCACGCCGAGAACGCTCCCATCCCCGAAGTGGTTCCGGATCTCACGCTCAAAGTAACCGACGACGAAGATGAAGTCGGTGATCCCCGCGTCCCGGGCCGCAAGGACCAGGTGTTCCATCATCGGGCGGTTGGCTATGGGAAGCATCACCTTCGGACGCCGGGCGGTCAGGGGACGCATCCGTTTCCCCTCTCCTGCTGCCAGTACGACACACTGCATACATTCACTCCAGACTATGTTTCGCTCGCTCAAGGGCGGCGTGCCCTATATCGAGCATCTCTTTCGCTTTTGCGGGCGTCTTCCCCTCGGCCGTGATCCGGACCTTCGGTTCGGTGCCGCTTGCCCGGATCAGGTACCAGCCGTCTTCATCCTCGAACCGGATACCGTGGGTCGGCTCATCGGCCCCGATCGCCGCCATGATCTCTCCCGGAGCGGCAATGCGATACGACTCCCGGAGGAGGGTATACCGGGGCATTCGGTCAAGTTCTTCGGCGATCGACCACTCCGACGCGATCTCGCAGAGCAGGGCCGCGGCGTAGACCCCGTCCGGGCAGTAGGAGTGCTCGGGGAAGATCCAGCTCCCTGACGCCTCACCGCCGAAATCTCCCCAGGAGAGGAGTTCTTCGGAGACGAAACTGTCGCCGACAGGCGTACGGCGGACCTCCGCAACCTCTTCGATCGCCATGGAGGCGTCGATGGTGGTGACCACGCGCTTCCGGTCGAGATACTTCGCGAAGAGCATAAGGAGGTGGTCTCCGTCGATGTAGCGGCCCCGTTCGTCGAACGCCATCATCCGGTCGGCGTCGCCGTCGTGGATCACCGCACACGCGGCCTCCCGTCTCCGGACGATATCCCCGATGTAGGGGAGGTTTGTCTCAAGCGGCTCTGAAGGGCGGGCAAACCTGCCTGCGACGTTGCAGTTCAGGCTGATTACGGTTGCTCCCGCCCCTGCAAGGAGATCGGGGGTGATGACGCTTCCCGCACCGTTGCCGCAGTCCAGCACGGCCGTGACGGGCCCGGAGAGGCTGACCTTATCGAGGATCGCCTCCCGGTGCGAGTCCACCGCGTCGACACTAGAGACGTGTCCCTGCTGTCCCCAGTTCTCCCAGTGCGCCCCCTCGAGCGTCCCCTCGATTGCCACCTGCTGTCGGCGGGTGAACGATGACCCGTCGGGGTTGAGCAGTTTCACCCCGTTGTAGGACTCGGGGTTATGCGAGGCGGTGATCATGCATCCTGCGTCCACGCATCCCGTTGCGTGCGCGACCGTCGGCGTGGGCGCGATGCCGCAGGTGTAGACGGTTGCACCGGCAGAGAGCATCCCGGCGATGACGCTGTGCTCCAGCAGTTCGCTGGTCGTGCGGGTGTCCCGGCCAACGACGATCTCTGAAGCGCCGGCTGCCGTGGCTGCTCCGATGCGGAGCGCCAGATTCACGAGGCCGGGGCTGAACTCCTGCCGGATTCCGGAAGAGCCGAAAAGCATACTCCTGTATAATCCTTTCTTTCCTAAAAAAAGGTATTCATCGTCCGTAGGGACACCAGTGCTCGAGATTTATAAGGCCGCTGACCCCGGCGGCCGACGGACCGAGGAATATCATCCGTTTCTTTCCCCGGTACTCGTCGATGCAGGCGACCCCCGCGTCCGTCGTCATGCCGTCGCCGGCGACCAGGAAGAGGTCGGCTGTCTCCGGTGAGTCGACCACCTGATTGCCGAGGGCCCGCTCGAGTACCGGCATCGGGCCGACGAGGTAGATCTGTTTTCCGGCGACCTCGCGGGAGAGCTCCGCAAGGCAGGGGGCGTATCTGTCGGGGGTGCAGGGACGGAGTTTCCGTGCCAGGCAGAGGAACCCCGAGACAGCGTTGACGATCGCGCCTGCCGCCCCCCGCTGCTTCCGGTCTGCAAGCGGCGCACCGAACATAAAGGAGATCCGGGTGTTGACCCGGACCGGCTCACGGGTGATGAACTGCCCGCTCTGCCCGCCGAAGTGCCCCTCCATACAGACCCCCTTCGGGTACTGGCAGACGTCTGCATCGTGGTTCACACTGAGCGTTACGACACTGTCCTCGCACCCGCTGTCCGCGAGGACCGTCTCCAGTCTCCCTATTGCATCGTGCCAGAAACTCATGATTGCTCCTCCATATCGCAGAGGATCGCCCGCACGGGCGATCCGTCTGCACCTTTGAGCCGCATCGGGAGCGCCACCATGAAGTAGTTTCCCTCCGGCACGGCGGAGAGGTCGAGCAGTTCGAGGATGACCATCCCGCTCCCGAGCAGCCGGCGGTGGACCGCACCGTCGCCGTGATAAGCCTCGATCGACGGAGCATCGGTTCCGAGGCAGGTTACCCCGGCATCGGCGATGAGGTCTGCTGCCTCAACGGAGAGCGCCGGGTAGCCGGGATCGAACTCCTGCCGCTCCGAGAACCAGGTCTTTAAGAGGAGCGTGCTCGCGCCGGCGAGGCGGCCGGCGAGGTGGTCGGGACCGATGACCTCTCCCGCGTCGCTGCAGTCGAGCACCCGTGCCGGTCCCATCAGCACCCCGGGCGGGATCTGGTCGACCGTCCGGCCGCCCTCCAGGTAGTGCGACGGGGCGTCGATGTGCGTCCCGGTGTGGCTTCCAAGGGTCATCTCGGTCACACGGTACTGCCCATTATCTATCTCGCGGAACCGGGGCCGGATGTCCCCGGGGTAGAGGACGGCATCTTCGGAGAGGTCCCGGGTGATGTCGTAGATCTTCACGGGTAACCTTCTCCCCGCCACCCGAACTGCCCGATCAGCGGCACGAAGCAGACGCCGCCGAGCGGGATCTTCTCCACCCTGCCTTCGCGCTTGACGAGTTTGATGAGGTCCTGGCAGTCCCGCGGCCCGACGGGAGCGATCAATCGCCCGCCTTCGGCGAGCTGTTCGATCAGGGGCCCGGGGATGTCGGGCGATGCCGCCGTGACGATGATGGCGTTGTACGGCGCTTCCGGTGAATAGCCTTGTGTGCCGTCGCCGACGACCACCCGGACGCCGGTGACCCCCGCCCGGGCGAGGTTCTGTTGTGCCCGGTCGGCGAGGTCTCGCAGGCGTTCGACGGAGATGACCGTGCCGGCGAGTTCGACGAGGAGTGCGGCCTGGTAACCGCTGCCGGTCCCGATCTCGAGCACCCGGTCCTGCGGTTTGAGTTCGAGCTGTTCGGTCATGACGGCGACGATGTAGGGCTGGGAGATGGTCTGCCCCTCCCCGATGGGGAGCGGCCGGTCCTCGTAGGCGGCACGCTCGAAGCCCTTCGGCACGAAGAGGTGGCGGGGGATCTTCCGCATCGCGGCAAGCACCCTCTGATCCCTGACCCCCCGGGCCCGGATCTGGAACTCCACCATCTCCTCGCGTTCATCCCGGCAGAGATCGGTCTCCGTCATCTCTTCTCCCGAATCAGAATCCTGATTCTGCTTTATCGATCGCGGCATCGATCTGCGCCTGCAGGACTGCAGGCAGGCCGCTGATCTTTACATCCAGGAACCCGCGTATAATGGTTGCGGTGGCCTCCTCCTCGGAGAGCCCTCGTGCCATGAGGTACTCGATCTCGTGGCGGGCGATCTTACCGACCGCGGCCTCGTGGGAGAGTTCGGTGCCGGTCAGCCGTCCTTCGATCTCGGGGATGGCGTGGACGATGCCGTCTTTTAAAATCAGGCCCTTGCACTCGATGTGGCCCCGCGTGTTATCCTTCTCGCCGAGGATGTGCCCCCGGGAGATGATGGTGCCCCCGGTGGTGATCGCCCGGGTGACGAGCTCGGCGCTCGTATGCTCGGCACCGAGGATGACGCGGGAGCCGAGGTCGAGGAGCGATCCCGGCGTCGCGACGACGATACTCGAGAACCGGGCCACGGCGTTCTTCCCGACCAGGCGTGCCGTCGGGTACATGTTGACCTGGTTGACCGGCTGCATGCAGACGTAGTTCGAGAGGAAGGTTCCGTCCTCCTCGACGATGGTGGCGCTCCGCGGGAAGACGCTGATCCCGGGATTCCAGTTGTGGATCATCGTGGACGTGACCTTGGCTCCTTTGCCGACGTAGATCTCGGTCACCCCGATATGTGCTCCGTGCTCCTTCTGCCAGGAGCTGGCGCAGCCGGAGATGATGTTGATCTCTGAGCCCTCTCTCGCGATGAAGAGGTTGTGGACGTGCTGTACCGGCTCCTCGCGGAGGAAGAGGCAGGCCTGGAGGGGCATGGCGACCTTCACGCCCTCGTGAGCGATGACGACGAGGCCCTGCGGGTTCTCCTGTTTTGCCAGGTACTGCGTATACTTATCCTTGTCCTTTGAGACGGCGTTCCAGTAGTAGTCCTTCACCCAGTCGTACTTCTCGAGGGCGGCCTTGATGGGGAGCATCTCGATCCCCTCGGCTCCGCAGGTGGTCTGGATCACGTCCTGATCGATCTGGAAGAAACTCCCGCACCGGTTCTGCATCCCGACTTCAAGGCCGGTCAGGGCGAGGCGTTCCCGGTCCTTCTGCGAGAGCTGTTCAATATCAGTTACATCTGTTTGCAACGCAGACACTCTCCGTATCCCTTCTCTTTGACCACGCGCAGGATCTCGCGGGAGTTCCCGTGACACCGGATCTGGCCGTCGATCAGCACGTGCCCCTGGTCAGCCTCGAGGTAATCGAGGATGTAGCCGGTGTGGGTGATGATCAGGCCGCTCCGACGGCGGTTGACGATATGGACATCTTTTTCAAGCAGGCTTGCAATCTCCTTCCCCATCAGGTTCATATTCTCGAGGTCGACACCGCTCTCCGGCTCGTCCAGCATGACAAAGTCGGGCTGCTGGACCTTCAGTTGCAGAACCTCGCTCCGCTTTATCTCACCGCCGGAGAACCCGACGTTGGTATCCCGGTCAAGAAAGTGCTCCATGTTGACCGACTGCGCGAGCGCCTCTATTGCGTCTCCCCCCATGTGGGATGTGGCGGCGAGCAGTTTCCCGAGTTTCAGCCCGGATATCGTAGGCGGGTGCTGAAACATCATGCCTATCCCGAGATGGGCCCGCTCGTGGATCGGCATCCCGGTAATGTCCTTTCCTTTAAAAATGATGGATCCGGACGTGATCGTATAGCCGCTGAACCCCATGACGGCTTTGAGCAGCGTGCTCTTTCCCGAGCCGTTCGGCCCCATCAGGA
>JAENZF010000076.1 GCA_016841385.1 Methanobacteriota archaeon | reverse complement strand
GCCGCGACGATCATCGGCATCGTGATGAGGAGGATCAGCATCACCGTGACGAACCCGCTGATCGAGGCGACGACCCGATGCGCGTACCGGGACCAGCCCCGCCGCTCGAAGAATCGCTCCACCCCTTCCTTCATCATATAGCCGCCGTCGAGCGGGACGATCGGAATTGCGTTGAACATCCCGACCAGCAGGTTGAACCACCCGGTCCAGAAGAAGAGGTGGACCGTGCCCCAGAAGAAGGGGAACGGCTCCTCCCAGGCTATCTGCTCGGGGGTGTCGGTGAGCAGGATCGCGAGCTGCTGGGTGTTGCCCTGTATGAAGGCGTCGATCGGGGCTATCGTCAGGTAGAGCGGTGCGAGCGGCCCGAGGTCCGCGACGTTCCCGATGTGCTCTTTCACCATCGGCGCGTTGTAGTAATAGACCCCCATGAACCCGGAGTCCCGGTCGTCGGCGAGGGCTTCCGGCCACTCAGAGAGGGTGAGCGTGTACGTGCTTTCAACCCCGTCTTTTGCAGCCGTCAGCGTGACCGTCTCCCCCGGCCGCGTCCCGTCCATGATCGCCGAGACCTCCTCCTGGCTCGTCACCGGGACGCCGTTAACTCCCGTGATGACCGAGTAGCCGGGGATCCCCGCCTCGGCCGCCGGGAAGTCCTGGTAAACTCCCTGGACGAGCGGGACCGCAAGGGGCGTCGCCATCCCCACGAGAAGGAACATCACGACGAAGCAAAGAAGTCCGATGACAATGTTGTTCGTGATCCCGGCGCCGAACATCCGAATCTTGGGCATCCCCTTTGCCGCTTCCACGTCTTCCTCGTCAGGCTCGACGAATGCCCCTATCGGGACGACGGCGATGAGAAGGCCCATGCTCCGCACCCGCATATCCTCAACCCGGGCGAGGATGGCGTGGCCGAACTCGTGGACAATGATCGTGAGCAGAAGGCCGATGATGACGGCCGCGGTGATGGGTATCGCCTGATTGACCCCCGGTATGGCGAGGATATTCCGGGGATCGTAGATCCCGGTCGGCTCCGGGGTGTGCACCAGATACTGGGGGACCGCGAGGACCAGAGCAAGCGTCATGAAGGCCGAGACCACCACGACCATGACGACCCCGAGCGTCGCGTAGGCCCGGAGCACTGTCTTGAACTTCCGGAACCAGTCGAAGAAGCCGACCCGTTCGGTCTTGATGGCGAGGATGGGGCCGAAGAACATGATGTGATCGCTAAACAGCCCCCGGTCACGGATGTAGAAGGCAATCAGGGCGTAGGCCGCGACGAGAAGAAGAAGTATCTGGAGCCAGCTCATTACTCACGGTTAGCGCGCACGAAGCATAAACTCTTCCGGGTTATGAGAAATCCCGCATCGTCGTCTGGTAGAGGTTCGTCACCGTCTTCCAGCTCCGGCGGGCGCAGAGCGGGGGGTTCCCGTACTCCCTGATGTAGCCCCGGAGGAACTCGATGGTTGTCGGGTCGGAGGGGTAGCCGCTCCCGACCTTCCCGTACTGCTGCTCGAGCTCCCGGATCGCCCGGTCCCGGGTGACCTTCGCGACGACGCTCGCCGCGCCGACGATCTTGTGCCGGGCGTCCGCCCGGTGCTCGGCGACGATCTCGCAGGGGAAGTCGAGGTGGGCCGCGACCGTCCGGCCGTAGCGCTCCGCGTTCACGTCGCAGGCGTCCACATAGGCCGACTCCGGCCGCAGCCCCGCGAGCGCCTCGGCGTGGAGTTCGGCCACGCACGCGTTCATGCTCATCCTGCTCCGGGCATCGTCGATCCCGGCGGCATCGATGGTGACGATCGCTATCGAGAAGTCGCGGAAGAGGATCTCGTAGAGCGCCTCGCGCTGTTTCGGCCGGAGGACCTTCGAGTCCCGGATGGGGAGGGCCGCAAGGTCCTCAGTCGCCCGGCACCCGACGGCGGCGACTACCATCGGACCGAGGACTGAGCCCTTCCCCGCTTCATCCACCCCGCAGATCACAGCTTCTGGTTTATTCGCAAGGTATTTCAATGCTGACGATTGAATCCAGATGGATGTACACCATCATCGTCGGCCTGGGCGGAATCGGCCGGAACCTGACTGCGATCGCCGTGAACGCCGGTGACTCCGTGGTGGTAATCGACCAGGACGAGGAACGTGCGAGCGACATCCTGGAGCACTACGATGTTCTCGCCATCACCGGGAACGCGACCGATAAATCGGTGCTGCAGGACGCCGGGATCGACCGGGCCGACGCCCTGGTCGCCACTACGAGCGACGACGCCGTAAACCTGATGACCTGCTGGCTCGCGAAACGCTACAATGTGGGAAACGTCGTCTCGATCGTCAATCAGAAGGAGCATTCCGACCTCTTTAACGAGGTCGGGGTGAGGATCAGCGAGAACCCCGACGAACTGGTGGCGACCCGGCTCTACTACTGGGCGAAGAGCCCGAACCTCCAGCAGGTCGCCTCGATCCCCGGCGGCACCATCTTCGAGATCGTCGCCGATGAGGGCGCACCCATCGTCGACCACGAGATCCGGGACCTCGAGGTCCGGGACTTCGTCTTCATCGCCATCCGGCGTGCCGGGGGCGACCTCATTATCCCGAGCGGTACCGTCCGTATCCGGCCGGGTGACATCATCACGGTCTTTACAAAAAAGGAAGCGGAAGGGGAGACGATAAAAACCCTCAACAAACAGTTGATACGGTCAGGCTAGGGTATCTTTGAGCGCTTTGAGCTCGAAGAGCATCTTCGGGTTCCGCTTGATCAACTCTTTCATGAGCGCCGAGACCGAGAACTCCTTGAGGCTGATACTGGCGATCGAGTCCGCGAGGGCGTTGAGCTTTGTGTCGTCGAGGGTGATGAAGTACTCCTTGACCTTGTAGTTCCGCTCGAGGAACGCGCCCATCCGGGATGCGCGCCACTCCGCGTCGTAGGGCATCAGCGCCTCCTTCGAGCAGTTGCCCGCCGATATGCACTCGGAGGCTACCTGAGCGGCGAGCCTCCCGGTGAACATGGCGTTCCCTATCCCGCCGCCGGTGAGGGGGTCGACGACCCTCGCCGCGTCGCCGATGACCATAAGACCGTCGGCGACCGTGCAGGCGAGCGGCCGACAGACCGGGACGCCGCCCGCGATGGCCTCGATCGTCTTCCCACCGGGGAAGTTCTTCGCGACGAACCTGTCCAGGTAGTCCTTCGCCCGTGCACCGTCCCGGCTCTTCCGGCCGGAGATGCCGATCCCGACGTTTGCCGTCCGCTCGCCCTTCGGGAAGACCCAGAGGTAGCCTTCGGGCGCGATGTCGTTCCCTAGATAAAAGTCCGTGGAGCCTGCGTTGATATCGATGCCGGTGATCAGGTACTGAGCGCAGCTCATCATTTCCCGGAGGGGCACGGTGGTGTCGAGCCCGGCCCAGCGGGCGAACTGCGCCTCCGTGCCGTCGGCGGCGAGGACCACCTCGGCCCGGATATCGGCCGGCGTGCCGACCGAGAGCACCTTCGCGCCCCTGACCGCCCCGTTCTCCATGATCGGCGCGGTCGCCCGTGTTTTGACGATCACGTCCGCCCCGGCATCGGCCGCCTGCCAGACGAGCTCCCGGTCGAAGATCTTCCGGTCGAGGACGTAGCCGACCTCGTTCCCGGCCCTTTCCTGCTCGAGGCTGATGGCGGTGCCGTTCGGGGCGATGAGCCGGGCACGCTCGATCTCTGCGGATATCCAGCGGGGGTCGGGCTTGATATATTCCTTTAAAAGTTCTTTGCCGATCCCCTCCGCGCACCGAACCGGCGTGCCGATGGCGGGGCGCTTCTCGACGAGGCAGACCGAGTTTCCGGCTTCTGCCGCCGTTTTTGCGGCAAGAGCGCCGGCAGGCCCGCCCCCGATGATGAGAATATCATAACTACTCTTCATGGACGACCTCCAGTGCTCCGAGCGGGCATGCCCGCGCGCAGATCCCGCAGGCGATGCACTCCCGCTCAAGGCTGAGGTAGGCGTCGATCAGCTCGAGCGCATCCTCGGGACAGACTGCGACGCAGGTGCCGCAGTATCCACACTTATCTCGGTTTATCCTGAGCATTGTACTCATATTGTTGTTGGCCTCGCAAAAACCTTTATGTTCCTCGGTTCCTGTGATACCTCCCATCTCCGTCCTGACAGGGGATCGGTGGGCCGTCATCGCGTGCTGCCCGGGCCCGGGCGGCGAGGCGGTTCACTGGGCTATTTAATAGGAGTTAACACAAATTTATCTGGGAAATGGGGATGCTATGGGACTGAAGGGTGGACCCACGCAGGACGAAGTCATGGCCGTCTCGCTCGCGAAACTGGGCATCCGCCCGGGCGACCGGATGGCCGATATCGGGTGCGGGACAGGGAAGATCGCCATCGCCGCATCGAAGGTGGCAGAACGCGTCTACGCGATCGACAAACGGCCGGAAGCCGTCGCCTATGCCCGGCAGGAGGCGGCTGCCGCCGGTGCCGGGAACGTCGAGTTCTTCGAGGGTGACGCAGTGGACGTCCTCCCGGGCATTGGGCGGCTTGACGCCGCCTTCGTCGGGGGGTCCCGCCGCCTGCCGGAGGTCCTCGACCTCCTCGCTGATGCGGTGCAGGGGAGGATTGTCGTGAACGCGGTGATGGTCGGGACGCTTCAATCGGCGATAGAGAGCATGCAGCACCTCGGGATCTTCGTGGAGGCCGTCCACCTGCAGGTCTCCCGGTCGGCCGGCATCGCCGACGGGGTGATGTTCAAACCCATAAACCCCGTCTACATCATCGTCGGGGGTGCGGGATGCTCGTAGGAGTGGGGCTCGGGCCCGGTGACCCGGAACTCCTGACCCTTCGGGCGGTCAGGCTTCTCTCCGAAGCGGCGGCGGTCTTCGTTCCCGGAAACCTCGCCTACGACCTGGTGCGGCCTTACCGCCCGGATGCCGTCGTCCTCAACTTCCCGATGACGAGCGACGAGGCCTACATCCGAAAGTGCCTCGAGGAGAACGCCGACCGGATTGCGCCGCACGCATTGGATGGCCTTGCGGTCTTCGGGATCATCGGGGACCCGAACTTCTACTCGACCTTCTCGCGGCTCTGCGAGGTTATCGCCGCCCGTTACCCGGAGATCTCGTTTGCGACCGAGCCCGGGATCAGTTCCATCACCGCGTTCGCCTCCGTGGCGAATGTCCCGGTGGCCGGGGGTTTCTTCGTCTCGGACGGGAATGGACCGGAGTCGCGGATCTTCATGAAGGTCCGGCGTCCCGCGGCGCTCGCGGCCTCCCTCTCGGAGGAGGGCTACTCGGAGTTCATCCTCGTGGAACGGATGTTCCTCCCCGAACAGCGGGTCTACCGGGGGGACGACCTCCCCGAAGAGAGCGACTACTTCTCGATCCTCTTTGCGAGGCGGTCGCATGCATAAGGTCTATATCGTGGGTGCGGGGCCGGGGGCGCCCGACCTCATCACCGTCCGGGGGATGGACCTTCTCCGGCGGGCGGACGTCCTCATCTACGCGGGCTCGCTCGTGAACCCGGCGCTCGTGGAGGAGTCCGGCGCGGGGCTGAAACTCGACAGCTGGGGGATGGCGCTTCCGGAGATCGTCGGTGCGATCGAAGAGCACGTCCGGGCGGGGAGACTCGTCGTCCGGCTTCACTCCGGCGACCCGGCTCTCTACGGCGCTATCGTCGAGCAGATGGCGGAACTTTCCCGGCGCGGGATCGAGGCCGAGATCGTTCCCGGCGTCTCGTCGCTCTTTGCGGCCGCGGCGGCGCTCCAGACCCAGTTCACGCTCCGGGACGTCTCCGAGAGCCTGATCGTCACCCGCCCGGCGGGGGCGACGCTTGCCGAGGACCGGATCGCCGAGTTCTCCCGGCTCGGGCAGACGATGGTGGTCTTCCTCGGGACCGAGCGGATGGAGGAGGTCCTCGCCCGGGTGGAGTGCCCGCCCGAGACCCCGGCGGCGGTCGTCTACCACGCTTCCTGGCCCGATCAGAAGGTCGTCCGGGGGACGGTGGCCGACATCGCGGCAAAGGCCCGGGCGGCCGGGATCGAGCGGACGGCGCTGATCGTCATCGGAAAGGTGGTCGAAGGAGCAACGTCGGGGTTCGGGAGGTCGGTCCTCTACTCATGACCAGGACGGCCGTGATAGCGCTCGAGCGGTTCCTCCCCGACGCCCGCCGGATAGCGAGCGCCCTCGACGCCGAGGTCATCCCCTACAGCCCGGAGGCCTTCCGGGCGGCGTTTGCCGGCTACGGCCGAATCGTCGCCCTGATGTCGGCCGGGATCGCCGTCCGGGGAATCGCCCCCCTGCTTGCCGACAAATGGCGGGACCCGGCGGTGGTGGTGGTCGGCCCGGACCTGCACTACGCCGTCCCGGTCGTCGGCGGGCACCACGGCGCAAACGACCTTGCCCGTGAGCTCACCGCCCTCGGGATCGTGCCGGTGATCACGACCGCGACCGAGACCCGGGGACGGGAGTCGGTCGAGGGGATCGCCGCCCGGTCGGGGTGCGATATCGTGAACCGCGGCTCCACCCGGGCGGTGAACGCCGCGGTGCTGGACGCCGACGTGCCCCTCTATACCGTCACCGGTCCCGGGATCGTCGTCGCGGGTCCGGGGGTCGCCTTCCTCGTCCGGAAGGGGGAGTACGCCGTCGGCGTCGGGTGCCGGAAGGGCGTCGGGGCGGCCGAGGTGACCGTGGCTGTCGGGCAGGCGCTCGGGAAGATCGGGGTAGCCCCCGACGAGGTTCTCGTCTATGCGACGACCGCAAAGAAGCGCGGGGAGGCGGGGCTCCTCCGCGCTGTTGCGGCTCTCGGCGGTAACCTCGTCTTCCTGGACGACGAAACGTTGAACGCACAGGAGGCCCCATCACCCTCGCGGGCCTCCCTGATCGGGCTTGTCGGGGTCGCGGAACCCTCGGCCCTCGCGGCCTCGAAGCACAAAGAACTGGTTCTTGCCAAGCAGACGTATGGGAGTGTTACCGTTGCAATTGCACGATAGTGGAGGAAGACTGTATATCGTCGGCACCGGCCCCGGCGACCTGCTTCAGATGACGCCGAGGGCGTTAAAAGCCCTCGGTGAGGCCGACTGCGTCATCGGCAACGGGTTCTACCTCGACCTGGTGATGCCGATGCTCGCCGGGAAAGAGGTTATCCGGAGCAGCATGGGCCGGGAAGTCGACAGGGCGGCAAAAGCGCTCGCCCTTGCACAGGATCGGGTCGTCGCGATGGTGAGCGGCGGCGATGCCGGGGTTTACGGGATGGCGAGCATCGTGCTTGAGGTGGCCGAACGATCAGGCACGGCGGTCGAGGTCGAGGTCATCCCCGGCATCACGGCCGCGGTCTCGGCGGCGGCGCTCCTCGGCTCGCCGCTCTCGGGCGACTACGTCACGATGAGCCTCTCGGACCTCCTGACGCCCTGGGAGGAGATCGAGCGGAGGCTCGACCTCGCGTTCCGGATGCGGGTGCCGGTCGTCCTCTACAACCCCCGGTCCCGGGGGAGGCCGCACAACCTGGATACGGCGGTCGGGATCGCCCGCCGCCACCTCCCGGACGCAACCCCGGTCGGGGTGGTCAGGAACGCCTACCGGGAGGGGGAGGAGCGGTTGATCACGACGCTCGGTGAGTTTGCAGACCACTTTGCCTTTGTGGACATGCACTCGATCGTTTTTGTCGGCGGAGAAGAGACGAGGATCTGGAGGGATGAGACTGATGCGAGAGGAATCATCACGCCCCGGGGATACCACCGGAAATACGTATACTGACCTTGCGGCGGTCACGCCGGAGGCCTACGCGATAGCGAGCAAGAGCCGGAACCTGGCCCGGGAACGGGTGGGGGACGCCACCCCCGAAGACCGGATCCGGCAGCGGTGCTCGGTCGCGGTCGGCGACTTTGCGATGGCCGACCTGATGCGCTTTGCCGGCGACCCGGTCGAGGCGGGGGTCTCTGCGCTCGGGCGGCAGGCGCCGGTCATCGTCGATATCAGGATGGTGCAGGCGGGCATCCTGAAACGCGGGCATGCAAGCGAGGTCCTCTGCGCCCTTGATTATGGGGAGGATATCGCCCGCGAACGCGGGATCACCCGGACATCCGCGGGGTTCCTTGCCCTGCGCGACCGGATAGAGGGATCGGTCGTGGTCATCGGGAACGCCCCGTCGGCGCTCCTGGTCGTCTGCGAGATGATCCGGGCCGGGGTCCGGCCGGCGCTGGTCGTCGGGACCCCGGTGGGGTTCGTGAACGCGGCGGAGTCGAAGGAGGCGCTCCGTGCCCTCGACGTGCCGTCGGTCACGAACGCCGGCACCCGGGGTGGAACACCGGTTGCGGTGGCGGCGATGAACGAGATCATCACGATCCTCGCCGAGCGTGCAGGCCATGCGGGACCCGGTTACTGACTTCGAGTACCCCGAAGCGTGGGTGGCGGCCTGCCGCTCCCCCGAACTCCTCCCCGACGTCCGGCGGGGTCTCGCGGTCCTGACTGCGTCGGGGTCGGTGCTTCGCCGGGGGTTCACGACCGGGACGACGGCGGCCGCGGCCTGCAAGGCAGCGGTCCTCTCGCTTGCCCTCGATACCGTGGAGGGGGTGGATATCACCCTTCCCTGCGGTATCGGGGTCAGGATCCCGGTGGATGCCTACCGGGGGCGGGCGTCGTGCCGGAAGGACGCCGGGGACTACCCCTCGGACGTGACCGCGGGGCTCGAGTTCGTCGCGACCGCGGTCCCATCCCTCTCGGGAGGGGTTCAGTTCGTCCCCGGCGAGGGTATCGGGAGTTTCGGCCGCAACACCCACCGCCACCTGCAGGGGACGCCGGCTATCAGTGCTCCGGCACTCGACTGCATCCGGCGCTCGATCGACGAGGCGGTGGAGGAGGCGGACCTCAACGGGACGACGGTCATCCTCACGATCCCCCGGGGAGCGGAGGTGGCGCAGAAGACGCTGAACCCGAAGATCGGGGTCCTGGGCGGAATCTCAGTCCTCGGGACGACCGGGCTCGTGGAGCCCTGGGACGATCACATGGTGGAGGGGGTGCTCGACCGTATCGCCCGGGCTCCCCGGGGGGTCGTGCTGACGACCGGGCGGCTCGGGCTCCGCTACTCCCGGCTTCTCTTCCCGGAGCACGAGGCGATCCTCGTGGGGAGCAAACTCCACGAGGCGCTCCGGGCGGCCGACGACGATGCGGTGATCTGCGGGCTCCCCGGTCTGATCCTGAAGTTCATGAACCCGGACGTGCTCGAGGGGACCGGGTGTGCGACGGTGGAGGAACTCTCGGCGACCCCGCTCTGGGAGGAAGTGGCCCGCCGGGAGCTTCGCGCGTTCCGGGTCCGTTACCCCCGCGTCCGGGTCGTGATCGTCGACCGCGACGGCCGGGTCGTCGGGGAGTCGCCGTGAAGGTCGTCGGCGTGGGCTGCGGCCCCGGTATGCTGACCGGTGAGGCGGCGAGCGTCATCCGGGAGGCTTCCCTCATCTACGGCTCGGCCCGGGCGATTGCGCTTGCGCACGATGCCATCCCGCAGGGGTGCGAGGTGCACGAGATCGCGGATTACCGGAGCCTCCGATCCCTCCCGGCCCACGCGGTCGTCCTCTCGACGGGCGACCCGATGCTTGCGGGGCTCGGCTACCTCCCGGGCGAGGTGATCCCGGGAATATCCTCCCTCCAGGTCGCCTTCGCCCGCCTGAAGGTCCCGCTGACGAAGGCGGCGGTCGTATCGGCCCACGGGAAGGACCATGCCCGGGCGGTCGCGGAGGCCCGGGAGGAGGTCCTCGCGGGCCGGGTCGTCTTCCTCATCGCCGACCCGGCCTTCTCGGTCGGCGCGCTCGCGGCCGCCCTCCC
>JAENZF010000075.1:5619-9788 GCA_016841385.1 Methanobacteriota archaeon | reverse complement strand
CTCTGCGGACTTTCGTTCCTGGTGACGTTTGCTCTCGCGTTCCTCTCCTGGCACGCCGTCGAGCGGCGGGCGCTGGCGGCAAAAAACATCGGCACCGCCGACCTGCGGCGGGTGCTCGGGCTGCCGTCCCTGCCGGAGCCCCTCACCAGGTGGTGGGTCGCCCGGAAGTGACGGATGCCAGGATCTCTTCAAGGATCTCGACCGCGTCCCGGACATAGTGGGGGCAGAGAGTCCGGGTAAGGTTCTGCTCGCGGGCCCGGTCGAGCCCTTCGGCGGTGGAGAGGTCGCACCCGAGGAGTTCGGTGCAGGAGACGGTGCCATAATTGAGGGTGAACCGGGTTATGAACTCCCGTGTGAGGGCGTATGTCCTGTCCTTCGCCTCTTTTTCGTCTTGGCCGGTGCTCCCAAATGAGAGCCCGATGACGAGGACCGCGCCCGAGACGGCTCCGCAGGGGCCCCCGGTACGCCCCACCCCGCCGCCGAACCCGGTGGCCGCCCGGAGGACGACTTCTTCGGGCACCCCGATATCGCGGGCGAAGACCGAACTGACCGCCTGCGCACAGTTGCAGCCCCGCATGAAGCGGGAGACTGCTTCTTCCGACCGGTTCTCCATATGATTCACCTGGAGAAGTGATTGCCCGCCGCGAGCCTTCAAATTTGCGCGGCAGAGCCCGAAGTTGGAATAATTTAAGAACCCGCCCGAGAAAACAGACGTATTCCGGGATACTCTCCCGGGGAGGGCCTAACCATGAGAAGAACAGCACTGATCATCGCCCTGATCGTCGTCCTGGTTCCGGCGGCGGTCGGGGCGGAGGCCTCCTACCACGGCATATCGGCGGGGAGCATCGTCAACGACGTTGGAATCACCGCGGACGGCCGGTA
This sequence comes from Methanobacteriota archaeon, assembly GCA_016841385.1. Taxonomy (GTDB): domain Archaea; phylum Halobacteriota; class Methanomicrobia; order Methanomicrobiales; family Methanoculleaceae; genus Methanoculleus. The sequence goes on along the minus strand of JAENZF010000075.1, from coordinate 8,906 downwards.
CCTGGTCGCAGGGACCGGGGGCGGGAGCATCGTCTGCCTGCAGCGGGACGGCACCGTCCCCTGGAATGTGAGCACCGGGAGCGCGGTAACTGCGGTTGCCGTCGCGGACGCAGGGAGCTACGTCGCCGCCGGGACTGATGGGGGCGACGTGCTCCTCTTCGACGGGAATGGCGGCCGCTACTGGACGAAGAGCGTCTCAGGAGCCGTCCGCGACCTCGCCTTCGCGGGGGACGGCCGGTACCTCGCGGTGGGGAGCAGCCGTATCACCGTCTTCGACTACCGGGGGGAGGAGGGGTGGAGCCTCGCCATGCGAGCGGGCACCCGCTCCGGCGGCACGCCTCCGGACGTTACGTCCGTCGCTTTCACGAACGACGGCAACTACATCGTCGCCGGGGGCAGTAACGGCGCCATCCTTTTCATGAACAGGCAGGGGAACCTGATCTGGGAGGGACTCGCCCGCGGCGCCGTCACCGCGGTCGACGTCTCCCGTGACGGGTCGGTCATCGCCGCCGGGAGCCGGGACCGCGCCCTCCAGATTTATGGCCGGGCGGGGGGCCTCCCCTGGGCGATGCCCACCGGAGCGCCGATCCTCGCGCTTACCCTCTCCGGGGACGGACGGTTCGTGGTCGTCGGCAAAGAGGGCGGCGACGTGGACTGCTACCGGCCGAACGACGCCCTTCTCTGGAAAGACCGAACCGGAAGCGACGTCCTCAGCGTGGACGTATCCCGGCGGGGCGAGGCCGTCGCGGCCGGAACCGCCAATGGGACCGTGCACCTCTGGAACAGCAACGGAGACGTACGCTGGTCGTTTGACGCCGGGGCCCCCGTCGGGGCGGTTGCCCTCTCGGACGGCGGCGATTACCTCGCCGCGGGTGCGGGAGAGCAGGCATTCATCTTCCGGACGGCCGATGCGCCGGTGACGGCGGCGGCGGGAGGGACCGAGAACGCCACGACCGACCCGACTCAGGCCGGAGGGGCGGGTGCGCTCATCGGGCTCCTCGCCGTTGCGGCCGCCGGGACCGCGGGCCGTCTCCTGCGTCGGTGACCGGGAGATCGGGAAACTCCCTGTTCTCCTCCAGACTTCTACGTATCCCGGCGGAGCACCGTCCAGGCGATCTCGATCCCATCATCGGGGTCGCCCGGGGGGTGCTCGCACGCTGTAGCCGACCGAAGGGGCTCCGCCCCTTTCGAAACCCCCGGCGACCTTCGGTCGCCTATAGACCAACAAGTTTCTTAAAAAGTGTTATTGAAAAGGAACAAGAATGGACCCGGCGGGATTTGAACCCGCGGCCTCTACGTTGCGAACGTAGCGATCTACCCCTGATCTACGAGCCCAAAGATAGGAGATCAGAGTATGATCTCGATATCTAATTTTTCTGCCAGTTCCTTATATCTGTTCCTGATCGTGACCTCGGTTACGCCCGCAACCTCGGCAACCTCGCGCTGGGTGCGCCGCTCGCCGCCGAGGATCGAGGAGATGTAAATGGCAGCCGCTGCGACGCCCGTCGGGCCTCTCCCGCTCGTAAGTTCGCGTTCGCCAGCCTGCCGGAGGATCTCGACCGCCCGGCTCTGGACCTCACCCTTCAGGTTCAGGCCCGAGCAGAAGCGCGGTACGTAGTCGATCGGCGACGTCGGCAGGAGTTTCAAACCGAGCTCACGGGAGATGAACCGGTAGGTGCGCCCGATCTCCTTCCTCGATACCCGGGATACCTCCGCGATCTCATCGAGCGTCCGGGGCACGCTGCACTGGCGGCATGCCGCATACAGCGCCGCCGCCGCGACCCCCTCGATGCTCCGGCCGCGGATCAGGTTCTTGTCCACCGCATCCCGGTAGACCACCGCCGCGGTCTCGCGCACGTTTCGGGGCAGGCCGAGCGCAGACGCCATCCGGTCAAGTTCCGAGAGCGCGAACGCCAGGTTCCGCTCTGTCGCGTTCGAGACCCGGATACGCCGCTGCCACTTCCGGAGCCGGTAGAGCTGGGCGCGGTTCTTGCTCGAGATCGCACGGCCGTAGGAGTCACGGTTCCTCCAGTCGATCATCGTCGAGAGACCCTTGTCGTGGATCGTGAACGTCATCGGTGCGCCGACACGGGAGCGCTTCATGCGCTGGTCGTGGTCGAAGGCACGCCACTCGGGGCCGCGGTCGATGAACTCCTCGTCAAGGACGAGACCGCAGTTCTGGCAGACGAGTTCGGCACGCTCGTAGTCGTGGACGAGCTGGCGGCTGCCGCACTCGGGACAGACGGACTGAACACTCTCCTCGGTGCGCTTCTTCTCCGTCTCTTTGACTTTCTGCTCCCCTCTCTTCTTCAGGGCCTCGCGCTGCAACTGCAGCTGTTTTAATTTTTCAACTTCTGCCATCGATTATACACCTATTTTGCAAAGATTTTCTCGCCAACCTGCACCGAACAGCCATTGTAGCAGAGGACTACGGCATAGGGAGATGATATATTCCCAAAGATGTCAACTACCTTCCCTACGGTTTTTAACCGGCGATCCACAGCCTCACCGTAGAGGCGGGGCAACTGTGCAGCATCACATCGCAAGATTAACAAGCGATTGCCACAAACACTTACAGAACGTCCGATTAACCGCAAACTGCAACCTCTAGGGGATACTATAGTTGGGAGTATTTAGTAACATATATATATTGACCCTGAGAGTATAAAAACATTTTGCTAAATTATAAATACCCCATCTCACTTCTGAAGAAGCCGATTAATATCCACGGAGAGAACCTCCCGCGATTCAGCCTCCGTCAGCCCGGCGCCGAGCGCGACCGCCCACCGTGCCTCCTTTGACATCAGATCGGACGGTGCATGCGTATCGGAATCGACCACAAGCCGGCAGCCGGCCTCCCGCACCACCCGCACCACGTGGCCGTTGGTCCGGTTGTGCCCTCCCCGGGAGGTTATCTCGAGCGCGATCCCGCGCTCTGCAGCTGCGCGGGCATCCTCGGACGCTATGAGCCCGGGGTGGGCGAGCACGTCCACGTACTCGCACGTGCAGGCAGCGCGGTTGGTCCCCGGAGCAACCGGCTCCACCACCGTCTCGCCGTGTACGACGACGATATCGGCACCGAGCCGTTTTGCATCGCGCGCAAGTACCGGGATCAGGGGCGGTGGGACATGGGTGAGCTCCACCCCGACGAGCAGGGCCACATCGTAACACCGCGCCGAATCCCGGACCCTGCCCACCGCCTCCACCAGGTGCGCGAGGTTGGAGGCGTCCGCGTGGTCGGTGATGGCAAGGGTATCGTAGCCGAGCACGGCGGCCCGCCGGACCAG
>JAENZF010000075.1:0-5519 GCA_016841385.1 Methanobacteriota archaeon | reverse complement strand
TGGGTGGTTAACCTATAAACAGATCATGATCACAGTACATACCATGCACCATATCGACGTCCATGTGGAGAAGGACATCTACGACGTCAACAACCGCATTGCAGACGCCAACGCAGACCTCCTCAAGGCTCACGGCATCCGGGCGTTCGACCTCCTCGGCGCCATCGGGTCCGGGAAGACCGCCCTGATCGAGCGCCTTGTGCCGCGGCTCCGGGATCGAGGCCTCCGCGCCGGTGCCATCGCCGGGGACGTCTACGGCGACGACGATTTCAAGCGGATCGTCGCCCTCAACGTCCCGGCCTACAACGCTAACACCGGGAAGGAGTGCCACCTCGACGCCCACCTGGTGGAGCACGCCATCGAGCACCTGCCGCTCGACGAAATCGACATCCTCTTCATCGAAAACGTCGGCAACATGGTCTGTCCGACCGACTTCCGACTGGGCGCCGAGAAAAGGATTGTCATCGTCAGTTCGACAGAAGGGGACGACGTGGTAAACAAGCACCCGATGATGTTTAGAAGCAGCACCATCGGCGTCATCAACAAGGTCGACCTCGCCCCATTCGTCGGCGCCAACCTCGACCGGATGGAGCAGGATATGCACCGTTATAACCCGGAGATGCAGGTCTTCCGGACGAACATGAAGACCGGGGAAGGGCTCGGGGATCTGGTGGACGCGATCCTCGCCTGATCAGCAGGGTTAAATATCCCGGTCCCGAATAGTTATAGCACTTTAACGAGAGATTGCTATCCCACGACGGGTATCGCGTCCTCAACAGAGTATTTCGGTGGTCACATGCAGTGGCAAGGAAGATCAGTACGGAAGCCATCGGGTGGACGCTATCACACCTCCCAGGGCAAGAAGAGGTCGGAGATCGGAAGAGCTCCGGCTGAGACGCACATCGGTGAAGAACGCAGGAAAATTGTCCGCACCTACGGGGGCAACCAGAAGGTCCGGGCACTCCGGGTAGGTTACGCGACGGTCGCGAACCCCGCAACCGGCGAGACCCAAAAGGCGAAGATCGAGAAGGTCGAGGCCAACAGCGCCAACCCGAACTACGTCCGGCGGAACCTCCTGACCAAGGGCGCCATCATCAAGACCGATATCGGGCGCGCACGGATCGTCAGCAGACCGAGCCAGGACGGCGTCGTCAACGCCGTTCTGCTCGCATAAGATACCCTTCTTTTTCACGGCCGGAGGTAGCACCAGCCCTCCGCCTGCCTGACGACCAGCTCCACGATGCCTGACGGGACGGTCTCCACGTAGCCGGGAAAATCCCCCTCTGACAAACCCCGGGAGCGGAGGGTGTTTGCGCAGATGACGAACCTGACGCCGTGGCCCGCGAGCAGGTCCATGAGGTCGGTGTTCGGGCCGCCGGCACGGAGTCCCTCCACTCCGTCGGCGTGGACCACCATCTCGACCTCGACCACCTCAAGATCGGTGATGAGGTTTTTCGCGTTCCGGAGGGCCAGGGCCGCCTTCTCGCGCTCGTCCAGGTGGATGACGATCCGGTAGGCGAGCGTCATATCGCTGTCACGCTCCCGCCCAGATCGGCGCTGACGGGTCCTCCAGCCAGGTAGCGCTCGAGCGCCTCGACCGCCCGGATATCGAGGTCCTCCCGGTTCTTCCCATAGGCCGGCGGCACGCCCTGGCCGGTGACGAACGCTGCATGGTAGACAGCGTCCGGATCGAGCCGCTTCCCGCCCGCAAAGAACTCCTGGATGCGGAGACCGGGCGGGTTCTCAAGCTTGCAGTAGAGACTGACCCCCATGCACCGCTTCACGTAGCCGCCCATCTGGTCGTAGGGGTCCCGGGCAAAGGTCCGTTCCAGGTTCTCCTCCATCATCGCCCGGAGTTCCCGGCCCGTGATCTCAACCGTCGAGACCGGGGGATTGACCGGGATGATGTTCCAGAGGTCGTTTACCGTGACCGGGCCCGGCGGCACCGGGGCGCCGTAGCGCCAGCCGTTCGAGAACGCCATCTCCGCGCCAGTGGCGGAGAGCAGCGCCTGCAGGAGGAGGTTGTCCATCGTGGCCTCAAGGACCGTGTTCCGGTTGAGCCCCGTCCGGGTCTCCCCGACGACCCGGGAGAGGTACTCGCAGTGCGGGTCCATAACCTTCCCGACCATCTCCCCGACCCCGGGGTCGGGCCGGATCTCCTCGCCGACGACGATGAGGTCGTGGTCGAAGCGTTTCACCCGCCGGTTCTCGACCGTAAGGTCGAGCCGGCCGAGGAAGGAGCCGTGGCAGCCGGACTGGATGATGACGGTGTCGTTGACGACCGCAGGTTCGAAAAGCCGGTTGTGGGTGTGCCCCGAGAGGAGGACGTCGATCCCGTCCACCTCCCGGGCGAGTTTCACCTCCTGGGGAAAACCGAGGTGCGATACCACCACGACCAGGTCCACCCCCTCGTCTTCGCGGAGTCGGGCGATGTGCTCCGGGAGTTCGGCGTTCCCCAGGGAGAAGCGGATCCCTTTCGAGAAGGATTTCGGCATCACCTTGTCGACGATCGTGGCGGCGATGCCTATGACGCCCACCTGCAGCCCTTCGGTCTCGCAGACCGTATACGGGAGAAAGACAAGGTTCCCGGTCGCATCGTCGTAGCAGTTGACGGCGAGGACCGGGTAGTCGAGCCTCTCGGCCACCTTCCGGAACTGCTCCGGCCCGTAGGCGAACTCCCAGTGGGCGGTCATGGCATCGAACCCGAGGGCGTTCAGGACCGGAACGAGCGCCTCCCCCTTTGACCGGACGGCAGGGTAAGTCCCGTGGATGGTGTCGCCACAGTCAAACGCGAGCACCCTATCCGGCTGCGCATCGCGGATCTCCTCAAGGAGCGCGGCTATCCGGGCATACCCCCCCGCCATCCGGTACTCGGGCCGCCCGCCGGCATAGAAGAGTTCCGGGTGCGGTTCCAGGTACCCGTGCGAGTCGTTCATCTGCAGGAGCGTAAGGTGGTCCGTCATACGGGTGCAGGGAGGAGAGTGTGTGCCAAAAACCTTTGTGTCTCCGGCGGGATCACATCCTTTTTACGTTCCGCAGACCTCAATTCTAGTGATGCGCAGGATATACCATCGTTTCCCCCAATCCATCGACCTCGACTTTGAACTCGCCCGGCCGTTCCGGGAGGTCCTTGCCTGTATAGCCCGGATGCATGACACCCATACGACCGTGCGGGGACCCGACGGCCTCGTCAAGGAACGGATCCGGATCCAGGTCGCAGACGGGCGGACGCAGTTCCTGGACCTCGAAGCCCTGGTGCCGCTCCCCGAGAAGGTCACCGAGGTGGCGGACTTCCGGGTCGACCTGCAGAGGACGCTGCTTACCCCGGAGAAACGGCTGCCGGTCTCGGAGAACGTCTTCTTCCTCCGGATCGTCGACAAGGGTCCGGTGACGGAGTGCTACGTCGCCAAGGAGAGCCGCCTCGGGGATCTGGATGCGATGGACCTGCGAAGGCTGCTCAAGGGTGCCTGCGAGTGAGTGTCAAGATTGCGGTTGCCGCACCGTTCAAACACATGCGCAAGGAGCGGCTGCAGAGGAGCGAGTTCGTCTTCTACATCGCCATCGACCGGAAATGGATGAACAAGGAGCAGGCGAACCAGCTCCTGGAGCGGGCGAGGTCGGAGGGGCTCATCGAGATGGACGGGGGAGCCATCCGGCCGCTCTTTGACGTCGCGGAGGTCTCGATACCGCTCGGGTTCAAGCCCACCTCCGATGTCCTCGCGGCGGCGGAGAGCCCCTACGAGGAGCTGATCGGGCGGATCACCGACACGACCGGGAAGCCGCCGCAGGAGGTCGTCGCCGAGCTCCACCGGATCGTCACCGACCACTTCGACGGCAACCTCCGGGTCGAGGCCGCGGTGGTCATCCTCGCGAGGAAATACGGGGTGGCGTTCGAGGACAAACTGCCTGCGCTGGAACGATCGGTCGCAAAGAAGAGATAGGCCCCAATTTTTTTCTGCCACACAGGAGCAATTCACGCCTGCCGCTCGCCGACCTCTTTCATGAGCCCGTCCATCCACGCGGGGACCCGCACGTCGCCTTTGGGGTACTGGTCGGGGACATAGGGTTTGATGTCGATGACGGGGCTGCCGTCGACGGCGTCGAGCCCGGTAACCTCGAGAACGTTCCCCCGTCGCGCGTGCAGCCTGACGACGGTCGCGAGCACGGGGTTGGGACGGGCGGGGCTGCAGGTCGAGAAGACTCCTGTCTTCGGGATATCAGTCCTGCCCATCGGGTGCACGCGGTCAAGAGACCGGCTCTCTTCCGGTACTTTGTGCCCCCAGTACAACACCATGATATGGGAATACTCCTCGATACCGTCAAGCACCGCTATACGGTTCTCATCGATGACGATCTCCGAGATCGCCCTTTTCACGCTGCGGATGTGATCCCTGTTCGCATCGGGCTCTCCCCGCATCGAGATTCCTTCCCTGCCCGCGACGAGGAAGGGTTCCTGTACCGTGTTGCGGACGAACCCCACGGGCCGCAGGATCATGCTGGAGGAGTCCGATGATGTCGTGTGCATGTTCGTACATTGGTATTCTCTCGCGAATATTTGCACCGGCGATAACATAGGCGGTTCGCCATTGTTTCGCCATCGCCTGCCTCCGCCGCATCAACGTACCAAAGGTTATCGTGCATGTATACGCCAGGGAATAGTATGATGGATCTCGAGTCCTGCCACCTCTGCGAGTGGGGGTGCGGTGTCGACCGCCTGCGGGGGGAGCGGGGGGTATGCCGCGTTGGTCGTGCGGAGGTGGCGGCGACGATGTGTTCGGGACCCCTCGCGAGTTACATCGTCACCCTGCTCGGATGCTGTTACCGTTGCCTCCACTGCAACGCCTACAGGATCTCGCAGTACCCCGACCCCGGCTGGCAGTACGCCGGTCATGTGCCGGCGGCGGTGCTGGTGGCCGAAGCCCGGGAGCGAATTGCCGCCTACAGGGGTCCCCGTATCCGAACAATTGGTTTTACGGGCGGGGATCCGATCATTCACCTCCCCTACATCGAAGACGTGGCGGCCGAGGTGAAGCGGCAGGGGCTCGATCTGGAGATCGGGATCTCGACCGGCGGCTTTGCAACGAAGGCGACGATGGCCCGGATCGTCGACCTCTGCCGGGTGATCACCCTCGAGATCAAGGCATGGTCGGATCCGGTCCATCGTGCCCTCACGGGAGCGCCGGTAGGTCCGGTACTCAGGAACGCGGAGTACCTCGTGCACGAGGGGAGAGACCGCATCAGGGTCTTCCGGACGGTGGTGATCCCCGGCATGACCGACGGGGAGGTGGGTGCCGTCGCGGCGTTCATCGCCTCGCTCGACCCGAGCGTGCCCTACCGGCTCATCGGGTTTCGGCCGAATAACGTCCTCTATTACCACCCGGGGCCTTCGAGGGAGCGGATGGAGCACCTCTGCGCGGTCTGCCGCAAGGCGGGACTCGAGGACGTGGCCTGGAGCGGTTACTACCCCGAGGCGGTGCCGGACGAGGTCGCCGTCGAGGCAGCACGGCTCACCGCTGCAT
>JAENZF010000074.1:8472-9835 GCA_016841385.1 Methanobacteriota archaeon | reverse complement strand
CGAGGGCCTCCGCCGCCGCCATCCGGTCGGCGCTCTCGCCGTCGCGAAGGATGCGGATCAGTGCTTCAGCCCCCACCGTCACGGTGACTCCTTCTCCTGCTCGTTCGTGGCGAGGATCTCGTCCAGGCCCACGTAGATCGGGAAGACCTCGTGGACGCCCGCGAGCAGGAAGACCCGGTAGACATCGGGCTGGAGCGAGCAGAGCGCCATCTCTCCGTCCGTCCGCCGCAGGTCACGGAACTTGCCGAGGAGTACCCTGAGACCGCTGCTGCTGATGTAGGCCGCCTTCTCCAGGTTCACGAGCACCCGTCTCCCGCCCCGAGCCAGCACCCCGGAAATTGCCGTGTCCAGGTGTTCCGCCGATTCTGCATCGATTCTCCCGTCAACTGATACGATTGCCGTATCGTCCCGTTCGCTGACCGTAACGTCCATGGTTCTTCTATCGGCGCGGGAAGGAAAAAACCGCTCGTTTTACATCTGGGCTTGCACGGGGCTTACGCAGAGGCTTACGCCTTTCAAAAAAGAATGATTAGTGGGTCTGCCGGTAGTAGTCCCACGCATCGACTACGGTAGCGTTTGCAAAGATGCAGACGCCGTACTCGCTGCCGTCGGGGTTCTGCCTGATCTCGTAGGTGTGGCCCTGCTCAGTGCACCAGACCGCGGCCGGGTTCGCGATGCCGGCGTTTCCGCCGCACCGGGCGCAGGCCCACGGAACGGCGACGATATCGATCGGAGTCCCCCACTGCTGGATGGTCGCGGTATCGCGGGCGATCTCCCCGACGAAGGCAAGACGCATCCCGTCGACGCGATAGGGCTCATCAAGCCCGAACGGGAGGTAGCGCTCGCCGTCATCGGCGATGATCCCGTAGAACCCGCCCTCGAGGTCGACATAGGTGACGGTCCCCGTCTTCGCGACGAAGGTGGCGTTCCCGGCCGTATCGATGGCGATGACCTCGATCGGAGTTCCCCACTGCTGGAGGGTCACGGTATTCTCCTGCACCTCTCCAACAAACGTCACGTTCATGCCGTCGATCTGCCAGGTCTCGTTCAGGTCGAGCGGGAGGTAATGCCTGCCTTCGTCAGTGACGAACCCGTAAAACCCACCTTCGAGGTCGATATAGGTGATCGTGGCGTTCCCGGAGACGAGCAGGACACCGTCGACACGCTCGATAGACCGGATATCCACCGCTGTTCCCCACATATGGATCCCTGCACCGCCGTCCTCCACGTCGGCACTGAAAAGCACCCGGAGACCGTCAATCCGGTACTCTTCCGGAAGATTGCCGGGCAGATAGTTCCTGCCGTCGTCGGTGACAATCCCGTAGAATCCGCCCTCGAGATCGAGATAGGTGACCGTCCCGTT
>JAENZF010000074.1:0-8372 GCA_016841385.1 Methanobacteriota archaeon | reverse complement strand
TAGGTGACCGTCCCGTTCCCGGAGATGCGGTCGGCCTGCGTATCCTCTTCCCCGGCAGCCATGCACCCGCAGGCGACGATGGCCCCGAAGAGAACAAGGACGACGACCAGATACTTCGAATATGAACCCGTCATAGGCATCAACAACGATACATTCTCCCGCCGGAGGTAAGTAGATTGCCTTAACTACGAAGGGATTCGGACTTATCCGCCAGGAGGAACTGCATGCCGGCCGGAAAAAAGAGTGTTACCGTCCCCCGACACCGCCGCCGCCGAAGCCGCCACCGCCGCCGAAGGACCCGCCGCCGCCGAACCCACCGCCGCCGCCCGAGGACGGCGGGGAGAAGAGGATTATCGGGGCAAAGATCATCGGCATGTTCGAGTAGAGCGGCACCCCGACGTCCGGGAGGCTGATATTCAGGTTCTTCATCGCCTGCTCCACTTTATCACCGAGGCCGAGCGCTGTCCCGTAGACCAGCCACTCGCCCCACATCGAGAGGTCGGCGGGGGAGTACTGCCGGATCAACGCGAGGTCCGAGAGGAAGTAGGCGAACGCGTCCCACTCGAGTTTCTCCCTGTAGTGGTCGCCTTTCCAGAAGCCGAAGAGCGTCGAGGGGAAGAGGGCCGCAAGCCCGACCTGGACCGCGACGATGAAGGAGAGGATGGCGGCCGGGATCAGGAGGAAGGCTGCGCCCGGCGCGAAGATGAACGCCAGGATGGCAAGCCCGCAGGGGATGGCTCCAAGGAAGATGAGCGGGAGGATGAACGTCCTGCCGTCCTTGATGTACCGCCGGGAGAGCGTGGTATCCACGTCCCGGGTCAGGGCCTTGAGCGACTGCTGGTACTGCAGGATCCGGTGCTGGTAGCCGGGGCTCCGCCGGGCGGTCTCGGCAAACGTCGCCAGTTCGGCAGTGTCCACGACATGATCGTCGGCGATGTTTGCAAGGAAATTGAGCACCCGCTGCTCGTAGGGGTCGGAGGACTCCCCCGAGACGATCCGAACCGTGACACCGTTGCCGTCCGGCTTCTCGGTCACCACGATCTTTCCCTGCCGGTGGAGGTCGAGGACCGTCGCGTAGAACCCGTTATCGTCGAACTCGAGGGCGTCGCCCTTGAAGAGGAGGTTCACCTGCCAGGGCTTGAGGGCCGTATTCGGCGTGAAACTCAGGTATTCCGGCACCGTAAACGGTTTCTCCCTGCCGTAGCGAAGGTAGACGCCGAGAAGGACGAACGGCATCGCGAGCACGAGGACGGTTGCAAGACCGTAGAGGATACTCGCCGCACCGTAGAGGATGGGGGGCCACCGGTTGGCGTCGGCCGCCTGCTGCTGGACATTCGGGACGAACTCAGGGAAGCCGCCGACCTTCTCGGTAAACGCCGGATCGAGGATCAGTTCAACGTTCAAAGCGTCGTCCTGGGGGGCGTTCCCCGTGATGACGACGGTCTCCGCCGTCCGCTCGACCTCGAGGGTCGGGGGATGCGTGTAGACCTCCTCGATATCGCCGGCGAACGGGAGGGTGATCCGCAGGCTCCGGTAGGGAACGTGCTCGTCCACGAGTTTCAGGTTCAGGTGCGCCCACTGGCTGTCGTACTCGACCGGCGGCCGGACCCGGTAGCGGTACTCCACCGTGTAGGTGCCCGGGGCGAAGTAGCCGGGGTTATAGAGGCCCACCTCGTTATCGAATGCAAGGCTCCGGATCGTCGCGAGGTCGGCGGAGCTCGCGGTCCCTGCGGCCGTCCGCACTTCGCCCCAGGAGTCCTTGACGTAGCCGACGGTCCCGGGCGGGGCGGTCATCCCGAGAAACTCGATGTGCGGCCGGTCGATGGCGGCGAAGGTGAGCGGCGCGTCCCAGTAGCGAAAGAGCATCCGGTACTCCCCCGCCGATCGGACGTCGTAGGTGTAGCGCTCGACGAGCGTCCCGTTCTCGTAGAAGACGGCGTCGTAGTGCTCGACATCCAGGCTCCCCCGGAAGAGCCCTGGGAGCGCGTTCGCTCCGGCGACCGCCAGCACCCCGACGAGCAGGGTGATGGCAACAAGGATGAGGATCTGCTGCCGTTCAGTCATGCGCATGGCTCATCAGAACGATATCGTCGGAACCCGCTCGATCTCTTCGCCGAACTCCAGGTACTCCAGTTTCGTAAAGCCCATGACGCCGGCGACCAGGTTCGAGGGGACCGTATCGGTCATGGTGTTGTACTGCTGGGCGATGTTGTTGTAGGTGTAGCGATGCCGGGCGATCTCGTCCTCGACCCCCTTGACCGCGCCCATCAGGTCCTGCACCGTCTGCGAGGTCTTGAGGTCGGGGTAGTTCTCCGCGACGGCGAGCAGCCGCCCGAGGACCGACCGGGATTCGCGTTCGAGTTCGTTTAAGTCGCCGGGGCCGGCGCTGCCGATGCGGGCCCGCATCGCAGTCACCCCGGTCAGGGTCTCCTTCTCGAAGGCCGCGTAGCTCTTCACCGCGCCGAGGAGCTGCTCGATCATATCCAGCCGCTTCTTCATCGCGACTTTCACCTGCCCGACCGTCGCTTCGGCGGAGTTTTTGAGGGAGAAGAACCGGTTGTAAATGCCTATTAAGGCTGCCGCGATGCCGATGACGATCAGCACCACGACGGCGATAAGGACAAGGGAGATGATGTCCACCAAGATTGTCACCAGTACTGTATGTGCCGTGCGCCGTATTTAAGGGATGACCCCCGAAACCGCATGGAGGAGCGGGAAACCTCTGATACGGTCGGATCTTCCAGCGTTCCCCGTATCGGCCACGCTTTTCCGGACGACCGGCTACTCCGCGATCTCCTCGCCGGAGCTCACCATCGCCACGACGTTGCCGTCCGCATCGCGCAGGAGGGCGTTATGCCAGAGAATCGGCCGCTCCCGGCCGTCCCGGGTGACGACCGGGCTCTCCTCGAAGGAGGGCGGCTCGATCCGGCCGGCCACCAGGCGGAGAAAGTTCTGCGCGAGCCGGTCGCGCAGGCGCTCCGGGACGACCGTCGCAAACCAGTTCTTCCCGGCGAGGTCTTCCTCGGCATACCCCAGGATCTCGCTCCCCTTCCGGTTGACGAGGTCGATGGTGCCGTCCGCGCCGATCACCGCGATCATCACGCCGGCCGCCTCCAGGTAGCCCTGCGCCCGGTCACGCTCGGCGACCAGGAGTTCCTCGGCGGCGGCGCGGTCGGTGACGTCCTCGGCTATCCCGAGCATGTACTTCAGCATGCCACGGGAGTTGAAGATCGGGATCTTCTTCATGGAGAGGATCCGCCCGCCCGGGAGGTGGGCCTTCTCCTCGAGGGCGATCGTGCGCTCCAGGAGCTCCCGGTCGCCGTCGGCAAAGAATGCCGCCATCTCCGGAGGGAAAAGGTCCGCGGCCCGTTTTCCCGCCATCTCCTCCTGTGTCATCCCGAGGAACGTCTCGGCGGCCTTATTCGAGAAGACGAACGTGTTCCCCTCCACTTCCCGGACGAAGACCATGCTCGGGATGTTGTTGACCACCGAGTAGAGGAACGATTTCCACTGGGCCACCCTTTTCGCGGCACGCGCCCGCTCGGTGACGTCACGGCAGACCATCCGGTAGCCGGTGAAGTCGCCGATCATGTCGTAGACCGGCGTCCCGCTCACCTCGAGGATGACGGCGCTCCCATCCCGGTGATGCATCGTCCACTCAAAGAGGACTCCGGGTTTTGGGCCGGCGAAGAGGACGGCGAACTGCTCTCTGACCCGCTCCGCCTTCTCCGGGGCCATGAAGTCGCAGGGTGTCTTTTGAAGCATCTCTTCGGGTGTGTAGCCGAGGATCTCCCGGCTTTTGGGGCTGACATAGGTGAACGTGCAGGCCTCGTCGACGTTCAGGATCAGGTCGCTGATCTTCTCGACAAGGCTCCGGAAGAGCAGCTCGCTCTCGCGCAGGGCCTCCTCCGCCCGCCGTCCCTCGGTGATATCCTCGAGGATGATGGTGACTCCCGGCGCCCCGTCGTTGAAGACGGTGGGAAGAAACTTGATCCGGAAGAAGAGTTCCTCGTCGTGCCGCAGGAACCGGAGTTCTTCCGTGATCTCGCGGCCGTTGAGGGCGTCGCCGATCCGGCTCCGTATCAACGGATGGTCGAACGCGGCGAGCGGCGACGTCTCGATACCCTTCCCGATGATATCATCTCGCTCCCTCCCTGCAAACGCACAGACGGCATCGTTTGCCTGGACGATCCGGCGCTCGCGGTCGAGGACCAGCACCAGGTCCGACGAGAAGTTGAGCATGGCAGCGATGGGGACCCGTTGCGAGAGGTAGAAGACCTTGGCCTTTCCATAGGTCTCCATCTCCACCTGGCCCGATACGAGGAGGACGTCGAGGTACCGGGAGACGGTGTTCCGGTTGATCCCGACGGCGGCTGCAAGATCGGAGACCGACATGCCGCGCGGATGCTCTTTCAGGGCGCCGAGCAGGAGAGAGAGTGCGTCGGTAGTGGGATCCATGTGCAAACAGAGTTTCGCGCCGGGGGATATAGGGTTTTGCAGTGCTGCACGTTATGATGCCACATACATCGCCACACCATAATGCAAGGCAATAACCGAAAACAATATATTACATTTCGATCAACTCATGATCCCCAGAGTCGAGAGACGGGGAATCTCTCCGACAACCCGGGCCACACGGGCACATGTGGTCCGGACCGGCACAAAACGGCTGGGATCGGTGAACGGAACATTCACCACGCTGATTGCATCAACGTCATGGTGTACCAGAGAACCCCTGGTACACCCAGGCACACCTCTCTAAACACTCATACCGGCACGGTGGATGGGGGCCCGGGCGGGAGGCACAACCGCTCCGGGACTACCCGCAGACACCGCGTGGTTATCACACACCCGACAATACACCTCTTTTTTTGCTCGCTTTGGAAGAAACGTCCCGAAACAGAAAGCAACATCTATCTTCCATCAGAACGAAAAACTGTTCAATGAGCGGGCATGTTGAGATCCTCGAGAGAAGAGCAGGCGCCGTCGATATCATCGTGGTGAAGGGACGGCTCGACGCCGGCTCTTCGGAGAAGGCGGAAGAGCGGATCAACCGGGTGCTCGATGCCGGGGGGAGAAGCCTCCTCGTCAACCTCTGCGACCTCGACTACATCAGCAGCTCCGGCCTCCGGGTGCTGCTTGCCGCGCTGAAGCGGCTGAAGAAGGACGGCGGGGCGCTCCGAATAGCCTGCGCACAACCGCAGATCCTCGAGGTCTTCACCATGGCAGGGTTTCACCGGATCTTCTCCCTCTCCCCCGACGAAGCGGCGGCGCTTGCCGGGTTCGCGGTGGGGTCCTGAGCGGCATCCCGGGGAGGTAGACCAGCTTGGCGTTCTCCGGTTTCGGTGATATGTTCTTTGTGCTCCTGCAGATGATCTGCGTCGTCATGGTGGTGGCCTACCTGATCACCCGGTCGGCGTCGTTCACCCGGGTGCTCGACGATCTGGTCACCTGGAAGAGCCAGGCGATTCTCACCCTCCTCTTCGGGGCGCTCTCCATCTACGGCACCGAGAGCGGTATCACCATCCTCGGTGCCACCGCGAACGTCCGCGACCTCGGCCCCATGGTCGGGGGTCTCGCATGCGGTCCGGTGGTGGGGCTTGGCGCCGGCCTGATCGGTGCCGCGCACCGCTTCTCCCTCGGGGGGTTCACCGCTGTCCCGTGCGCGACCGCAACCATCCTCGCGGGCCTCTTCGGGGGACTGATCTTCCTTGCCGCGGGCCGCAAGTTCATCGGGATGCACGGCGCGGTCCTCTTCGCCGTCGGCATGGAGTCGTTCCACATGGGGATCACCCTCCTCCTCTGCCGGCCGTTCGACGAGGCGCTTGAGGTCGTCGAGGGGGTGGCCTTCCCGATGATCATCGCCAATGCCACCGGGGTCTTCATCTTCGCGCTCATCATCGGGAACCTGATCACCGAGCGGCAGACGAAGGCGGAGCGGGATACCTTCCTCTCGGAACTCGAGCGGAAGAAGGCCGAACTCCGGATCGCGCACGATATCCAGATGAGTTTCCTCCCCGAACGGCTGCCGGAGGTCGCGGGCCTCGAGCTCGCCGCCCTCTCGCTGCCGGCAAAAGAGGTCGGCGGAGACTTCTACGACGCGATCCCCCTCCCCGGGAACCGGACCGCCTTCGTCATTGCCGACGTCGCAGGAAAAGGCGTCCCTGCAGCGCTCTTCATGGCGCTCTCGCGGACGGTTCTGCGGGCGAACGCCCTGGTGCCGCGGAGCGCCCGTGAGGCCGTCCGGGAGGCAAATATGCTGATCGCCGAGGACGCAAAGTCCGGGATGTTCGTCACCCTCTTCTACGCGGTCGTCGACCCGGCAACAAAGATGCTCACCTACGTCAACGCGGGGCATAACCCACCTCTCCTCTTCCGGTCGGGCAGCGGCCGGCCGCTGGAACTGAAGGGAACCGGGATCATCCTCGGGGTCATGCCGGAGGCCGACTACGGGGAGGAGACCATCAGCCTTGAGAGCGGAGACCTCGTTCTCCTCTACACCGACGGCGTCACCGAGGCGATCAACCCCGGCGAGGAGCAGTTCGGGGAGAAGCGGCTGATCGAGACCGTCATGGGCTGCCACGACCTGCCTCCGGGAGCGATCGTCGACCGGGTTCGCGACGCGGTTGTGAGGTTCTCGGGAGACGAGCCGCAGTTCGACGACCTGACGCTCATGGTTCTCCGGGTGGTCTGATGGCGGAACTTACCGTGCGGGCAGATCTCGGGGCGCTCGCGTCGATCGCCGAATTTCTCGCGGGGGCGCTCGCCGGGAGCGGCGACGATCTGGTCTTTGCGGTGCAGCTTGCCGTGGACGAGGCCTGCAGCAACACCATTCTCTACGGGTATCCCGACGGGGAGGCCGGGACGATCACGGTCACCTGCATCGTGGACGACGACGCCGTCCGCGTGACGATCGCCGACGATGGAGTTCCATTCGACCCGCTCACCGCCCCGCCGCCGCTTCTCGACATCCCCGCGGAAGAGCGGCCGATCGGTGGTCTCGGGGTCCACTTCATCCGGACGGTGATGGACAGCGTGGCCTACGCCCGCGAGGGTGAGAGGAACGTCCTCTCGATGGAAAAGAGGCGGCCGGATTCACTCTGACGCCGCAAGAAGCGATCCGAGCACCCCGGCGAGGTCCTCCTTCGCCGTGACGACCGCGGCAGACTCCTCAAGCATCAGGTTGACCCGCTCGTGGTGGCCGACGACCCGGAAGTCGGTGCGGAGCGCGACCATCCTTCTACCGAGAGCATACGCATACCCCATCTCCCAGGATGTCCCCGAATCGGCGTCCGCGCCTTCGATGACCGCGACAACGATATCGGCATCGCGGAGCGCCAGAAGATGCTGCGCAAAGATAGCCCGGTGCTCCTCCAGACACCGGGTGTGGCTCGTGTCCCCCACCTCCTGGGGGAGATAGACGTCGAAGAGGTGCCGCTCGAGGAGGTCGCGGAGCGCGATATTGTAGGCCTGCTCCGCCTCGGAGAAGAGCGGGGCGGCGAGGTAGACCCGGTAGCGGGCGAACTCCTTCACGTCGATCGCTGGGATATCCGGGAACCGTGCGAGGAATGCCCCGCGCCCGGGTTGTTTTACGGACGAGTAGTAGGTGGCCGTCACCCCGCAGGTGGGGGAGGAGTCCACCCCGACGATCGCAAGCGGCGGCTCCCCCCGTTCCCGGATGACGGCGCGGACCTCCGCCTCGAGCCGGTCGAGGAGCGCGGTAAACTCGTCGGTCGCGAGCCGGTGTCGGTCCCTGTGGGACCGACCCGGTCGGGCCATAGGTCCGACCAGGTCGAGATATGATCCCGGCGGCCGGTCGGGACCGAGGTAGATCGTCTCCGGGCAGGGGAGCGGGACCATCTCGACTGAGAAGCGCCGGCAGCGCTCAATGGCCCGGTTGAAGTAGCGAAGGTCCTCATCGGTCGTTATTCCGCGGGCGCGGCACGCGGGATCGAGGATGCAGGGAGCGATGAGCACGTACATTGATAGTACCTGGACGGCGTACCATAACAAGACAGATGATACCGCTCTACGCCTACCGGGACAACACCTGCGACCCCCGGAAGTGCACGGTGAAGAAACTGGCCCAGCGCGGGCTTGCGAGGATCGTCACCGCCATCGCAAAGATCCCCCGCTCGACCCTCCTCCTCGACCCGACCGCCGAGCAGGCGGTCTCCCCCGCGGACCGGGACCTCCCCTCGATAACGGCGCTCGACTGCTCCTGGGAGGTGCTCGACACCGGGGCCGTCGCCTCCTGGCGCAACCGCCGGGCACTCCCCTTCCTCGTGGCCGCAAACCCCGTGAACTTCGGCCGCCCGTTCCGGCTGACCTCGGTGGAGGCGATGGCCGCGACGCTCTACATCCTCGGGGAG
>JAENZF010000073.1 GCA_016841385.1 Methanobacteriota archaeon | reverse complement strand
TTTCCGGCGGTCTCGATCTTCACCGCCTGGATGAGCTCGTCCTCGCTCATCATCTCCTTGTACGGCTTCTTCTTCTCCGAGAGCCTCCGGATGGTGACCATGAGCCGGCCAGTCTCGGCCTCCTGGTCGCCGATCACCGCGACGTAGGGCACCCAGTCCATCCCGGCCTCGCGGACCTTCTTGTTCACGCTCTCGTCCCGGTCATCGACGTCCACCCGGATGCAGGCGGCATTCAGGCGGGTGCTGATCTCCTCGGCAAAACAGACGTGCCGCTCCGCCACCGGCACCAGCCTGACCTGGGTCGGGGCGAGCCAGGTCGGGAAGGAGGGGACCTCCTGTGCAGCGGTGCCCTCGAGCATCGCGCAGATGACCCGCTCGATCGAGCCCGTCGGCGAGCAGTGGAGGATCGGGGGGTGGACCTCCGTCCCTTCCGGGGTGTAGTACTTGATATCGAACCGATCCGCGCTCTCGACGTCCATCTGGACCGTCGGGTTCTCGATCGGTCTCCCCTGTGCGTCGATCGCAGCGAGGTCGACCTTTGCTATCCAGTAGTGGACCCGCTCCGAGAGGACCTCGATCAGCATCGGCACGCCCGACTTCGCGACGATCCCCTTCACCCAGAGTTCGTACTGGTCGAAGAAGTCCCGGGTGCACCGGAAGACCCCCACGAGCGGGGTTTCGAGGTCCTCGCCGCTCTTCCAGCCTATCAAGAGTTGTTCCTCAAACGCCGCAAGCGCGCCGTCCACGTCCCGGCAGAGGGTGTGCATATCGGGCATCGTGAAGGCGCGGAGGCGCTTCAACCCGATCACTTCCCCCTTCTGCTCGTGCCGGAACGAGTAGGTCGAGAGCTCGTAGAGTTTCATCGGGAGGGTGTTTGGCGAGATGTGCATGTCGTGCATGATGGAGAACATCCCGAAACACGCCGCGAACCGGAGCATCATGTCGCGGTTGCCGCTCTTGAACCGGTACTGCCGTTCCCCGAACTTGGCGGCGTGCTCCGCGATCGCCTTATCGCCGAGGTCGTACATCACCGGGGTCTCCACCGGCATCCCGCCGTAATCCAGCACCCGTGCAAGGACGTAGTCGGCAAGGAGGTCCCGGATCAGCTTGCCCCGGGGCATCCAGCGGTGGTGCCCGACGTCCGAGCGCGGCTCGTACTCCACGAGTTCCTTGGCCCGCATCAGGTCCACGTGAACCGGCTCGGTTCCCTCCTGCCCCGGATACCCGAGTTCCTTCCGGATCAGGGAAGCGAAGGGAGTGTCCTCCTTCGCGTAGTCGGCCGCGTCTTTGCGCTCCCCTTCGGGCGTGAAGACGAAGAACTCGTGCTGGATCTCCTTCTTTGGGGTGGCCGTTCCTTCGCCCGGGACGATCGTCCGGGAGAGCTCCGAGAGCGGGTGGCCCTTGCAGGAGAGCGAGAAGGCCTTATACCAGCCGAACGGCGCCCGTTTCACGACAAACCCGTCCTTCCCGGAGAGGGCCTCCTCGATGCCCCGGAGAGCGCTCACCGCCGTTTCCGGCGATGCAAGGTCAGAGGAGAGGTGGGCGTAGGGGTAGATCATGATATTGGTAGTGCCGAGCTGCCGGGCGGTGGTGACGATCTCGTCCGCCGCCTGCCTGACGGCATCCTCGATATTCTCCTCGTCGACAGACTCAACCGCGCAGAAGACGGCGAGCGCCTCATCGAGGGCGTCTTTTTGGACGACGCCCTCTTCGGCGACCTTCGTCTTCTTCCGGGCCTCGTATTCGATATGATCAGAGTGGATCAGAAGAAGTCGCATTGGTATCCCCAGTTGAATCGTTCAATATCTGTTTTCCTGCTATATAGTGCATAACGCTCTTTTAGTGGGAGCAGATGGCACCCCGCCCGCTCCCTTCCCCGCCGGACGGCGAGGTTCCGGCGGCACGCATCACGCGCGGCGCGTATTCTCGGGGTAGCGGGAGAGGGTCGCCTGCCGCTGGTCCATGTACTTCGCGTCCCGCTTCATGTTGTACGGGCGCGCGGCGCGATCCGTGCGGTAGAATACCAGTTGCCCGATCGGCATCCCCGCGTAGACCCGGACCGGCCGGGAGTTCACGTTGCACATCTCGAGCGTGATCGTCCCCCGGAACCCTGCGTCGATCCAGCCCCCCGTCTGGTGGAGTTCGACCCCCAGGCGGGCGATGCTGCTCTTCCCCTCGATGCTCGCCACGACATCGTCGGGGAGTTCGATCGATTCAAGGGTCTCGGCGAGGAGGAACTGTCCCGGGGCAAGGACTATCGAGTCGGCCACCATCTCCTCAATCTTCGCGCAGACGGTCTCCTTCTCGTAAGGGTCGATCACTGTATCCCCCGGAACGTACCAGACGAAGTGGGAACCGAGCCTGATATCCAGGGAGTTGGGCTGGATCAGGCCGGGATCAAAGGGGTCCACCTTGATATACCCGCGCCTGATGCGGTCTTCTAACTGCCAGTCGACAAGAATCATTCTCCTAGATCTCTCCTGCAAGTCAGTTTATTCTTTGTTTTCGAGATGCCATTCCGTCCGGCGCATCAGTCCATGAAGCGTGCTCGCCTCGCGGGTGGTCAGCTTCGTCCGGCCGAGCACGCGGTGGAGGAGAACCATCGTGTTCTCCCGCTTGAAGTCCGGGTGGTCGATCCGGTCCAGGAAGGCGTCGATGTGCCGGTAGAGCGACTCCATCTCGACGGGTCCCGCGAGGGGATAGGTCCCGCGCGGCAGGTTCGCAAGTTCGTAGCAGAGGATGCCCACCGCGTGGGAGAGGTTGAGGATAGGGTACACCTCAGAGGTGGGGATGGTGCAGATGAAGTCTGCGCGCTTCAGTTCCTCGTTTGCGAGGCCCCAGTTCTCCCGCCCGAAGAGGACCGCGACCGTCCCGTCGATATCGGCAACGGCCTCCCGGACCTCCCCCGGCGCGTAGTAGGGCATCCGCATCGGGGTGCAGACCGACTTGCTCACCTCGCCGGTCGTCGCGACCACAAAATCGAACTCCCGGTAGACCTCCTCGATCGTCATCCGACGGGCGCCCTCCAGAACGTCGCGGGCGTGGGAGGCGCGCATGATGGCGTCGTCGCCGAGCAGGCAGGGGTTGACCAGTATGAGCCGGGTAAACCCGAAGTTCTTCATCACCCGGGCGGTAAACCCGACGTTCCCCTCGTAGAGGGGTTCGACCAGGACGATTGAGATCTCAGGCATGTCTCACTGTACCGCCCGGACCGTCGCCCGGAGCACATCGATCCCTTCCTCGTAGACGGCGTTGCCCACGACGATCGTGTCGGCGATACGGCCCATCTCCGCCGCCTGCTCCACCGAACGGATTCCGCCGCCGTAGTAGAGGATGGCGTGCTCGATCGCCCCGGACGCCGCCTGCACGATTGCGGGATCCCCGTAGGTCCCGCTGTACTCGATGTAGACGATCGGGAACCGGAAGTAACGGTCCGCCACCTCCGCGAACGCGGCCACGTCCTCGGCTGAGAGGCTGCAGTCCGCTCCCGTCACCCGCCCGACGGCGGAGTTCGGGTTGAGGACGATGTAGGCCTCAGGCACCACCATCTCCCAGTCGACGCTGCTCGCGTGGCGGAGCCAGGCGTAGTGCTTCCCGACGATCCAGCGGACGTCGTTTGTGTTCATCACGCTCGGCACGAAGAGGTGGTCGACTGCCCCGTCGAATATGGCGCAGTCGGGGCTCGCCGGTTCCACCACCAGCGGCAGCCCGTAGGCGGAGACCAGATCCAGGAGTTCTTGGAGGTTCTCCCGCGTCACGTTCAGGGTGCCCGAGAGCATCAGGGCATCGGTCCCGCTCGTCACGATCTCCTCAACGGCGCCTGGCGAGAGGTGTTTGTCGGGGTCCAGTTTCGTCACGTGTGCCCAGGTCTTCCAGTTCGCGTGCATGGTGTCACTTCAGGTGGCCGATGTAGTCGTGGAGTCTGGCCTTTGGGATGCCGGTGATGGAGGAGACCTCCTTCGGGTCGGCCTCACGAAGCGTGGCGGCGTCATAGATGCCTGCAAGGTAGAGCCTCTCCACGGTCGCCTCCCCGAGGCCGGGGACTTCCAGGAGTTCCTTTCGCCCCCGTTCGAGCGCCGCCCTGGAGACTTTCGACGGGGTGGGGCGCCCGAGGTGCCTGCAGACCATATCCACATGTTTATGTATGGTTTCGGGATTAATGCCGGTTTTGCTTGAGAGGTAGGGGATGGGGAGGTAACAGAAGTCGTCGGGGGTCGCGACGCCCCCTGCCTGGTACTTCTTCAGGCTGACCGCGGGAACCCCGGCCTCCCGGAGGACGCGCTCGTTGCAGAGCCCGCGGGCTGCCTCCAGGAGTTCCGTTGCCCCGGCTTCGCCGATGCCGGCCTTCTTCAGGGCCGCGGGGTCGGCACGGGAGAGCGCGTGGATATCCCCGATCCCCTGCTCGAGGAGACTCCTGATGATCTTCGCGTGGCTCCGGCCCTTGCGGGGGGGGACGATCTTCCGGACGAACTTCCTGAGCTCCGAGCGGCGCCGGAGGACCTCGAGCGCGTCTTCTGCCTCCCGGATGAGCCGTCCGGCCTCTTCGTTGCCGACGCCGAGGGTCTCCGTGAGGTCTCCGGGCTGCTTGCCCGCGATCTCGGAGACCGTGTAGATATGGTGCGCGTGCAGGCGCTGCACGAGGTCGTCGGTCATCGAGGGCATCATCCGGAGTGCCTCGACGTTCGAGGCGATATGGCTGCAGAGCGGGCAGCCTATCGTCCAGGGGGGGGAGCCCTTTCGGATCAGGCGGACGTGGGAGAGCCCGTGCTTCTCGCAGGTCTCCTCGATCCGGATCGCCCGTCCCCAGGTGCTGCCGGGCAGGCTGATGTTGAACCGGCACTCCGGGTAGCCGGTGCAGCCGATGAACTGGGAGATGCCGAGGTGCCGGATCCGGAGATCGTGGCCGCAGACGGGGCAGGGGCCGACGGTATGCTCCTCTGCGGTCTGTTCCATGATCTCGCTGCCGATCTCCTTCTCGTGCGCTTCGAGTTTGTCAAAGACCCTATGAAGCATCTCGCGGGACTCGGTGACGACGTCTTCGCGGGAGCGCTGGCTCTGTTTGATGAGCTGCATGTGCTCTTCAAGCGTCCGGGTCATCTCGGGCTCCGTGATCGTCTCCGCGTGGTTGTCGAGCGCGTCTATGACGGCCCTACCGACGAGCGTCGGGCGGAGCGGGTTCCCCTCCACATAGCGGCGGGAGACGAGTTTCCCGATCACCTCGTGCCGGGTGCTCTTCGTGCCGAGGCCGAGCTCCTCCATCACCTGGATGAGCCGGCTCTGGGAGTAGCGCGCCGGCGGCTGTGTCTGCTTCTCTTCGAGGTTCACGTTTTTGATCGGCAGGCGCTCGCCCGGGGAGAAGACCGGGAGGATATTCTCCTTCGCCTCCGAGTAGGGGTAGACCCGGCGCCATCCGGCGGAGAGGAGCCGGCCGCCCGTGGCCGTATAGGGCTCGCCGGATGCGTCGAAGATGCACTTGGTGGTCGCCCACGTCGCGTCGGGAGAGAGGGTCGCAAGGAACCGCCGGACAATGAGTTCGTAGACTTTCCACCGGTCCTGCCCGAGGGCCTCGCGGGTCGCTGCCCCCGCAGGATGGATCGGCGGGTGGTCGGTGCTCTCCTTCTTGCCCCGGGTCGGGACCTCTCGCCGGTGCTGCTGCACCCAGGCAACGTCCCTGTCAAACGCCCCTCCCCGGAGCGCTTCAAGGATCCCGTTCAGGTTCAGTGACTTCGGGTAGACCGTGTTGTCGGTCCTCGGGTAGGAGATATACCCGTTCATATAGAGGTCTTCGGCGATCCGCATCGCGTTCGCCGCCGAGAGGCCCAGGCGGCTCGCCGCGACGATGAAGGTCGTGGTGTCGAACGGCGTCGGCGCCCGGTCGTTCTTCTGCCCCTCTTTTACGTCCGTGACCACGAGCGGCTCCTTTGTCCCCGCCTCTGCGGCGAGGGCCGCATCGTGGTCGGTGAACCGCCCGGCGGTATGCCGCGCCTCCACCGGCACTCCGTCCTTCTCGGTCTGGAGCGAGAGCATCCAGTAGGTCTGGGGGACGAAGTTTTCGATCTCGCGCTCCCGGTTGACGATCATGGCAAGCGTCGGGCTCTGGACCCGGCCGACGGAGAGGATGTTCTTGCCGCCCCGCCGGGCAGCGAGACTGATGAACCGGGTCAGCGATGCACCCCACATCAGGTCGACCGTCTGGCGGGCCTCGCCGGCAGCCGCGAGCGCGAAGTCGAGGTCGGTCAGGTTCTCGAAGGCGGACCGTATCTCCGCCGGGGTTATCGCGGAGAACCGGGCCCGGTTGATCCCGACCCTGGGGTTCACCGCACGGACGAGTTCGTAGGCCTCCTTCCCGATCAGCTCCCCTTCGGTATCGTAGTCGGTGGCGATGGTGACGAGATCTGCCTTTTTTGAAAGTTTCTGTATGATATTGACGATCTTCTTCTCGGTCGGTTTTTTGACGGTCCCCGCATCGATGAGGCTTCTCGGGGTGTGGACCTCGCTTCTCCAGTTCGTGTAGCCGGGCTCGAAGTCCACCTCCACCACATGCCCTTTGAGGCCCACCACCGTCTTGGTATCGAAGGAATAGGTGGATACGCTTCCATCCTTTGTCGCCCTCACCTTCTCGTTGCCGGCGAGGAGCTGCGCGATCCGGTTTGCCGATATATTCTTCTCTGCGATGATCAGATGCACTGCGGGTTACACCCCCCCTGTCTCGAGACACCCGGATACGATTCGCCCGAGCTCCCGCGGGTCCGCCCTGCCGCGGGTCTCCTTCATCACCTGCCCCACGAGGAAGTTCAGGGCTCCTTTCTTACCGGTCCGGTAATCTTCCACCGCCTGCGGGTTTGCGGCGATCACTGCCTGCACGATTGGAGTGAACTCGCCGCCGGTGGCCTTGCCGAGCCCCTCACGCTCCACGATCGCGGCGGGCATCTCGCAGGGCTTACCCGCGGCGCAGGAGTCCAGCATCTCTCTGAGCACCTGGACGCCGGCTTTGTCGGTGATGGTCTCCTCCTTAAGGAGTTCGAGGAGTTCTGCGATACGGTCGGGCGGGACGGCGGCGATGCTCATGTCGCGGTAGTTGAGCTCCCCGAGGAGGGTATCGGCCACCCAGGTGGCCGCGAGGACCGGCTCCACGGACGCAACGCGCTCATAGAAGTCGGCGAGCTTCGGGTCGCCGGTCAGGGTCCGGGCATGGTTGAGCGATATGCCGTATTGCTCCATGAACCGGTTCTTCCGGGCGACAGGAAGCTCGGGAAGGTCGATCTCCGCGACCCACCCGGCAACACGGAGCGGCCGGAGGTCGGGCTCCGGGAAGTAGCGGTAGTCGTGCTCCTCCTCCTTGCTCCGGGCGGAGGTGGTGATCCCGCGCCCTTCCATGAAGTGCCGGGTCTCTCTCGTCACCGTCTGACCGCGCCGGAGCAGGTTCTTCTGCCGGGTCACCTCGAAGGTGAGCGCCTTTTCGACGCCCTTGTAGGAGGAGATGTTCTTGACCTCGACGCGCACCGAGCCTTCGAGCGATATGTTTGCATCGACACGGAGAGAGCCCTCCCGGTCGCCGTCGAAGACTCCGAGGTACTCGAGGATCGTCCGGAGCTTGTTGAGGAACCGGCGGGCCTCCTGAGGGGACCGCATATCCGGCTCGGTGACGATCTCAAGGAGCGGTATGCCGGACCGGTTGTAGTCGACGAGCGAGTACTTCGAGCCGCCGGCGACGTGGACGAGTCTTCCCGGGTCCTCTTCGAGGTGCACCCGGGTGATCCGGACGATCTTCTCGTGCCCTTCGTCGTCCTCGATCTCGACGGTCCCCGCGATCGCGAGCGGCTTGTCGTACTGGGTGACCTGGTAGGCCTTCGGGAGGTCGGGGTAGAAGTAGTTCTTCCGGGCGAACTCCGACTCCTCCGGCACCTCCATATCGAGGGCTTTTGCCACCCGGAGGCCGTACTCGACCGCCTTTTGGTTCAGGCGCGGGAGCGCTCCGGGAAGCCCGAGACAGACCGGACAGCAGTGGGTGTTGGGCTCGTCGTCCCGGTAGTCCGTCGAGCACCCGCAGAAGAGCTTTGTTGCAGTCGAGAGCTGGACGTGGATCTCAAGCCCGACAATCGTCTTCATCTCCTCACCTCCTGTTCGTAGGCGAAGGCAGCGTCGACGACGCGCTCATCCTCAAACTGTCTTCCCATCAACTGGAGGCCCACGGGAAGGCCGTCCACCCTGCCGCACGGGACCGATATTGCCGGGACGCCGGCGAGGTTCGCCGGCACCGTGAGGATATCCGAGAGGTACATCGAGAGCGGATCGGTCTTCTCGCCGAGGCGGAAGGCCACGGTCGGCATCGTCGGGCCGGCGATGACGTCTGCGTCACGGAACGCCCGTTCGAAGTCCTCCTTGATGTTGCGGCGGGCCACCTGCGCCTTCGCGTAGTACCTGCCGGCGTAGCCGGCCGAGAGGGCGAAGGTGCCGAGCATGATCCGGCGTCGGACCTCGGTCCCGAACTTTGCCTGCCGGAGGTCCTGGTAGGCCTCGTGCCAGGTCTTCTTTGTATCGACCGCCGGGCCGTAGCGGACGCCGTCGAACCGTGCGAGGTTCGAGGAGGCTTCGCTCGTGCAGATGACGTAGTAGGCTGCAAGCGCATGCCGCATGCCGGGGATGCTCACCGGGACCGTATCGGCCCCGAGCCCCTCAAGGACCCCGATGGCGTCCCGGACCGTCTCCGCGACGCGGGGGTCCACGCCTTCGCCGAAGTACTCCTCCGGCACGCCGACCCGCAGGCCCGCAATATCGGCCGAAGGCCGGTGGTCATACGGCCTATCAAGCATCGTCGAGTCGTGGGGGTCGTACCTCGCGATCACCGACATCAGCCTCGATACATCCTCCACCGTCCGTGCCATCGGCCCGATCTGCTCGAGGGAGTTTGCGTAGGCGATGAGGCCGTAGCGGGAGACCCGGCCGTAGGTGGGTTTGAGGCCCACGATCCCGCAGAACGCTGCGGGGCACCGGATCGAGCCGCCGGTATCGGTGCCGAGCGCCATCGGGACGAAGCCTGCGGCGACCGCGGCGGCGCTTCCGCCGGACGACCCGCCGGGCACCCTTGATGGGTCCACCGGGTTTCTGACGGGGCCGAACGCGCTCGTCTCGGTGGTGGTGCCCATGCCGAACTCGTCCATATTGGTCTTGCCGACGATCGCGGCCCCCTTCTCTCGGAGGAGTCCCACGACGTGGGCATCGTACGGCGGGACGTAACTCTCAAGGATCCTCGATGCGCAGGTGGTCCGGATACCCGCCGTCGAGATGTTGTCCTTGACCGCGACGGCGGTGCCCGCGAGCGCACCGTCGCAAAACGGCGCCTCACGGCAGGTGGTGATGAATGCGTTGTACCGGTCGTCAGGCGAGAAGTTCAGGGTTCCCGCCACTCACATCACCCTCGGCGCCTTGATGAACCCGTTCTCGGTCGACCCCGCGTTTACGAGGGCTGCCTCCTGCGGGAGGCAGGGCCGGGGCTCGTCCTCCCGGAAGACGTTGGTGATCCCGTCGGCCGGGGCGCTTTCGCCCTGTACGGTGTCGAGAACTTCAAAGTAGTCGAGGATTGCGTTGAACTGGGTGGTGAACTCCGGCACCTCGTCTTTTGATATGCCGATATCCGCAAGTTCTGCTATATGCTCAATATCGCTCTCAGTTACCATGTTGCGCCCTACTGATCTCCGTTAAGTACCCTTGTACCGACTTTTTATAACCATTTGTACGTGCGAGTCGTTGTATTGTCCGCCAGATTCCGCTACCGTATTGCATCGCTTTCTTCTCCGCCCGGGCAATTTCAGTGGGAATGTGGCGTTCTGCGACCACTCGCAGGGAATGCTTTCTCACCCCTCCGCGCACCCTCTCGGCGGCCGGGATCGCTTGAGCGGCGCGCACCACCCGGACGTCGAGGTAGGGTATCGAGAAGTATGCCCCGTGGAGCGCCGCAACCGCCTGGTCCCGTGTCCCCTGGCGTTCGAGGCCCGCAAAGTCCCGCTCGAGTTCCGCTGCGAGGTCCGGGGAGGAGAGGTAGCGGGCGTAGCCGCCGAAGAGCTCGTCGGCCCCCTGCCCGGCGAGGATCCGGGTGTGCCCCTGCTCCCCTGCCCAGGCGGCGACGAAGAAGAGGGTCGTTGCAATCGATGCCTCGACCGGGTTTGTCGGATCGGGGATCACCCGGACCACCCGGGCGAGCGCCTCCGCGACCTCGTCTTC
>JAENZF010000072.1 GCA_016841385.1 Methanobacteriota archaeon | reverse complement strand
CGGCAGGTTGATACCGGTATAGTATCACCCCGAAAGAAGCATGAAGATCGGCTACCCGTGCATCAACCGGAGCGTCGGCTGCTCCTGTGGCCGCACGTTCAGGCTCTCCTCCTACTCCGACGAACGGCTGGAAGAGACCGTCAGAGAGAACCTCAGGTGCCTTGATCTAATCCTCCGCTTTAACCAGAGAGAGTCCATCCTCTTCTTCCGGATCGGTTCGGGTCTCGTGCCGTTCGCGTCGCACCCGGTCTGCACCGCCGCCTGGCAGGATACCTTCGCGAGTGAGTTTGGGGAGATCGGCAGGTTCGTCAGGGAGCACGGGATGCGGATCTCCATGCACCCCGACCAGTTCGTCGTCATCAACGCGAAAGACCCGGATATCGTCGACCGGAGCGTCGCGGAACTCCGCTACCACGCCGCCGTCCTCGACGCCATGCACCTCGATAGGACTGCCAGAGTCCAGATCCACGTCGGCGGCGTATACGGCGACCGGGAGGCGAGCATGGAGCGATTTGGAAGCGAGTACGCCCGTCTTGACGAGAGCATCCTCCGCCGGCTGGTCGTCGAGAACGACGACTCGCGCTATACCCTGGCCGACTGTCTCCGCATCCACGAGGAGACCGGCATCCCGGTGCTCTTCGACGTCTTCCACCACCGGGTCAACCCTTCGGGCATTGCAGTGGCCGAGGCGGTGGAGCGGTCCGGCGCGACCTGGGGGCCCGAAGACGGCATCCTGATGACCGATTACAGCACCCCGATGCCGGGCGGGCGGAAGGGGCGGCATGCAGAGAGCCTTGATGGTGCCGACTTCGAGCAGTTCCTCGCCGAGACCGCGCCGACGGATATGGATATCATGCTCGAGATCAAGGATAAAGAGAAGAGCGCTCTTGCGGCCGTCGGGATCGCACGCCGGGACGCGCGGTTCCTCCTGCCGGCAGACCGTTACTCCCCTAAGGAGTAACGATCTCTATCGTTGGCGGGACAAGCGCCGAGCTGATTGCATGGCAGATGCCGTTGGTGCAGAACGCATCGGCCTCGACGATGGGGACGCTGTTGACGGTGATGCCCCGGTCGGACGACCGTATGACGAGATCCGTTCCGAGGCTCGACCTGACGGCGCCGATACTCCGGAGGTCCTCCGAGGTCAGCAGCTCCGGCACGACGTGGTAACTCGTGATGAGGAGGAGTTTGTCCGGGTCATTCCTGATCTCCTCCATCCGTTCCTTCGGGACCCTCGAAAAAGCCTCGTCCGTCGGGACGAAGACCGTGAACGGCCCCCTCTCACGGAGCATCGGTTCCATGCCCGCTATCCTGATCAGTTCGAGAAAAACGGTGAGGCTCTCGGAGTCCTCCAGGGTCTCAATGATGTTCTTCATACTGCTTCTCCACTCGCACCACTACATGTGCCGGATTATTTATACGTTCTGGGCTCGTCCGGGGATCGGCAGGGAACGCCTATGCAGCAGCCGCCCTGGCAACTGGAGGGAGGAGCAACGCGTAGACCGCGTGACAGATTCCGTTGGTACACCACGCATCGGACTCCACGACCGGCACGTTGTTGACCAGCACCCCCTCCGATGCAACCTCTACGGCCAGATCTTCACCCTGGAGCGACCGCAGGGTCCGTATGCCCAGGAGGTCAATCATGGAATGCACCCCGGGAACGATGTGGTAGTTCAGGGTCTCGGCGAGCCGGTCGGCGTTCTGGCGGATCGCGTCGAGTTCCGACCGCGATACCGCCCGGAACGCATCGTCGTCCGGGACGAAGAGCGTATAGGGCCCTTCGGTGCTCAACCGCTCTTCCATGCCGGCTGCCTGTACGAGTTCAAGAAACGTGGCAAACGATCCCGATTCCTGCAGAGTCGCGAGGATACTCTTCATGCGAACCAACTCCCGGCGAGAGATGGAGGGGCGGGAGGATATAAAGGTAAGGGTGGTCCGGCACAGGGTTGGAACCGGGACGGGAACCGCCGCCTCAGACCAGCTTCTTCACCCGTGCCTCGACCGCCCGCGGCAGGAGCACCCGGTCGATGATATGATAGATGCCGTTTGTGCACTCGATGTCGGGCTGGATTATGGCGGCGTCGTTGAGCCGCATCGCCGCCACAGATCCCGTGATATCCAGGTGATCCCCCTGCAGGGTCCTGATCGCCTCCATCCGTGCCAGTTCGTGCGTGGTGAGTTTGCCCTGGACCACATGTTACAGGATCATACCCGCGAGCCTCTCCCGGTCGTCCGTGATGGCGTCCAGCACCTCCCCGGGGAACCCGGAATACGCCTCATTCGTAGGGAACAGTGCCGTATACTCCCCCTCTCCCCGGAGGGTCTCCGCCACCCCTCCGGCCTGTATCAGCCTGATGGAGGTGCTCAGCCGGTCGTCTTCCCGGGCTGTCTCAAAGATACTCTTCATAGGTAATCCTCCGGATGAAGACCGTGATCATTCAGCCAGATATATATAATTACGGACATGATATTGCGAGGCCCCGGGGGCGGCGATCGGGAGAGATATGTGCCGGATCTGTGTATCCTCTCCAGCCAAACAAGGGAAAACACCCCGCACCCTGCGGAAAAGAAAGGGATCTTTGGCCGGACTGCTGTCCGCCCGGGCTTACTCGCTCGCTGCGTAGGCCTCGAAGGCCTGCGAGAGCGTCACGAAGGGGACGCTGTCAAGGGCGTGGATGATGCCGTTCTCCGCCTCCATGTTCCCCTCGAGCACGAGGGCCTCGTCCACCTGCGTGCCGCGCTCGGTCTTCCTGACCGCGATGAGGCTCCCTTCGACAGTCTGCACGACATTCTTTCCGAGCAGCGCATCGAGCGTGCATTTGTGCCCGCCGATCGTGAAGAAGTCGATGAGATGCGAGAGCATCTGCTTATCGTTCAAGATCATCGCCCTGTTCGGCTCGGGGATCGCATCCCATGCGGAGTCGACCGGAGCAAAGAACGTCATCGGCCCTTCGCCCTGCAGCATCTTCTCCTCGCCGAGGGTCTGAATGATCTCGACGAGCCGGCTGAACCTTCCATCATTCTGTAACGCATCAAAGATCTTCGCCATACCAGGTACCTCTCTGTAGGGGCCCTTCGTGGTATGTTATCGTATATATGGATTATTATACTGCAAATATTATGGAAAGTCGGAGCGGAGATACGCCCCTCCATCTCCGGGCCGGGCGGCGAGGTCGGCCCCGGTTCCCTGGGGAGAACGGGTATCTCTGGTCTTTTCGGGACCGGCAATGCCGGCCGGAGGAACCGGGAGTTCGGGAGGACAACGAGAAGACCGTCACTCGCGAGTCAGGTCGCCGAGATACCACTCGAGGAGTTCGAGCGCCTCCCACTCACGGGCGCCGCCGCACTTCCGTGCAAGGCCGGTGTGGTGCTCGATCAGCTGCTTCAGCCACGGATCGGGGTTCCGGACATAGCGGGTGGCATGGACCGTTGCGTCCACGATGCTGGAAAAGCCCCGGTTCACCGGGTGCAGCCGGAGTTCGAGCACCTCCTCTTTTAAGGGGACGAGCCGGACGACGATCGCCTCGTCGCTCGACCGCTCCACGTCGGCGGCAAACGCGGCCCAGGCCTCCACGTCGCGGAGACGGCAGACGACCATCCCGTCGATCTTCTCCGTGACGAAGGCCTCCTCGGAGAGGTTGTCAAAGGCGGTCCGGACGTAGATCACCGGGTCGAAGACGAAGTTCGCTACCACCCAGCGGTCCCGGGCGATGTTCCGGGCGGTATGGCTCCCCCGGAAGAGGACCATGTGCAGGGAGCCGCTCCGGTTGATGATTCCCATGGGGGCGGCGTTGCAGTCGGTGGTCGCGATCACCTCGTTGATCCCCTCGGTCAGCAGCCCCACTGCCATCCCTCCCCGAGCGCCACGTATATTCCGGCGATGGTGATGTCGGCGATCGAGCCCGGGTTGATTCCGGCGGAGACGCACTCGGCGTCGAAGGCGCGAAGGTCGCGCTCCCCGTCGAGCACCTCGGCCGCACACCGCATCGTCCTCTCCGCCACCGCCTCCCCGTGCTTCTTCGCGATGAAGGTATCGGGTTCCGTCGCAAGGAGGTCGAGGAACGATGCGACGACCGCTTCACGCCCACACCCGTGCGAATGCAGCAGGTCTGCGCACCGGCGGGTCAGGGCAAATCCGTTCGTCCACTCCCGGGCGACCATATCCCGGGGCGCCGAGTAGGCCATGATGTCGGCAAGGGTCATGCCCCGCTCCCGGATCGCGGCGATAGAGGCCGGGTCGTTCACGTCCAGGTCGTCGCTCTCGGCCATCCGGACCTTCGTGAGGCCGAACGCCGCATAGAAATCGATTGCGTCCCCGACATCGGTGCCGGCGACGACTCTCCGCGCCCCGTCGATATCTCCCCCGAGGACGAGCGGGATGAGGAGGATGAACGCCCCGAAGTGGGTGTTCCCACCGGCATGGTCGTTCGTACGCAGGACCGCCTCCCGGATCAGGCTGCCGACCCGGCCGCCGGTCCTCTCGGCCGCATCGAAGGCAGGTCTCGCGAGGATGGCCGAGGCGAGGAAGTGCTCGAGGCGGGTATCGGAATAGTCGTGGCACCGGTCCACGTTCCCGGGTTTCGGGTAGGCGCAGACCTCGAGCATCATCGCCATCTGCGCACGTTCAGCTCGATTCATCGTCGGTCTCTTCTCCATCGAATACCCTGTGCAGGATAGTCTCGGAGAGGCGGTGCTTGCACCGCATATACTCCTGCGCAGAGAGGCCTTTCTTCTCAAGCGTCATGTTCCGGAACATGCAGGGAGAACTGATCTTGCAGCACCAGGCGAGGCTCCCGAAACAGGTGTTCTTCCCATCATCCAGCGGGGATCCCTTCACCGCCTCCTGTTTGACTTTCAGGTACGCGTTCCTGGAGAGCCCGATCTTCTCGAGGGTCGGGATGAGCGGGCAGGCCTTCACCGGCATGCAGCAGAAAGCGAGCGCCCTGATGTCGCCGCCGCGGCAGAGCTGTTTCGGGGCGTTGTACCAGCCGCTCTCATCGGCGGACCGGGTGATGGCGGCATCGAGGCCGGCAAGCGTCCAGGGATCGGACTGCCGGGCAAGCGAGACGAGGTCAGCGCCATGCGAGAAGGCGTCCATCGCCCGGTCGAAGGTGTTGATGGAGTTGTTTGCGATCAGCATCAGGGGGGAGGCGTTGCGGATCTGGCGGACCTTGTTGTGCCCGAAGTCCATCAGGTCGACGTGGAGGATATCCGCCCCCGCCTTCCAGACGGTGCGGGCGAGGTCGGCGTCGCTCGCCGCGACACCGGCCCGGATCTTTACCGAGACGGTCACATCTGCCGCTTTTAAGGCGCGGACGATCTCCACGAGTTTTGCCGGGTGGTGAAGAAGGTACTCGCCGCACCCGGCTTCGAGCATCGGAGGCTGCCGGCAGTGGGCGTCGATCTCGTAGACCACGCGGTTCTCAAAAGCCCCGGCGACCTCGCCGTATGCAGCAGGAGTGCTCCCACGGAGGTTGATGCCCGTGACAACGTCGCTCTGTTTCAGGGCATCGATCTCTCTCTCCAGCGCTTCCAGGGGATCGTCGTATAAAAACTCTTTCCGGCCCCCCTGTGCCATCTGCCGGCTCGCATCGATGGTAGGACCGTCGATGGAGTAGCCGCCGATGAAGGCGGCCCCGACATGAGCGGCCCGCTCAAGAACGTAGGCCGCATCCACGATCCCGGCCATGGATGCGATCGCTATCGGCGTTTTCACGACCCGATCGTTTATGAGGAGTTCAAAACGATCATATGCTTCCATCATGATTCTCCATCCGTTGGTGGTGTGAGAGGATATTGATTTGTATCCAGCCCCGGAAGGTCGTACTCCTCACCGGAGCGGGTGAGCGCACAACAGAGCCGGAAATCGTCGATCGAGATGCCGGGCACGCTCCCAAAGTACCCGAGCACCGTATTCCAGGGCATGAGGTATGCCTCCTTCGCCCTCCCCGCACCGAACCGGAACTCGACGGCAAGAAAACCCCGCCGTCCGGTCCTCTTGATGAAATCGGTGATCGCGTCTACCTGGTGGACGTTGTTTTTGTCGGAGTGGAAGTGCTGGGAGAAGTAGACCTTCTTGCCGGATATCGACTTGCACTCGATGGCCAGGTAGTAACGGGGGTCGAGGGAGTCCACGAGGACGTCGACATACTGAGTATTGAATTTGCTCTGCTTGAGCCGGTAGGCAAACCCGTGAGCCTGCCGGTGGGCGAAGAATCGGTTGATACAGTAGGTGATCTCCCGTTCGAAGTTTGCCATTACATAGGTTTTGGATCGGGGCCTTAAAAATAATCGGTAATTATTTTAATATGGTATCGTAGTACCTTGTAACATATGAGTAGAAAAGGAATGTTACTGGTCGGACATGGCAGCAAACTCCCGTACAACAAGGAGTTGATCGAGACCACCGCAGGGATCATCGCCGAGAAGACCGATGAGTACCTCGTCAAACCCGGCTTCATGAGCCTCAACACGCCGACGGTAGTGGATCAACTCGAGGCGTTCCGGGGCGAGGATATCGACATGCTGGTCGTCGTCCCGCTCTTCCTCGCGAAAGGCGTCCACATCAATCAGGACATCCCCGAACTCCTCGGCCTCCCGGCGGGGGCCCGGAACGGCACGTTCCAGCTGAACGGGAAGACGGTGCCGCTCGTGTACGCAAGCCCCATCGGCAGCGACCCGCTCCTTGCGGAACTGATGCTGAAGAACGCGTCCGACGCGATCGCGGCATTGAAGCCCTGAAGGAAATGCGAGTCCTGGTGCTGGATACCATCCACGGCGGGGCGGAGCTCGCCGTGGCACTCCGTGGTGCCGGCCACCAGGTGGACGAGGTGGACGTCTACCGCGGGAAGGCCGGTATCCCTGTTGAGGAGGCACTCGTCCGCACCTACGACCTGGTCGCCGCACCGGTCCACCTCGACCCCGATCACCCTCTCCTCCGGCGGCACGGCCCCGCGGTCTCCCACCACGAGATGGTGAAGTGGGTCCTCGACGGCCGTCTCCCGCACCCTTTCATCGAGATCACCGGAGCCAGGGGGAAGACCACCACCGCCCACGCTCTCGCGGCGCTGATGCCGGGGCCGGGCATCCTGCACACCTCGACCGGGACCTACCGCTACCCGGAACGGGTGCGGCTCTGGAAGCGGAGCATTACGCCCGCCTCCCTGATAGTGGCAGCACGTGAGGCAGAGCGGATCGGGGGCTGGCTGGTCGCCGAGGAGTCGCTCGGGGTTACGGCCGCCGGAGACGTGGCGGTGCTGACCTCAACGGAGGACTACCCGGTTGCGGCGGGGAGGAAGCACGCGATCGCGGAGAAGTGTCGGCTGCTCTCCCGGGCACGGACGGTCGTGCTCCCGCCGGGGATCGACCTCCCGGGGAAGACGGTCGCCGCCGACGGGATGGTATCCTTCGACGGCCCGGTCTGCCGCTACGAAGGGTGCGGGATCGCTGGCACCTCCGCAACCCCGCTCTGCACCCTTGCAGGCTACCGCACGGCGCTCTCACTCGCGGCCGCAACCGCCTGCGTGCTCGGAATCGACCCTTCGCCGCTCGCGGGATTCGCTGCCCTGCCCGGCCGGATGGCGGCCCGGCGGGAGGGGGGCCTCCTGATCGTTGACGACGCGAACAGCGGGACGAATATGGCGACCACCGCTGAAGCCGCCCGGTACGCGAGAGAACTCTCGGGTAGCGAAACTCTGACGCTCGTCATCGGCGAGGAGGCACGGGCAGTCTGCGAAGGGTTCTCAATGGAGGATATCCGGCGGGCGGTATCGGCCGTCGGCCCGACGGCGACCGTCTACGTCGGGGAGGCGTGGTGCACGGCCGGGGAAGAGCATACGGCAGCCTCGCTCGATGAGGGGCTCGCTCTCGCCCGGAGCATCACTTGTGCGGGGGCAATCGTCCTCGCAGTAAAGACGTGGAGATAACTATGGACTACATTCAACCGAGACCGAGTTCCATCGTGGCGGCGCTCTACACCGCCCGCGACCTGGGGGTGGACGTGGCGATCCTCCACGGCCCGTCAGGCTGTTCGTTCAAGCACGCCCGTCTCCTCGAAGAGGACGGCATGCGGGTGCTGACGACATCGCTCGCCGACAACGAGTTCATCTTCGGCGGGCACGAGCCGCTCATGCGGGTGCTCCGCTACGCGGAGGAGACGTTTGCACCCCGGCGGATTGCGGTCGTCGGGACCTGTGTCTCGATGATCATCGGCGAAGACCTCCAGTCCGCGATCCATGACGCCGAGATCGCCACGCCGGCGATTGCCGTGGATATCCATGCCGGGTTTCGGGAGAACATCGACGGAGTGATCGCGACGCTCGAGCCCGCGGCGGCCGGCGGCTGGATCAGCGCCGACGAACTGGAACGCCAGCGCTACCTCCTTTCAAAAGCAAACGAGGTGGAGCGGCTGCGGGGAGCGGCGTCCCGGACGTACATCGAGCCCTCACGCGGCGACCTCAAGCACGTCGCGGCAGAACGGCTCGTGGAGCTCGCCGATGAGGGGGCTACGGGGGTTGCGGTCATGAACGCGAAGAAAGAGACCGCCTATATGTTCGCCGACGAACTCCTCGGCCTCCACGATGCCTGCCCGGACGCCGCGATCACGTACCTCGCGAACCTCGAATCGCGGGGCCTCCCGAAGGTGCGGGAGGATGCCGCCCGGATCCTCGTCGGCATGCAGGACCGGGGGGTCGACCCCGAACTCCTCGGGGCGCTGGACGAGTACGGCGCAAACGGCCCCGCCATCGGGGAGCGGATCCGGGAGCTCGCCCCCGACTTCGCCCTCCTCGTCGGGGTGCCGCACGCCGTCCCACCGGAGTATACGGCAGGAATCGAGGTCTTCTCGGTCACGAACGGCCCCCGGCAGGTGGCGCCGCTCCGGGAGCTGGGGCACCGGCACGTCATGGTGGAGATCGACCTGCACCCCAAGACCCTCGGCGTCCGGGACGTCGTCGAGAGCGAGTTCGGGGCGGTCCTGCGGAGCATGCGATGAAGTCCCTCCTCGTCGCCGGCGACCGGTCCGGCAGCGGGAAGACGAGCATCACCCTCGCGCTCTCGGCCCTCCTCTCGACCACCCGGACCGTCCAGACCTTCAAGGTGGGGATGGACTACATCGACCCCTCCTACCTCGCGGGGGTGACGGGCCGGCCCTGCCGGAACCTGGACGGCTACGTGATGAGCCCGGCCGAGGTCGGTGCGGTCTTCGCGCACGGCTGCCGGGGAGCGGATATCGCCGTCGTCGAGGGGGTGCGGGGCCTCTTCGAGGGGGCGGAGGCGCTCACCGATCTCGGGAGCACGGCCGCGATTGCAAAACAACTCGACCTGCCCGTTGTTCTGGTCATCAACGCCCGGAGCATCACCCGGAGCGCGGCGGCGATCGTGAAGGGCTTCCAGGCCTTCGACCCGGACGTCGATATCCGCGGGGTCATCTTAAACAACATCACCGGCACCCGCCACCAGGAGAAGGCAGTCCGTGCGATCGAGCACTACTGTGGGATCCCGGTCGTCGGCGCCATCCCCCGGACGACGGAGATGGAACTCGCCATGCGCCACCTCGGCCTCGTCCCCTACCGGGAGGGGCAGGGGCACGGGGAGTTCCTGGACCGGATCGATCTGATTAAGAAGAAGATCGGGGAGCACGTCGACCTGGACGCCCTGCTCGCGCTCGCCAAGGAGTCTCTCCCGCCGGCGGAAGGGAACTTCGTCTATGCGGTCCCCGACGTCTCGGACGTCCGGATCGGCGTCGCGCTGGACGAGGCCTTCAACTTCTACTACGCCGACCTCTTCGACGTGCTGGCGTCGCTCGGCGCCGAGGTGGTCCCGTTCTCCCCGATCCACGACCGGCTGCCGGAGGCCGACGGCTACGTCCTCGGCGGCGGCTACCCGGAGCTCTTCGGGGCGGAACTCGAGGCGAACACCGCGATGCGGGAGGGGCTCCGCGAGGCGTCCAGGAACGGCACGCCGATCTACGCGGAGTGCGGGGGGCTCATCTACCTCACCGATCGGATGGTCCTCGCCCCGGGATTCATGGACGCGGATACGGAGAAGACCTACGAACTCGCCGGGGTATTTTCGGGAGAGACCCGGATGCCGGCCCGGCGGATGCTCGGCTACGTGGTGGGGACGAGCGGGGCTAACAGTCCCATGGGCGAGGCGGCGTTCAAGGGGCACGAGTTCCACTACAGCAGCGTCCGCCTTGCCCCGGAGACCCGCTACGCCTACCGGCTGAGCCGGGGGAGCGGGATCCGGGACGGGTGCGATGGTGCGGGGCGGGACCGAACGCTCGCAAGTTACACGCACCTCCACCCGGTTGCGAGCCGGGGGATGCTCGCCCAT
>JAENZF010000071.1:4271-10352 GCA_016841385.1 Methanobacteriota archaeon | reverse complement strand
TCGGACGAGCCGCCGTACCTCCGGAGGTACTACCGGGCGGTGCCGTTCGAGCTGGTGCTGAACCTGGACGTTATTATGTCATTACAGAGGTCGAAGGATGAAACAGGATAGGTGGAAACTCTACCTGAAGGCGCTGTGGGGCGCCGTCATCGCACTGCTCGTGATCAGCCTGGCCGGTGCCGTAGCCGGCTCGGAGTTCTGGCTTACCATGATCGGCGGGTCCGTCTGGATCGTTGAGGTGCTTGCCGTCCTTACGCTGCTCTTCATCATCGTGGTGCGACTCAAAGAATGGATCGAGGGACAGGTGGCAAATGTTGCTGAACAGAAAGGCGCCAGTGGCGAATTTCAGATGTTGCGGCAGTCGATAGACCGGATAGAGGCGAAGGTGGACCGGATCGAGAAGGTCCTCGACGGGATCGCCGAGTAATACACTCTTCCCCGCGGAGAGGCGACGGGAACACCGCTGGCCAGGGGCGGCGGGCCCGGTGATGACCCGCAAAAAGGGTTGTATGGTTTAGATGGACGTGCAGTAGCGCATCGGAAAGGTATGACGGATAGAGGCGAGGCACAGGCAGGGTTCCATCACGGGCAATACCTGGCCACACACTAGTCTGAATTAACTATATAATAATTTTACCAATTATTACATGTTGATATAGTTTGTAACATTTCTGATCCCATTCCTGCCGTCATCGCACCCCTACCCGGGAAGGCACGGGTTCAAACCCCGAAGATGCGTTACCGGGAACGGTCTGGCTCCCGCCGCTCCAGCGAGAGCCGCTCGCCCAGCCACGCGATACGGTCGCGGCGGGCTGCTTCGTCCAGGTAGTGGCCCGCGTCGTACCACTTCAGCGTTTTGGGCTCGTTTGCCCGCTCGAAGAACTCCCGGGACTGCTCCTCTGTGAAGACCTCGTCGTGAAGCCCGGACTGAAAGAGGAGCGCGGTGGGTGCGGCCCGGCCGACCCAGGCGACCGGGTCGATCTCCGCGAGCGTCCGGCGGTACTGCGCGAGCCTCTCGCCCCGGAGGGTGGGCAGGTTCAGGGCGGCGACGTCGGCAAACCTCCCGGTGCCCGCCATCAGGACTGCGGCCTTCACCCGTCCCTCGACGCCGGCGAGCACCCCGCCCATGAGCGCCCCGATACTGTGGCCCACGAACCCGATCCGTTCCGGGTCGATATCCGGCCGCGCTGCGAGGAGGTCGATCCCCCGGCGGAGCCCGATCACGGTCCGAAGATGCTCGCGCACGGCCTCCTCCGGGTTCTCGACAGCCCGGCCCCAGGCCGCCACCCCGTCGTCAGCCCAGGGGGCGTCGACGAGCAGGGAGACCGCACCCATCCCGGCAAGGGTCACGGCCTCGCCCAGGAACGTGGCCCGGGAACCGGGCCCCGGGTGGAGAAAGAGGAGTCCGGGCCATTGCGACTGGCCGCGGACAGGAGCTTGAGAAGACCGAGGGTCTTCGAGCGGACCCTCTCCCGCCGGGACCACCATGTAGGCGCGAACCCAACGTTTTGGGGCGGCCTGATACGCCAGGTCGCGGATCGTCACGTCGATGCCGGCCGTCTGGATGCCGGGCGGCCCCCCGGCGTCATAGTCGAAAAGCTGCCGCGAGTTATCGGAAGGTTCCTTCATGTTGCACCTTACTACCTCTCCTGGACTCGCCGGCTGATAAATCCGGCGCCTGCAGGGGGAATGTGATTGCGGGCTCCTATGCCCTGCTCCGAATGGAAGGTTTTTCTACCCGCAAACCCCTTCTTCAAAAGGTGATTTCATGGCGATTGACTGGTACGAAGAGTTTGTTGACTTAAACCACATCCCCGGCCCGGACGAACTCGTGGCCCTCTATTATTTCGAGCCTGCGGAGGGGATCAGCCGGGAGGAGGCGGTC
Organism: Methanobacteriota archaeon; assembly: GCA_016841385.1. Taxonomy (GTDB): domain Archaea; phylum Halobacteriota; class Methanomicrobia; order Methanomicrobiales; family Methanoculleaceae; genus Methanoculleus. Next base: position 8,467 of record JAENZF010000071.1, on the reverse strand, counting down.
GGGAGAGTCGCGTCCGAGAGTTCGACCGGGACCTGGACCACGCTCTTTACCCTGCCGCCCCGGATGCGTGACCTCCAGGCGAAGGCGTTCGAGATCGAGGGGAACTACACAAAGATCGCCTACCCCCTTGCCCTCTGGGAAGAGGGGAACGCAGCCCAGCTCTTGAGCGGCATCGCCGGAAACGTCTTCGGCATGAAGGCTCTCGCGAACCTCCGGCTGATCGACGCCTCGCTCCCGGCAGAATACCTCCGGCATTTCAAGGGGCCGCACTTCGGCATGGAGGGGATCCGGGATATGATGAAGATCCACGACAGGCCGCTCACGGGCGCGGTGCCGAAGCCGAAGGTGGGTTTCACCGCACAGGAACATGCCCAAGTTGGGTACGAGACCTGGATGGGCGGGTTCGACTTCGTCAAAGACGACGAGAACCTGACGTCCCACTCGTTCAACCGGTTCGACGACCGCGTCCGGGCTATGACGAAGATGCGTGATAAGGCCGAGCAGGAGACCGGGGACGTGAAGTCCGCATTCATCAACATCACGGCCGAGACGGAGATCATGGAGAAGCGGGCGAAGATGCTCGCAGATCACGGCTGGAACTACGCGATGATCGACGTCGTGGTTGCCGGGACCGCCGCCGTCGCGACCCTCCGGGACTACTGTTCCGACCTCGGCCTCGCCGTCCACGCCCACCGGGCGATGCACGCGGCCTTCGACCGGGACGAGAAGCACGGGATCACGATGCAGTTCCTCGCGAAGATCATGCGGCTCATCGGTGTTGCGCAGATCCACACCGGGACCGCCGTAGGGAAACTGGTCGGCACCAGGGCGGAGGCCACCCTCCTTGCGGATATGCTCCGGGAGAAGCATACGAACGCGGTGAACCACATGGCCCTCGACCAGGACTGGGGCGATATCAAGAGTGCGTTCCCGGTCTCGTCTGGCGGGCTCCACCCCGGGCTCGTGCCGGACGTGCTCGATATCTACGGCACCGAACTCGTCCTCCTGGTCAGCGGCGGCATCCACGGTCACCCGAAGGGCACGCGGGCGGGCGCGGAGGCCACCATGCAGGCGATCGAGGCCTGGAAAGAGGGAGAAACGCTCGAAGAGAAGGCAAAGAAGGCCCCTGCACTCAGGGAGGCGCTTGAGAAGTGGGGGCGGTATAAGCCGAAGTGAGGGGGTTTTGACAGGAAGCCTCCTGCCATTTTTATGGAACTTATCCCATTCCTTATCAGACGGGGAGGGGGAGACCCCCTCCCCGACCCCTCCCCCCGTGGCGATATCCACCACGGTCCACTGTCCGGGGACAACCTGTGAGAAGAACCGGATTAAGGTTCTTCTGAAGTTCAGGTTGTACTCGCACCCTCCGCAAGTCAAGATCACATGCACGGCTTACGTGGGGATATCGCCACGCACTGCCCCCGCCCTCCGGGGGCGGGGGAGGAGCGCGAAGCGCGGGTGGGGTGGGGGTTACATGGATAATTATGGGGTAGAGAGAAGAGGGGGCTCACCCCCCCTGTCTCTAACTCGTCTTTATACGGTTCCCCCTCACGCCCTCACCGGCCCCCGCCGCTCCGGGCACCCTTCCACGGCCCCCTTAAACTCCGGACGTTCCGTCCGTCGCCACTCGAAAACGCGAAGCGTTTTCTCGAACTCCTGCCGTTTCGGCAGTCGTTCCCTGCACCATCACCGCCAGCCTCTCGAGCCCCGCCCGGAACTCGTCGATGTAGCCCTGCATCGAGAGGCTGCCCTCCGGGAACGGGCAGTCGATATCGTAGAGTCGCTCAATCATCGGGTCTGAGGGGAGCAGGTCGACGGCGATCCCGGTCTCCTCCGACGCCTCAACCATCGCTTTCCTAAACGGCCCGATGCAGTAGGCGAGCCGCTGCCGGTAGGTATCCCGCGTCTTCTCAAGGAACCCTTTGAGCCGGTAGACCTCGATCCGGTGGAAGTCCCGCCGGACCCGCCCATCCGTGGTCTTGCCGAGCATGTAGTGGTAGTTCCGGAACGGGTACATGCACTCGAGCTCCGCAGGGACGGTCCCGCAGGTGCCGAATATGACGATATGGTACTCCTCCGGGTCAAGGACGCCGTCGATGATCCGCCTGAAGAGCTGGTGGCTCGGGCTCTGGCTGTAGGGTTTCCGCACGGCGCAGGGCAGGAACAGGCCGATCTCCTTCGGTGCAATCACATGTCGGTCAATGATGAACCGGTAGGCGTCCTCAAACTCCTTCCGGTAGAACGGGGGGTCGAATATCTCGATAGGATTCCCGTGCCTGTCCTGCACGACCTCGACGACCCGCCGGGGGGCACCCGCACTCTGCACTATCCGATCCTCCTGCATGAAAAGGGGTTCCTTTTTCGTGTATATCGGTTGGACCGGGAAAAGCAAAAAATCTGACCCTGGAGCAGGTTTGCCGCCCGCAGCCGGAGCCCTCTAATCCGCCTGCGTTCCGGGCTCGCTTCGCCTATTCTATTTAAGATTTGGGATCGGCAAACGGCTATGAGGTAGGAAGACCAACATATCTGCACGCATCAATGAAGAATATCGTCATCAAGGGGGCGCGGGAGCACAACCTCAACGACATCACCGTCGAACTCCCGCGGGATCGGCTCATCGTCCTCACCGGCGTATCCGGATCCGGGAAATCCACGCTTGCCTTCGACACCATCTACGCCGAAGGGCAGCGGCGCTACGTGGAGTCGCTCTCCGCCTACGCGCGGCAGTTCCTCGGGCTGATGAAGAAGCCGGATGTCGACAGCATCGACGGTCTCTCGCCCGCCATCTCCATCGAGCAGAAGACGACGTCCAAAAATCCCCGGAGCACCGTCGGCACGGTCACCGAGATCTACGACTACCTGCGGCTCCTCTTCGCCCGGGTAGGGACACCATTCTGCCCGGAGCACCATATCCCCATCGAGGCCCAGTCGCCGGAGAAGATCGCCGACCGGATCGGCTCTTCTATGGCCGGGACGGTCACCATCCTCGCCCCGGTCGTCCGGCAGAAGAAAGGGACCTACCAGCAGCTCTTCAAAGACCTCGACCGGGAAGGCTACACCCGGGTCCGGGTCAACGGCGAGATCCGCCGGACCGACGAGGAGATCACCCTCGAACGCTACCGGAAGCACGACATCGACGTGGTCATCGACCGATTGAGCCTCGACGAGAGATCGAGGCTCGTCGAAGCCGTCGAGAACGCCCTTAAGAAATCCGAAGGGCTTGTCATCGCCGTCGATGAGTCCGGCCGCGAAGAGACCTGCTCGTCGCTCATGGCCTGCCCGGTCTGCGGGATTGCGTTCGAGGAGCTCCAGCCCCGGATGTTCTCATTCAACAGCCCGTTCGGCGCCTGCGAGGAGTGCAACGGCCTCGGGATCAGGATGGAGTTCGACCCCGACCTGATCGTCCCGGACAAAGAGAAGTGCATCGCCGACGGCGCCGTCATGCTCTACCGGACCTACCTCGACGGCTACCGGGCGCACTACCTGGCGGGGGTCGCCGAACACTTCGGGTTCTCGGTCCTGACACCGATCAAGGACCTCACCGAGCGGCAGTACAAAGCCTTGATGTACGGTTCGACCGACCGGCTCCGGTTCTCCATGAACGCAAAGAACGGCGACGCCTCCTGGTCGCACTCCGGACAGTGGGAGGGGCTCGCTCCGCAGGCCGAGCGGCTCTACCACCAGACCCAGTCGGAATACCGCCGCCGCGACCTCGAGCGGTTCATGCGGATCCTGCCCTGCCCGAAGTGCGGGGGCAAACGGCTCAAAGAGAAGGTGCTCGCCGTGAAGGTGGCCAAAAAGTCCATCGTCGAGGTCACCGACCTTTCCGTTACGGGAGCGCTCGCGTTCTTCCGGACCATGGAACTTACCGAGAGCGAGCACGAGATCGCAAAGCAGGTCTTAAAAGAGATCGTCGCCCGGCTCGAGTTCCTGGAGCAGGTCGGGGTCGGCTACCTGACCCTCTCGCGAAGCGCCGGGAGCCTCTCGGGCGGGGAAGCCCAGCGGATACGCCTTGCGACGCAGATCGGGTCGAATCTCACAGGGGTTCTGTACGTCCTCGACGAGCCCTCCATCGGGCTGCACCAGCGGGACAACAGAAAGCTCCTCGAGACCCTGCAGCACCTCCGCGACCTCGGCAACACCCTCGTTGTGGTGGAGCACGACGAGGAGACCATCCGGAGCGCCGACTGGGTCGT
>JAENZF010000071.1:0-4171 GCA_016841385.1 Methanobacteriota archaeon | reverse complement strand
AAGTCCACGCTCATCTACGAGACGCTCTATAGGGCGCTGATGCAGAAACTTCACGACTCACGGGAGTGCCCGGGGGAGTACGACAGCCTCGTCTTCGACGACGAGATCGACAAGGTGATCGTCATCGACCAGAGCCCCATCGGGAGGACGCCGCGCTCGAACCCGGCGACCTACACCAAGGTATTCGACGAGATCCGGAAGATCTTTGCCGAGACGAAGGAGGCGAAGGTGCGGGGCTACAAGCCCGGCCGGTTCTCGTTCAACGTCAAAGGCGGGCGGTGCGAGGCCTGCCAGGGCGAAGGGCTCATCAAGATCGAGATGAACTTCCTCCCCGACGTCTACGTCGAGTGCGAGGAGTGCAAGGGGGCACGCTACAACCGCGAGACCCTCGAGGTGAAGTACCGGGGCAGGTCCATCGCCGACGTCCTTGACATGAGCGTCGAGGAGGCGATGGAACTCTTTGAACACGTCCCGTCGATCAGGAGCAGGCTCGATACCCTCTCCCGGGTGGGGCTCGGCTACATCAAACTCGGCCAGAGTTCCACCACCCTCTCGGGCGGCGAGGCGCAACGGATCAAACTGACCCGCGAACTTGCAAAAAGGGCCACGGGCAAGACAATCTACCTCCTCGACGAACCGACCACCGGGCTGCACTTCCACGACGTAAAGAACCTGATCGCCGTCCTCGACGATCTGGTCGCCCGGGGGAACACGATGGTGGTGATCGAGCATAACCTCGACGTGATCAAGTCCGCCGACTACATCGTCGACCTCGGCCCCGAAGGCGGGGACGCCGGCGGCGAGGTCGTCGCGACGGGAACCCCCGAAGAGGTGGCGGCGATGAAAGAGAGTTATACCGGAGCGTTCCTGAAGGAGATCCTTACGAGACCATGATCGACCCCCTGAGCCTGCCGACTGAGCCCGGGTGCTACCTTTTCTCGGACGACGAGGGCACCATCATCTACGTCGGAAAGGCAAAGAACCTTAAACGGCGCGTATCGAGTTACTTCTCCCGGCACGACCTCGACCCGAAGACCAGAAACCTCGTCGCCGCGATCGCCGGGCTCGACTTCATCGTCACCGACACCGAGGTCGAGGCGTTCATCCTCGAGAACACCCTGATCAAGAAGCACCAGCCGAAGTACAACATCGACCTCAAGGACTCGAAGAGTTATGCCTATATCCACGTCACCGACGAGCCTTACCCCCGGGTCCACGTCGCCCGGGGGCCCGACGGGAACGGCCGCTACTACGGGCCGTTCGTCTCCGCACGGGAGCGCGACGACCTCCTCCGCCTCTTGAAAACACTCTTCGGCCTCCGGTCCTGCCGGCGTCTTCCCCGGCGGGCGTGCCTCCGGGCTCATATCGGCTCTTGCAGCGCCCCCTGCACCGGAAGGATCGGCGAGGACGACTACCGGGAGCGGGTCAGGAGGGCCGAGGCGGTCCTGAAAGGGGATATCGCCGGTCTCATCCGGACGCTCCGGGAGGAGATGGCGATCTTTGCGGAGCGGCAGGGGTACGAGCGGGCGATGGAGCTCCGCGACCAGATCGCGGCCCTCGAGGGGCTGCGCGAGCGGCAGCACGTGGACCGGCAGAAGACCTACAACGAGGATATCGTCAACTATATCACGAGCGTTGGGACCGTCTCCCTCATGCTCTTCAACGTCTACAAAGGAACGCTTGCCGGGAAGCACGAGTACACCTTCGACGAGACGGAGGGGTTCCTCGATGAGTTCCTCGCCCGCTACTACGCAGAGAACGAGCCCCCGGAGGAGGTGATCCTTCCGGAGCCCGTGGACGACGCGGTCGCCGGGTACCTCTCCCACCTCCGGGGCGGCAGGGTCCGGGTGGTCGTGCCGCAGCGGGGCGAGAAGAAGAACCTGCTCGACCTCGTCCGGAAAAACGTCGAGATCGCGTTCTTCGGCGACCGGATCAAACTGGACGAGCTGAAACGCCGCCTGCACCTCCCGGACCTCCCGGTCGTTATCGAGTGCTTCGACATCTCCCACCTCTCCGGGACGGCAATGGTGGGATCGATGGTCCGGTTCTCTCAGGGGAAACCCGATAAGCGGAACTACCGGAGGTTCCGGATACGGACGGTCGAGGGCGTCGATGACTTTGCCGCCATCGCCGAGGTGGTCAGGCGGCGCTACTCGCGCCTGCAGAAGGAGGACGGCGAACTCCCGGACCTGATCGTCGTCGACGGGGGGAAGGGGCAACTTGCAGCAGCCGCTCTGGTGCTCAGGGAACTCGGGATCAAGGTTCCTATTGCGGCCATCGCCAAGCGGGAGGAGGAGGTCTTCGTGCCGGGCTTCACCCACCCCCTGCCGCTTGACCGGCACGAGAAGGCGTCGCTCTTCCTCCAGGAGATCCGCGATGAGGCGCACCGGTTCGCGATCGCCTACCACAGGAACCTCCGGAAGAAGACGGTGGCACCATGACGGCATTCCATCTTACAGCAGACTTTGCGCCCACGGGCTCGCAGCCCGACGCGATCCAAAAACTCGCCGGCGGGCTTGCCCGGGGCGAGCGGTTCCAGACCCTCCTCGGGGTCACGGGATCGGGCAAAACGTTCACGGTAGCAAACGTCATCGACACCGTCCAGAAACCCACCCTCGTCATCGCCCACAACAAGACGCTCGCGGCCCAGCTCTACAACGAGTTCAGATCGTTCTTCCCCGAGAACCGGGTGGAGTACTTCGTCTCCTACTACGACTACTACCAGCCTGAGTCCTACATCGCGAAGCGCGACCTCTACATCGAAAAAGACGCCCAGATCAACCCGAAGATCGAGCAGATGCGCCTCGCCACCACCGCATCGGTCCTCTCGCGCCCCGATACCATCGTGGTCGCTTCGGTCTCCTGCATCTACGGTCTCGGGAACCCCGCGAACTTCCGGGGGATGGGGTTTGAGGTGAAGGTCCGGGACCGGATGCGGCGGGACGATATCATCCGGCGCCTCGTCGATATCCAGTTCGAGAGGAACGAGATGGAACTCATGCCGGGCCGGTTCCGGGCGCGCGGCGACACCATCGACCTTGTCCCCGGCTACTTCAACAATGTCATCAGGATCGAACTCTTCGGTGACGAGGTGGACCGGATCAGCGAGATCGACCGGGTCTCGGGAGAGCGGCTTGAGGCGATGGACTACTTCTTCGTCTACCCGGCCCGCCACTTCGTCATCCCGGAGGAGGAGAAGGAGCGGGCGATAGTCTCCATCCAGCAGGAGCTCGAGGAGTGGCTCCCAAACCTCGGCATGCTCGAAGCGCACCGCCTGCGCCAGCGGACCCTCTATGACATCGAGATGATCCGGGAGACCGGAACCTGCAAGGGGATAGAGAACTACTCCCGCCACTTCGATGGGAGGAGGCCCGGCGAGCAGCCCTACTGCCTGCTGGACTACTTCCCGGAGGACTTCCTGATGGTGATCGACGAGAGCCACCAGACACTGCCCCAGGTCCACGGCATGTACCGGGGCGACTACTCGCGGAAGAAGTCCCTCGTGGACTACGGTTTCAGGCTGCCATCGGCGTTCGACAACCGGCCGCTGAAGTTCGACGAGTTCTCGCACTACATGAGAAACGTCATCTTCGTCTCGGCGACCCCGGGAGACTACGAACTGAATCGTTCGAGCGTCGCGGAGCAGATCATCCGCCCGACGGGGCTCGTGGACCCGGCGGTCGAGGTCCGGCCGATTGAGGGGCAGATCCCGGACGTTATCGCCGAGATCCGCGCCACGATCGAACGCGGCGACCGGGTGCTGCTGACGACGCTCACGAAGAGGCTCGCCGAGGAACTCTCGGAGTACCTGGCCGACCAGGGGATCAAGACCCGCTACCTCCACTCCGAGATCAACACCATCGAGCGGACCGAGATCATCCGGCTGCTCCGCCTCGGGAAATACGACGTCCTCGTGGGGATCAACCTCCTGCGGGAGGGCCTCGACATCCCGGAGGTCGGGTTCGTCGGTATCCTTGATGCCGACAAGGAAGGGTTCCTCCGCGACGCCCGGAGCCTGGTCCAGACCATCGGGCGGGCTGCCCGGAACGTGAACGCGAAGGTCGTGCTCTACGCCGACACCATGACCGACTCGATCAAGAAGGCGATGGCCGAGACCGAGCGGCGGCGCACGATGCAGCTCGCCTACAACGCCCGGCACGGCATCACGCCG
>JAENZF010000070.1 GCA_016841385.1 Methanobacteriota archaeon | reverse complement strand
GCACCGGGATCCGGTGCTCGCCGGTGACCATCAGCGACCGCCCGCCCGATGTCCGGATCCTGAGCATCTCGCCCGGGTTCACCCGGCGACGGGTCACCTTTGAAACCCGCCTCCAGCCCTTTGGCGTGAGCGCGGAGAGGTCCTCCGGGCGCCACTCATCGCCGTCGATCGGGAGTTCGTCGGGACGGATGCTCCTGATACGGCCCTCCATCCGCACGGGTACGGCCGTGCTTCCGTCGATGCAGAACGGGCGGGTACCAAAGTATTCCAGGTCGTGGATGTGGAGATCGCCGCGGAGGTGGTGGTCGGCGAGTTCCGGGGGGAGCTGCAGGAGGTACTGCTCCTTGCTGATCTTGTCCGCCTTCTTCTTGTGCGAGGTCTCGGCGTTCTCCTGGAGGTTGGCGTTGTCGTGGGCCTCAAACCCCCGTCCGACATCGATGAGGTGCGCGTCGAAGACCGGGGTTCCCACCCGGGTACAGACGTTGCGGTAGGATGTGAGCCCCCGCTCAAGGAGCGTCATGTTGACGATCTCGCGGATAAGGGGCCCGGAGAGCGACTGCAGGCCCAGCATCTGGATCTTCTTCTCGACCCGCCGGGCGATATCCTGCGCCGTCTCCTCGTCGGCCCCCTCGTAGCCGTAGAAGACCTCGACCAGCCGGCTCTCCTCCACGATCTGCCTGACGATCCGGTTCCGGTTCCAGTCGAGGAGATAGCCCCGCGAGGTCCGGACTTTCGGGAAGGTGGGGAGGAAGTCCCCGAATATGGTCGTCTGTGTTGACTTGCGCGTCAACCTCATGCCTCCGCGATCAGGTCGGCGATGAGGTCTTCCCGGAACGCGCCCCCAACGAAGAGATCGCCGGACGTATAGAATGCGTCGCCCTTCTGCAGCACCGGCGCTTCCTGGACGAATACGCCGTTCATGCGGAGTTCCGTCAGCCCTTCGGCGGACGCCATGTCGCACTCGACGAAGGGAACGCCCCTGGAGGCCAGGAACTCTTTGAGAATTTCGCAATTCGGGCAGAATTCTAGTGTATATACGATGAATTGCGTTGTATCGGAAATGATAATACCCCCGGATTCGGTCATTATGTTTTCGCTCTGTGGTCTTATATAAAATCTCATTTGTGCGATGACACTGTTCATCGCCGGGTGCGCACTCCGGCATGCCGGTACGGATCGTAGGGATAACTCGCGCCGGATTCGGTCCTGAGCCTTCTCCCCGCCGCATTCCGCCGGGTGCGCCTCTGCCGGACAATCACCATTTTGTAGGGTGAGGCACGATAGTACGATAGTATGGTCAGGACGTTCGTTGCAATCGATCTGCCGGAGGAGATCCGCGAGAGGGCCCGTGAGTCCCAGGAGATCCTGCGACGATCCGGCGGGCGGCTCGCCATCGTCGATCCCGCGAACCTCCACATCACGGTAAAATTTCTCGGGGAGGTCGAGCTGGCACGGATCGAGCCGATCATCGAGGCGCTCCGGGGCGCGAGCGCCGACCCCTTCGAGATGACGGTCGGGTGTGCGGTCTGTAACCCCCCGCGGAGGCCGCGGGTGATCTGGTGCGACGTCACGGACGCCGGGGAGAGCGCCGCCCTCGCCCGGCAGGTGGACGACCTCCTTGCGCCGCTTGGATTCCCCAGGGAGAGCCGCCCCTTCCGCCCCCACGTGACCCTTGCACGGGTGAAGGCGTTCCATCCCTCGCAGTGCTCGCAGGTGGAGTGCACGCCCCGCGAATTGCTCGGGAGGTGCCGGGTGGAGAGCATCAAACTCAAGAAGAGCACGCTGACGCCCCGCGGACCGGTCTACGAGGATCTTCTGGAGGTCCCGCTTTGACCCGGTGCCCCTGCGAGGAGGAGGTGCTCAAGAAGATCCGCCCCACGCCTGAAGAGCGGACCTACATCCGGGCGATTGGGCAGCGCCTGATCGAGGCGGTGGAGCGGTCGGGGGTGGCGAAGGCGATGATGGTGGGGTCGGTCGCCCGCGACACCTTTGTCCGGGGCGACCGGGACCTCGACATCTTCATGCTCTTCGACCCCACCCTCTCCCGGGAGGAACTGCAGGAGCAGGGGCTTACCCTCGCACACCGGATCGCGGAGGAGTTCGGTGCGACCTGGCGTGAGAAGTACGCGGAGCACCCCTACGTCAACGCCACGATCGACTCGCTGGACATCGATCTCGTCCCCTGCTACGCTGTATTGAGCGCCACCGAGATCCAGAGCGCCGTAGACCGGACCCCGTTCCACACCCGGTACATCCTCTCGCACATCGACGACTACGCCGACGACGTTCTCCTCTTGAAGCAGTTCGCGAAGTCGGGTGGAGTCTACGGGTCGGACCACATGACCGAGGGGTTCTCCGGCTACCTCTGCGAGATCCTGATAATCTACTACGGCGGCTTTGACGCGCTCATCGAGGCTGCCGCCTGCTGGAAGCCGGGGGAGGTGATCGATATCGAGGGGCACGGGACGAAGAGGTTCGAGGACCCACTCGTCGTCATCGACCCGGTCGACCCGGAGAGGAACGTGGCGGCGGCGCTCTCGCTCTCGCGGATGTTCGAGTTCGTGGAGCTCGCCCGGGGCTACCTCGCAGAGCCGTCGGAGGCATTCTTCTGCCGGCCGCAGTCTCCGCCGCTCACCCGGGAGGTCTTCTCCCGCCTGCTTGCGGCCCGGGGGACGCACCTCTTCACTCTCACCTTCGCGACGCCTGACCACACGCCCGACACGGTGGTCCCCCAGCTCCGGAAGTCCGCCGAGTCGATCCGGGAACTCCTGGAGCGGAGCGGGTTTTCGGCCAACCGCATCGACGTCTGCATGCAGAAGGAGCGGTGCATGCTCCTCTTCGAGCTGATGGCCGAGACAGTCCCGGTGATGCGCCGGCATATCGGGCCGCCGGTCTCATCGCGGGAGAACGCCGAGAAGTTCCTTGCGAAGTACGTCCGGGAGGAGGTCTTCGCCGGCCCGTACGTCGAGGACGGCCGCTACGTGGTGGAACTCCCCCGCAGGTTCAGCCGGGCCGTCGACCTGCTGCGGTCGAAAGCCCTCCTTGATGTCGCGCTCGGGAAGCACGTCCGCCGTTCGATGAAGCAGGGCTGGACGGTGAAGGCCGGTGCGGAGTGCTGGGACGAGGAGTTTGCCGGTTTCGTCTCCAGGTTCCTCGATCGCTCTTCGCCGCTCGCGAGGCTACGGAGGATGACGGGATGGTAGGGGACTCACCCGGATCACGATAAGCTTCTCCATCACGTCGCATCATCGACCGTTGCACCGGCTCTCCCATTTCGTCGGGGGAGATTTCGATCAAAAAGTCTGACAGATAGCCTGTGTTTTACGGGTCGGTCATCCCGGCCCCTCTGTTGCCCTCGTGAGGAAACATCGCGATGCTCCGGGTGGTGTAATACCCGGCTACGGCCGCGATAGCGACGATGATCAGAATCTCCCACTGCAGGAAGACGAGCGCCACGAGAGGGATCACCACGGCCGGCATCTTGAGGACGCAGACGATCATCCCCGCCATGACGGCGGGAACGGCGACGGCGGGCGGGATCGCGGGAACGAGGAGGCTGACGGCGAGACCGAGCGTCCCGCCCGCAAAGATCAGCGGGAAGATAGGCCCGCCCTTGAAGATCGTCGCCATGCACCATGTGCTTGCGAAGATCTTCGCCGCGACGAGCAGGAGCAGCACAGCCGCGCCGGCAGTTGCTCCCGTCTCGAGGACGGTCTTGAACTCGTTCTGTCCCGAGAAGAGCACGAGCGGAAAGACCGTCCCGGCAACACCGAGCCCCACGCCCCCAACAAGCCCCCTGACCAGGTGCCGCCCGGCGATGGGCGTCATGAGGCGGCTGAAGAGGTGGAATGTTCCGATGAAGAGGATGCCCGCCGCAGCACCGGCAAGCCCGAGGATAGCGGCGTAGAGGAGGTACAACGGGAGCAATTCTCCAAGCGGTGGAAGCGGATAGAGGGCGCCGCCTGCGGTCTTGGTGATCTGAAGGTAGATCGCAAACCCGGCCAGGGCGCCGACGATGCCGGCGGTCGAGAGCGTCCGCACCCGGCTCCGCAGCCGGTCGCCGGCAAGGGTGCCCATGCTCCCGCCCATATCGATGGCAGCCACCTCGGGTCCGAGGCTCGCCCCGAAGATCAGCGAGAGGTAGATGGCGAGCAGCCCTGCGGGAAGATGCCGCGGCTCGAACCGGCCGGTCTTCTGAAACTCCATAAGACTCTGCTGGAGCAGCAGTACGTGGTCACCGAAGACGTGCAGGCAAAGCCCGACCGCGAGGCCGCCCGCGGTCGCGAGAACCAGGGCAAAGAAGGGGACAGGAAGTGAGTCCGGCCAGAGAAGAGCCTCGGAGAGGCTCTGTACCTCGAGAAATAGCACCATCGCTCCGGCGGCCGCGATGGCGATCAGGATGGCGGCGAGCACGAACCGGAGGGAGTACCGCCCGACCCCGGTTCCGCCGTTCTGGGCGGCGCTGCTGTCTGCGGGATGGTTCACATCTCCCCCCTTTGATCGGACTGATATATATGTCGACCGCGAGCGGTTCCGTGGCGAGGGAAAATAGAGGGGGTCCGGTTAGGGAAGCCGCTCCCAGATCATGGCGTAAATGACGCCGATGAGCGGAAAACCTACAGCTCCGACGAAGAGGGTCCCAAGGTAGAACCCGGCCGGGTAGTCCATCCACGTGAAGGTGATGAAGACGCTGGGCACCGTGTAGATCAGGAAGAGCGCCGCACCGTAGATCGCCCCCTTGCTCGCCGCCGGGCCCTGCAACGCATCCTTCACCAGGTTGGACACGATGGCCGCGGCAAACGACAGGACAAACGGGTAGGCGAAGAAGAAGCATCAGCGGGTCTTCCGCCGGGCGCATCCCCCCCAGGGCGAAGAGATCATAGGGGGCGATGACCATTATGAGCGCCGAGACGGCGAAATTCACGATCAGGAGGGCGATACCGCCGATGAACCCTCCTGCAAGGATGTTTTTCGCATTCATTTTTCGCATTCATGGATGTTCACGCGGGGATATCTTTTTGGGTGGCTCAAAAACATTTTTTTCCTGTTTTGGGGGCGTTTGGCGACGGCGCGAAAAATACGCGGGCCGGTTGGCCTCTTCTTACCGGTTCGCTGAGAAAAGGGGGTCCCTTCACCCTGAGATCATCATCGCGCACGGTATCGTCACCAGGCATATGAGGTCGGTGGCGATGATCGGGGCAGCGGCAAGCGGGCTGTCGCACCCATAGCGGCTGGCGAGACCCGCTGAAATTGCACCGGATGGTATGACCGCAAATCCGTTCGCGACGACGAACGTATTACCCTGTGCGGAGAGAGCGTAATCGAGCATGATGCCTCTGTGAAAAGGGGACTGCCTCACAATCGGGATGCATTCGAAGAATCGATCGGGTACGGGACGGTTCAAATACATTTCAATTGGTTCGCGAACCCGGCACCTTTGCGTGTTGTCCCCGATTCAAACCCCGGGTTGTCATGAACAACCTTCCGGAGCGTGAACCGGAACGCCGCCCCTCCCTCCGGGTGGCCCGGCACCCGGTCCTCCGCCCATATGGCACCCCCATAGCGCTCGATGAGTACCTGCACGAGAAAAAGCCCGAGTCCTTCACCGACGCCCCTTCTCCTCTTCTCGTACCGGTGGAAAACCTCACGTTTCTGATCGTCAGGAACCCCCGGGCCGGTATCCTCGACCGAGACCCGCACGAACTCATCTTCGTCGTCCGTGCGGATGGCGATCTCGACGCCGGGGCCGCCGAACTTGACGGCATTGCCGATCAGGTTGGCAAAGACCTCCGAAAGGAGATCGTCGGCCCACACCCGGTGGTTGGCGGCATCGTAATGGATGATGCCTTCGGGGAATTGTGCGCTCTCGTCGCGGATGACCTTATCCAGATCCATACACTTGTGCCCGCCTGACGGCTGATGAATCCGCCGGATCGTGGAGACGTTACCCAGGATCTCGATGCTCTTCCGGATACTTCGCTGGAGTTTCTCCGTGTATGTCCGTGCATCCCCGTCCAGGGTCTCCATGAGAAGATCGGCGTAGAGGTTCGCGACGTTCTCGGTGTTGCGGATATCGTGGGTGAGGATATCCAGGTAGAGGTTCGCCTCGCGGTTTGCCGAAGCGAGTTGTTGGTGGAGTCGGGCAAGGTCTTCGGTGTAGTGCTGGAGCGCTTCCTCGGTCTGCTTCCTCTCGGTGGTATCGGTATACATGGCAAAGGATCCGACAAACCTGCCTCCTCCGTCTTTTTGGGCGGTAGCAGAGACCAGAACCCACCTGACGCTGTCGTCCCTGTGCCTGAGCCGGCACTCATATCTGCCACCAAGACCCTGCTCTCTCTCCATCATGCGACTCCAGTGCTTGTCGAGTTCCTCCGTAAACAGAAAGTCGGTTAGCGGTCGGCCGAGCATCTCCTCAACCGAATAACCAAGCATGCCGGCCATCGTGTAGTTAACGTAGGTGATCCTGTAGCGGCGGTCTATCTGCAGGATCCCCTCGTTCGCCAGCTCTACGATGGAGCGGAACTTCTCCTCGCTCTTTTGCAGGGCTTCCCCCGTCACTCTGCGCTCGTTCGCTTCGGCTACCAGCATTGTGAGGAGGGCTTGCTGTTTACGGAGAGCGAAGAATGCAGCGGTCATGGCCAGCATGGTGGTGAAGATGACAGTATGCATGTGCGATGCCGAGAGGGTGATGTTGGGATGGAGGTAGTCCTTGATGAACTGGTATACACTCATCAGGGCGAATGCGAACACCCCCACCTTTCCGAGCGTGAGATAAAGGCTGACGGGTTGGAACTCTTTACTCATGTGCACCCCACGGAGAAGCAGTGCCGGATTTTCTGCGTACCGTGATATCACTGATTTACGGGGATTTCATGCAATGCTGTACCTGACGGGATCAACACCCTGAATAACTCTCCTATCGGCCCTATTCTGCGTATAGGGGCTGGAACCGGAGTGAGTGTGGTGGTTCGGTACCCGATTGCATTCTCCCTCGTGATGCAATAAACCTTCCCTGGTGGTGCAGGCTTTCATACCGCAGGTTTTCAGGTAAAAGTGCGGGTACTCATAACCATCCATCAGAAGCATCCCCGTACCGCGCCTGGAGGAGTGGCCGGGGAGGACCATGCGCCATGCAGGGTAAAGTCGGTTCTGCTTGTCTTCTCTGCCGCGCTCGGGACCTTCCTCATTCTGGTCTACTTCAGGGGGGTGCATGACCGCTTCATCCGGGAAGGCGCTCTACTCGGCGGCGTGTGGCTCCTGATCAACTGGGCGCTCGACGCCCTCGTTCTCCTGCCCCTCTCGGGGATGGACGCGGGCACCTACATGGCGCAGATCGGCCTTCGCTACCTCACAATCCCGATCATAGCGGTCGGGATCGGGTATGCGATCGAAGAGGCCGTGCGGGGTGCGACGGTTCGGAGCGCGATGGTTCGTTAGAAACGACTGTCCGTAGGACGGGAGTTCGAGCACCGTCAGGTGCGAGTACCGGAGCGTGAGCACCGATAGGTGCGGAGAACCAGAGCATGAGAAGACCGAAGGTCTTCGAGTGGGGGTAACCCCCGGTATCCGCCCGGACCTCAGATGCTGATCTTCCGGAAGAGGTACGCCCCGACGACGGTCATGAGCACGGCGCAGCCGGCCATGACAGCGAGGCTGACGAGCGGGTGGATCTGGGCGGTCCCGGAGAGGCCGTAGCGGATCCCCTCGACGCCGTAGGTCAGCGGGTCGGCGAGCGTCAGCGGCCGGAGCCAGGCGGGCAGGCTGTCGATGGGGAAGAGTGCTCCCGAGAGCCCGAAGATCGGGAAGATTACGAAGTTCATGATGAGCTGGAAGCCGTGCATATCCTCCATTCTCGATGCGATGGCGATGCCGAACGCGGTGAAGGTCACGCCGATCAGCGCCATGAATCCGACGGCGATCAGGAACCCGGCAATGCCGGCGGGCTCGAGCCCGATGAAGAGCGCAAACACCATGAGGATCAACCCCTGGATGACTGCCGTCGTCGCTCCCCCGAGCGTCTGGCCGATCATGATCTCGAGGCGCGAGACCGGGGCGACGAGCGTCTCTTTCAAAAACCCGAACTGTTTGTCCCAGATGATCTGGATCCCGGAGAAGACCGAGGTGAAGAGGACGCTCATGGCAACGATGCCGGGGATGATAAAGTTCATGTACCCGTCTTCCATGCCGGGGATCCGGACGACCGAGTTCAGCCCGAACCCGAGCACCAGCATGAAGAAGAGGGGCATCCCGAGGCTGCCGACGATCCTGCTCTTCGACCGCAGGTAGCGCTTGACGTTCCGCAGCCAGATGGTATAGACGATATCCACCCTTAGCGCCTCCCTGCCCGGTGGAACATGCGCATCGCTTCTTTGCCGCTTGCCTCCTCGTCCCGGATCGTCCTCCCCGTATAGTGCAGGAAGACGTCCTCGAGCGTCGGTTTGCGGACCGAGAGCGAGGTGATGCCGATGCCGCTCCGGTGCAGGTCCGTCACGATCCCGGGGATGTGCCGGTCGGCGTCCTGCATCCGGATCGTCACCGAGCCGTCGTGACGCTCGATCCCGGAGACCCACGGTGCGGTCAGGAGGCCGGCGATTGCGCCGGGGTCGGGCGAGGCTATGGTGACGACGTCGCCGCCGATCGAGGCCTTCAGGTTCTCTGTGGTGCCGAGTGCGATGATCGTCCCGCGGTCGATGATCGCCACCCGGTCGCAGAGCCGGTCGGCTTCCTCCATGTAGTGGGTGGTGAGGATGATGGTGATGCCCTTCTCGTCGTTTAACCGCGCGATGTAATCCCAGAGGTGGTTTCGCGTCTGCGGGTCGAGGCCGAGGGTGGGTTCGTCCAGGAAGAGCACTTTCGGCTCGTGGAGCAGCCCCCGGGCGATCTCGAGCCGGCGGCGCATACCGCCCGAGTAGGTCTTGACGAGGTCGTCTTTCCGGTCGTCGAGCCCGACGAGGGTCAGGAGTTCGCTGATCCGCTGCCGGCGCACCTCACCAGCGATCCGGTAGAGGCGGCCATGGAAGTCCATGTTCTCGTATGCCGTCAGTTCCTCGTCCAGGCTCTGGTCCTGGAAGACGATCCCGATGGACTTTCGGACGTCGTCTTCTTTGGTCACGATATCGTGGCCGTTGACCGTCGCCGTGCCCGAGGTGGGTTTGAGCATCGTCGAGAGCATGGAGATGGTCGTCGTTTTTCCTGCTCCGTTCGGGCCGAGCAGCCCGAAGATCTCGCCGCTCTCGATGGTGAACGAGATGCCGTCGACGGCGACGAAGCCGTCGAAGGATTTCGTCAGGTTATTGGCGTGTATGGCCGGCATGGATCTGGCTTCCCTGGTGTGGTGCATTCGAGCGGCCCATTGTTCACTCCTCGGGCGGCTCTTCCGGCGCCTTCTCGAAGATCCGGAGCATCTCCTCTGCGATCTGGCGGAACTTCTCCGCTTTGACAATGGCGATCCCGTGGCCCTCGTCGCCGAGGACCATCAGCGTATCACCGGGTTTGATATCGAAGATCTCCCGGGCTTCCTTCGGGATAACGATCTGGCCGCGTTCGCCGACCTTGACCGTACCGAAGATGTGTTTTTTGTTGTCGGAGTTGTGAAACATGCAGGTTACCTCGTCTATGGATTTTCACGTGTAGTCTGTAGCAGCCGTAATCCACGGCGGTCATGCCCTCCCGAATTCCGACCCTCGTGAGCAGTCTTCCGGGAGGGCTGACGCGGAGCGTGAACGACATCAGCCGGAAGGGGAGGTCCGGAGCCTGGTAGATCTGTTCCGCAGTATTATGCGTGAGTGTGGCCACGCGTTTCCTCGCCTTCCCATGCAGGTCCCGATGCGCCTCTGTGACGGTACGTCGGCTTCGACTGCGTTGGAAAATTCACACTTTTCATATTAATCTGAGGTTTCATACGATATGAAACTCTCGCCCGGATGCCGTCCTCCGGTTCTGCCATAAGCGTCACGGCGCTGTGCACCGATCCGCGTCACGAGACCCGTGATGACCCCCTTCTCCGGCGATGAGCCCCCGGCCCGAAACGATGTGCCGGGGATGACTCTGCCCGGGCACACTTGCGTCAATAGCTATTTATTTTATCAGAATGAAGTAGAATTCCACATGTCCCGTGATGCCATTTCTGCGATGCTTGAGCGCATCGAACAGGATAACGTCCAATTCCTTCGCCTGCAGTTCACCGACCTCCAGGGCATGCCCAAGAACGTTGCTATCCCGGTGAAGCAGGCAGAGAAGGCGCTGACCGGCGGTATCGGGTTTGACGGGTCGTCGATCGAAGGATTCGTCCGGATCGAGGAGTCGGATATGGTGCTCAAACCCGACCTCTCCACCTACAACCTCCTGCCCTGGCGGTTCCAGGAATACGCCGAGGCGCGCTTCATGTGCGACGTCTACAAGGGCAGCGGCAAACCGTTCGAGGGCGACCCGCGCTACGTGCTCCGCACGGTGATGGAGGAT
>JAENZF010000069.1 GCA_016841385.1 Methanobacteriota archaeon | reverse complement strand
GGTGCGAGGTGGGAGCAGGGGAGGGGGGATGCTCCCCCTCCCCGTCAGCCCCTCCCCCCTATGGTGATATCCCCACGGTCCACTGTACCAGGACAAGCCCGGGATAAAACGGGGTTTGGTATATCTATGTGCTCACCCCGGGCGCCCCTCACCTCGCCCGATCGCCGTTCGAAAACGCTTCGCGTTTTCTCATGCTCCGGACGTGCCGTCCGTCGAAACTCGCACCTGGCGGTGCTCATGCTCCGGTTCTAACGAACCGTCGCATCCAGAAAATAGGCCATAATCGCATCCATATCCACGTGCTCCTCGAAGTGCCGGGCGAGGTCATCGTAGGCGGACGCGACCCCGAGGGCGCCGCTGCCGGAGTCCGTCACAGGCTCGAACGGCACGCCCCGCCGCTCCGAGAGGTAGGCGAGGAGGGCGTTTGCGGCGCCGGGGTTCTGGAAGAGGCCGTGCATGTAGGTCCCGAAGACCAGGCCGTCGGGGGTCGCGGCCCCCTCCCCGGCGAACGCCGCGGGGAGATCCCGGCGCTCCGTCTCACCCATGTGGATCTCGTAGCCGTCCACCTCTCCCATCCCCGAGAGGATGGGGCCGGGCCCGGTTGCCCGGCGCCTGACCTGGACTGTCGTCTTGTGGTAGCCGGTAAAGGCGGTGACGACATCGAGGAGCCCGAACCCCCGGTACTCGGCGGAGGTTCCCGACTCGATGCCGGAGTCAAGGATCCGGCGGCCGAGCATCTGGTAGCCGCCGCAGATGCCGATGACCGGGACCCCCCGCTCCCGGGCGAGCCTGAGTTCCTCTCCCGTCCCGGCACGGTTGAGCACGGCGAGGTCCTCCACGGTGTTCTTCGTCCCCGGAAGGATGATGCAGTCGTAGTCCGCAAGCGGTCTTCCCGGAGGGACGTAGTCCACCGAGGCGTGCTGCTCGAGGAGTTCGAAGTCGGTGAAGTTCGAGATCCTGGGAAGGCGGACGATGGCGATCCTGACCGGCCGCCCGGTCGTCGGGTGCCCTTTGTCTGCGATCGAGAGCGAGTCCTCGCTCGGGAGGGGGATATCCGTGTACGGCACCACCCCAAGCACCCGGACACCCGTGAGTCCCTCGAGTTTTGCAACACCCGATGCAAAGAGCCCGGCATCACCCCGGAACTTGTTGACGATGACCCCGACGACGAGGGGCCGGATATCCTCCGGGAGGAGGGCGAGCGTCCCGTAGACCTGGGCGAAGACCCCGCCCCGTTCGATATCGGCGACCAGGACGATGGGGAGGGCGAGGCGCCGGGCGAGCCTTATGTTTGCGATGTCGCGGTCGTAGAGGTTTACCTCCGCCGCTCCTCCGGCCCCTTCCACCACCACGTGCCCGTACTGTTGCCGTAACCGCTCGAACGCAGAGACGGCTTCTTCAAGAAGCATATCCGTCTCGACGTAGTAGTCCCGGATCTGCACATCCTTATACGGCCGGCCCAGCAAAACCACCTGCGAGACCTGATCCCCCTTCGGTTTGAGGAGAACCGGGTTCATGTCGGCCGTCGGCTCGACGCCGGCCGCGAAGGCCTGGACGGCCTGGGCGATCCCGATCTCGCTTCCGTCGACCGTAACGTAGGAGTTGAGGCTCATGTTCTGGGATTTAAACGGCGCAACCGGGATTCCGCGCCGGTAGAGCGCACGGCAGAGCGCCGCCACGGTCACGCTCTTGCCCACGTGGGATGCAGTTCCGAGCACGATAAGAGACATTGCTGGCAGGAGAGTTGGGCACGACGGGTTATTAAGGGCGGGGTTCCATGAAGTCAGTATGGAGTTCTCTCCTGCAGCCCGCCTCCTCCTGGAACGCCGCTACCTCCTCCCGGGCGAGACACCGCACGACCTCTTCTCCCGGGTCGCCGGCGCCGTTGGCGGCCCGGCAAGGTCCCGCGAGTTCTTCTCGCTCACCTCAAACCTCCTCTTCCTCCCGAACTCCCCGACCCTGATGAACGCAGGAACCTCCATCGGGCAACTCTCGGCCTGCTTCGTCCTCCCGGTGGAGGATACCCTCGAAGGGATCTTTGCAAGCCTCGCCCACATGGCGCTCATCCACAAGTCCGGGGGAGGGACCGGGTTCTCGTTCAGCCGCCTCCGCCCCCGCGGCGACATCGTCAACGGGACCATGGGCGCCGCAAGCGGGCCGGTCTCGTTCATGCGTGTCTTCGATACGGCGACCGAGGCGGTCAGGCAGGGCGGTCGGCGGAGGGGAGCGAATATGGGGGTGCTTGCGGCCTCGCACCCCGATATCGAGGAGTTCGTCACCTGCAAGCAGGCCGGAGGCTTTGCGAACTTCAACCTCTCGGTCGGCATCGACGCACGGTTCCTCCGCTGCCTGGAGAGGGGAGAGGAGTACGACCTCATCAACCCCCGCGACGGCAGCGTCTGGAAGAGCGTCGACCCGGGTTCGCTCTGGCGGCTGATCGCCACGTCCGCCCGGGCGTCCGGCGAGCCGGGAGTGCTCTTCCTCGACGAGATCAATCGGCGGAGCACCACCCCACACCTCGGCGCCATCGAGGCGACCAACCCCTGCGGCGAGCAGCCGCTCTACCCCTACGAGAGCTGCAACCTCGGGAGCGTCAACCTCGCCCGGTGCATACACAAGCACGACCTCGACGAAGACCTGCTCGCCACCACTGTCCGGTGCGGCGTCGACTTCCTTGATTCGGTCATCGACGTAAACCGGTTCCCCCTGCCCGAGATCCGGGCTCGAACCCTCGCCACCCGGAAGATCGGTCTCGGGGTCATGGGATTTAGCGAGGCGCTCATACGCCTCGGGATACCCTACGAATCGGAGGAGGCGATCCGGTTTGCCGGGAGCCTGATGGAACGGGTCCAGGCGACGGCCCGGGAGCGGTCGGAGGAGCTTGGGGCGGAGAAGGGGTCGTTTCCGGCGATTGAAGGATCCGTCTACTCCGGGAGTATGCGCAACGCCACCGTCACCACCATCGCCCCCACGGGCTCGCTCCACCTCATCGCCGGGACCACGAGCGGCATCGAGCCGGTCTTCTCCTTCGCCTACGATCGGACGATCGACGGGCAGCCGGTCAGCATCGAAAGCGGCCTCGTCCGGGAACTCCTGCCCGAGACCGCCGGAGGGAGAGACGTAGCGGATCACGTGCGGCGCTACGGGACGGTCGAAGGCCTCCCTCTCGCGGCCCATACCCGGGACCTCTTCAGAACGGCTATCGAGATCGCACCGGAGCACCATGTGCGGATGCAGGCCGCGTTCCAGAAGCACGTGGATAATGCCGTCTCGAAGACAGTAAATCTGCCAGAGACCGTAACCGTCGATGAGATAGCCCGCGTCTTCTCCCTCGCCCATGACCTCGGGTGCAAGGGGATCACCGTCTACCGCTACCGGAGCCGGCCGGACCAGATATTCTCGCTAGGGTGCGACGTCTGTCTGATTGACGGATGACCATGCCAAATAATATATAACGAGAGCTGAAAGGTACATGCAATGAACGGTGGGATATGTCCGACTTGCGGACTGCCAAAGGAACTGTGTATCTGTGAAGAAGTTGCCAAAGAACAACAGAGAATCAGCGTAAAGATAAATAGGCGCCGGTATGGAAAGGAAGTCACGGTCATCGAGGGTCTCGACCCCTACGACATCGACCTCGAAGACCTCTCGAAGTTCCTGAAAGCGAAACTGGCCTGTGGCGGCACGGTCAAAGATTCTTCGATCGAGCTGCAGGGCAACCATCGCGAGCGGGTGAAGGACCTGCTCGCCCAGAAAGGATACAACATGGAAAATATCAGTTGACCGGGCTGTCCTCAATAGAGGACCCGGGCACTTTTTTTTGCCGGATGGGAGACGGTTGCACGGGGAGCGGATGGCATCGGTGGCCGCCCGGAAGGGATACGCCATACCGGAACGGCAGACACTATAATCAGCAGATAGGTACAATATCCTCAGGAGTGGACGATCTATGGTGATGAGATGTTCGTTTGCGCTCGATCCCGACCTGATGGAGCAGATCGATCAGTTTGCCAGGGATCACTCGTTCGATCGGAACGAGGCGATTCTTGAGTTGATCGAGGCCGGTCTTGCCTGCAAAGACGGGGGGACGGTGACGGTGCGGCAGCAGCGCTCGTTTGAAGAGTTGAACCGGCTCCAGCGTGAACTTGAAGACGTCAAAGAAGTCCTTACCGAGCTCCGGAACGAGGTCAGGCTGGTCCACCACACGATAGAGACCGACTGGAATCACGAGGCGAAGGGTGTTCCGTTCCAGACGAAACATCCCTGGGAGTTCTGGCGGAAGTAATCCGCTAGCTGATGATGTTCGTGATGCTCCGGAATCCCTCGCCCTGAAGGTCGTCGCAGAAGACCGCCTCGACCTTCGCCATATCGACATCGGGCGCATCGCGGCACCGGCTGCAGTAGGCCCGTGCCGGTGACGGCAGTTCTCTTCCTCCGACTACGACACTGGCGGAATGGACGCAGAGCCTGCACCGGTCGATGGAGATGGCCTCTTTTAGCGTGCACTGCACCCGGCCCCGGACGACCGGGAGGTGTCTCTGCTCACTCATAGGCATCGACCCGGTAGCCTGCACGGCCGAGGACCGCGGCGACCTCACTTCTCCAGGCAATATCGTCGTCGGTCCCGAGCGGAACCACCGACTCCTCCCAGCACCGGCGCAGGTCGGCGTCCTCGGTGACAAGGCTCCTCCTCCCCTTCACCTTCCCGACCTCCTGCCCGTCGCGGGTAAAGATCCGCATGGCACAGCAGATGTAGGATCGGCAGACCAGCGGGCGGCTGTCGTGGACGGTGCAGACATACTTCCCCTCCTCCCCGGGGAGGCCTCGCAGAAACGGGCACCAGGACGGATGGCTATCGTTCTCGGAGGTATCCCTGAAGGCATCGAGGAACCGCTCCTCGACCCGGGCGCGGAAGGTGCCGCCGACGATCTTCTGCCGACAAAGGAAGTCCCGGCTGGTGAGCCTCTTCTCGACCTCGATGAGTTCGCTGCCTGCGTGCATGCAGCACTTCCCGCAGAGCGTACATTCAAACGCCGTCATTCCTGTAGACTCTTTGCATAGCGATGGATAAAGGTTGGGAGCGGGAGCTCCGGGTCGCCCCAAGGGTTAAATCGATACGCATACAATGGAGTGGCATGAAGGTGTGCATAATGTGCGGAGGGGAGGGCACACGGCTCCGCCCCCTCACATTCGGGCGTCCTAAGCCGTGTATTCCGATCGTCAACAAACCCTCGATCCAGCACCTGGTCTCACACCTCTCCAACCTCGGGTTCAACGACGTGGTCATCACGCTCGGCTACATGAGCGATGCTATCGAGGAGGCACTCGGGGACGGGTCGCTCTTTGGGGTCAACGTCACCTACGTCCACGAAAAAACAAAACTCGGGACGGCGGGGAGTGTTAAGAACGCCCAGAAGTACCTTGAAGAACAGCCGTTCCTCGTCGTCGGCGGCGACCACGTGGTGGACTTAAACCTGCTCGAGTTCTATCGCGAGCACCTAGCGAACGACTCGATCACCACCATCGGGCTGATCAGCATCGACGACCCCACCGAGTACGGTATCGCCGAGATCGACGCGAACTACCAGATCAAGCGGTTCAAGGAGAAACCAAGCCCCGGGGAGATCTTCTCAAACCTGGCGAGCACCGGGATGTACGTCTGTGACCCCGATATCTTCGACCATATCCCGACCGGCGAGAAGTTCGACTTCGCCCGCAACCTCTTCCCCGAACTGATGGAGGAGGGCTACGCGCTGAAGGCCTGGCTTGCCCGCGGCAACTGGTCCGACGTGGGGAGCCCCCGGTCGCTCCGCGAAGCTGAGCGGTGGAAACTGCAGGATATCGGGTTCACGAACATCTCCGGCGACCTCTACATCAAGGGCGCCCGCATCATGGGCCCGGCGCAGATAGGGAGCTGCGTCTCGGTTGCCGCCAACTCCCGGGTGATCGGGCCGGTCTCGATCGGCGCCGGGACGATCATCGAGGAGAACGTCGTCATCGGGCCGTATACGAGCATCGGGGAGGGATGCATCATCAAGAACAGCGCGAAGATCTTCTCCTCGTCCATCTACAACCGGGTGGTGATCGGCAGGGACACCACCATCAGCGGGAGCATCATCGACAACGACACGCTCATCGGCAGCGGGTGCAACATCGAGCACGACACGGTCATCGGGCCGCACGCGGTGCTGAAAAACGGCGTGGTCGTCCATTCCGGGACCCGGCTCTGGCCGGAGGTGATCATCCCGGAGGGGACGGTGGTCAAGGAACACGTCTTAAACGAGGACTACGATACCCGGACCGAAGGATCCTAGCCGTGCCGCACGAGCCGGTGCGTCAGCGCGACAAGGGGGTGGCGGGCGTAGTCGAGCACCTTGATGTCGTCGAGGGTTTTGAGGTTGAGCGTCCGGGCCGTCCGCTCCATACCGAGCTCGATATTCTCCCTGACCTCGATGATGTAAGCGTCGAGGTTCGTGATCCCGAGCCTTTTCGCCGCTATCGCCCGGTGGTGCCCGTCGACCAGGATCCAGCGGCCCGGCCGCCGGACCACGATCAGGGGTTCGGCAAGCCCCTTCTTGATCTCGTACATCCGCCCTTCCAGTTCGTCCTCGTATATCTTTGACTGGGTGGGCAGGAGGTCGTTGATAGGAACCGAGCCCCGCTTCAGCGTCGGCTCGACCCCGTAGAGTTTTTTGAGGGTCTCGATGAATTTGAAGACCTTCTCCGGCGAGACGTGTTCGATCTGGGACCTGATGACGTCGGAATTCGACATGATCCCGATGAGTTCATTCTTCTCGTCGACGACCGGGAGTTTCTGGATGCCTGAACGGAAGATGACGCGGGCTGCATCGTTCACGCTCATATCGGGGTCCGCGACGATGAGGTGGCGGGACATCACCTGCTCTATCGGTGTTGACGGATGGGCAAAGAGGAGGTCCCGCGCAGAGATGTAGCCCACCACCTCTTTCGAGTTCTCCACAACCGGGAAACCGTCGTGGTGCGTGTTTTTTATGGCTTCGATGACGTCCCGGACCGTTCCGTGAGCATTGACGGTGACGACGTCGTAGGTCATGTAATCCTTGACCTTCTTTTTATCCATCATGATAGTGTCACGCTGGCCTGACATGAATTATTCGGTCAAAATTGGTAAAGGCACGAAAAAAAGTTACTCAATGGGGATTGTAGTCCCGGTCTCGGTCGGCGCTTTCTTCAGTCGGACCTCGAGGACACCGTTCTTGAACGAAGCGGCGGAGTTCTCCTCGGTCACCTCGGCAGGAAGCAGCACCGTGCGGCTCATCTGGCCGTAGATGCGCTCCCGCATGAAGAAATCCCTGGTCTCCTCTTCGGTCTCGCCCGTCCGCCTGCTTACGATCTCCAGGTGCTGGGGATCGATGAGCCGGACGGCGACGTTCTCCTTCTCGATGCCGGGGAGGTCGGCAACGACGATAACTTCGTCCTCGTGGTCCCGGACGTCGACGCGGAAATCACGGACTGCCGGGACGACCCGGCCCCTGACCTCTTCTCCCCGTGCGCCGATTCCCCCGAGCAGGGACTGGAACCTGCTCTCCATCTCGGCCATAAGGTCGTCGAAGTCCTGCCATATCGTTCGGTATGGTCCTCGTTCGATTTTTGCCATTGTAATCACTCCTATCAACTGAGATGGCCCCGGGGCGAGCAGGTCGCCGGGGCTAACCTTAAGGTAGTGCTCTCCTGATATATATCTGCCCTTTGGTGCCCCTTCTCCTCTCCAGAATAATATCATTTTATTTCACCAAAAGGCGATTGTACTCGTGATGAAACAGACACAGCAGAAAACCTCGAAGAACGACAATGCCCCATGGATGAAATGGGCCTATGTGGGAATCGCCCTGCTGGTTGCGGTGGCCATGGTGGGGACGTACCTCGCCCCGATGTTCGAGAAGAAGCAGACCGCCCAAATAGGGAATACTGCGGTGATCGGCTACACTATTCTCAGCGAGGACGGGCGCCCCCTCGTCACGACCGACCAGAACCTCCTCATCAGCGAGTACGAGAAGGGGAACAATAAGATCTTCCTGACCTCCGGCCTGGAGATGCCCGTCGGCGGGCAGGTCTCGGGCGAGAACATTGCCCCTGTCCCTATCTTATACCCGGAGACCAACGGATCCGTGAGCTTCGGCCTGCTGGGGTTTGAGACCAACGCCATCTCCGCGGGGCTCGTCGGGATGCAGGCCGGTGAGACGAAGACCATCAGCCTCTCCTACGGGGAAAATGACTTCGAAGCGAACCTGAGTGAAGAGGACATAGTCCGTCTCGGCTTTAATTTTACGGATTGGGAAGTAGGCGGGCTGATTCCGCTCGGGTTGACGGTCTCGCCGGATATCCCTCTCGGCAACGAGACCAATGAGATCCCGTCACTGCGCTTCGGGGAGGTCGTCGACAAGACCCCCGACTCGGTGGTCATCAAGTACCGCTACGGCAGTGCCCGGGTCACGCTCAACGCTATAACAGGGTGACGACCCCCCACAGTTTTTTATAGTCTCCCCGCTTCCTGCCATATATGGCGGTGAAAGTGATGAGTTTCTACCAGGAAGGGTGCATGGGGTGCGAGGAGCAGACCCCGATCCTTCGCGAGGTGGAGAAGGATCTCGGGATCGAGATCGAGGAGATCGATGCTGTGAAGAATCCCCAGCATATCAAAACGTATAACCTCCGGGTGACCCCGACAACCCTCGTGATGGAGGGCGACAAGGTCAGGGAGCGGATGGAGGGGCTCGTCCACCGCGAAGACCTCGAGGCTGCGATCCGGCGCCACCTGCCAGAGCCCCTGCCCCGGTGAGGGCCAGGGGCCGGTGCCGCCGGACCCGGTGCTGTGATTTTTGCAGTTGTTATATGGTGACAGTGGTTATCCTGAAGCGGGGATCACCGCCTCTGGTAGCGCCCTTCGAGGTATCCATAGATCCGCTTCACCCTGCGGGCCACGGTCTTCCAACCTTCGTTCCGGAGGACCGGCCCGTCGCGGAGTTTGATGTGCGATATTCTGATCCGCCGCCCGCCGAAGGTGTAGGTTTCCCCGACGACGAACTCATCTTCTCCCTCTGCGGTCTGGTAGAGCGGGAGGGTCGTGCGCCCGGTGTGGATGGATGCCTTCACCACGACCTGCTCGATCCCCCGGGTCCAGAGGGTCGTCACCTCCGCGGCCTTCGCCCGGCGGACTCGCTTCGCTCCGGCCTCGATGCCGGTGACCTCGACCCCGAAGACCTCGTCTTCGCACTCCGCGGCGATGTGGTCCCCGAGGGTCACGACTTCGTCGGCGAGCATCTCAACGCTGCAGACCTGTGACTCCGTTTCAAGGCTCACGATAGCCTTGACGGTGAGAACCTCGGGTTCGGGGGGCTTTGGTATCCGGTGGACCTGACCGCACTCACTGCACTGAACCACCAGTTCGGCGGCTTCCCGGAGAACCTGGTGTTCGCACTCCTCTTTACAGACGGGGCAAACGATACTAATCATTCATTAGCAATAGAATCCCTCTCCTAATAAGCATGAAGGCGAGGGATATCGTGCGGGCACGGGGGCACCCACTGGTCCGGGGAACCCACCCGACGACGTTTGAGGTGACGAGGGACGAGACGCTGACGCTAACCGGCGACTGCATCATCGGCGTCGCTGCCGACAAGGGTGCCGCCGACCTCGACACCGGCCTGAAAGCGGTGCTCCGCGACGACCGGGCGGTGCTCACGACCCGTCTCGTTGCGGGCGGCGAGACCGTCGAGGTCCGATCGCGGGGCAGCGCGGCGTTTACCCTGGACCATCCTGCGGATCTCGTCTGGCGGCGGAGCGACTTCGTCTCGGACCGGACCGTGGGCATCCGGTCCGACCGGGTCGCGGCCGGCCTCCCCCGGCCGTTCATCGAGGCGCTCCGGCGGGGGGAGGAACTGGTGGTCGAGCTCGAGGCGGAGGTCCCGGAGAACGACTGTCCGTAGGACAGGAGTTTGGGAAACCCGAAGGGTTTCGAGTAACGACTGTCCGTAGGACAGGAGTTCGAGCACCGAAGGTGCGAGGGTTCCTGAGCGGGACCTCTCACCGGGCGCCCCGCATCCCGTCCCGGATCTCGCCGAGCACCAGCACGCCGACGCCGATGAGCAGAACGGCTGCGAAGAACCCGACGATCAGAACCAGATCTACCGGGATCGCACCGAGGAGACCCATGACCGTAACGACGCATGCGGCAAAGACGGTCATCACCGCCCACGCTTTCTCGTCAACCATGAAGGATAGTGGACGTCTTGGCATTATATCGGTTTGGGAAGGGACATTCGGGTAACGGCCCCTTCTGATCCGGCAGTTTTCCGGGGCCTGCCGGGGTATCTCCGGGAAAAGGGGGGCCGGAGCAGCCTGGTAACTGTCGGGAGGTTCGGCGTTGCCTGCGAAGACGAGGGTTCGGCACCCTGTACCGGAAGAGAATACGGTAGTCGAGCGGGGTATCGGCTGCAGACCGCGACACTGCCGTTTCACCGGTCGCGACCGAGCTCGGTGAGTTTCATCTCGGCTGTGCCGAGGAGGTCTTCGCACTGCTTCA